>DASXSZ010000024.1:0-14590 GCA_036505735.1 Solirubrobacterales bacterium
ACGCGAGCTGGGTTCAGAACGTCGTGAGACAGTTCGGTCCCTATCTTCTGTGGGCGTTGGAGAGTTGAGAGGAGTCGTCCCTAGTACGAGAGGACCGGGATGAACGCGCCTCTGGTGTACCAGTTGTCCTGCCAAGGGCACTGCTGGTTAGCTACGCGCGGCACGGATAAGCGCTGAAAGCATCTAAGCGCGAAGCCAGCCTCGAGATGAGCTCTCCCATCCCCTTGAGGGAGTAAGACCCCTGGTAGACCACCAGGTCGATAGGCCGGCTGTGCAATCGCAGCAATGCGATCAGCAGACCGGTACTAATGGGTCGAGGGCTTGACGGATTTTCTTGCTTCTTATCCGGCCTAGTGCGGTTTTCAAGGCCCACGGAGGCCGTCTCGAAACCTTTCGGTGGCGAGATAGCGAGAGGGAAACACCTCTTCCCATTCCGAACAGAGCCGTTAAGCCTCTCAGCGCCGATGGTACTTGGCGGGCAACCGCCCGGGAGAGTAGGTCGCCGCCGGTCTTATTTTGAAAGAGCCGCCCGTGAGGGCGGCTCTTTTTTTGCCCGCTGTGGCGGGCGTCCTCCCAGTCTGGAATGGCTCGAGAGGTCTAGGCGGCGAGGCGCTGCTGCGCTCCGGCCCGATCGTGCAGATGGTGGGGCGCGCCCGAGGCCAGTCGCGGGGTTCGCACCTCGCACTCGCGCACCGGCTCGGGCTCGATCCCGTACTCCCCGAGCGTCGCGAAGTCGATCATCAGGTCGGCCGCGTCGAGCAGCCGCTCCCTTATGTCTATGAGCTTTCCCATGTGCGGGAAGGTATGGGTGGCCTCGGACGGAACCGGCCCGTTTGCAGGCGAACTTGCAGGACCAGGCAAGACGTCAGCAGGCCGCCACGGCAAACAGGCGCTGCTCGTCGGGCACTCCCTTAAGTGCCACCGAGCCGCGGTCCGAGAACTCGATGCCCGAGCCGGCCACCAGGGCCCGAACCGTGCCGGAGACCCGGATCTCGCCGGGCTCAGCGGTTGCGGCGATGCGGGCCGCCATGTGAACCGCGATGCCCGCGATCTTGCCACCCAGCCGCTCGCACTCGCCCGTGTGCAGTCCGCACCTGACCCCTATCTCGCTCTGCTCCAGCCCGTCCCGAATGGCCACCGCCGCCCGGATCGCCCGACCGGGCCCGTCAAACGTGGCCAGGAATCCGTCTCCCGCGGTATCGACCTCCTCGCCACGGAAACGGCGAAGCTCCTCGCGCACGATCGCATGGTGTCGATCGAGCAGTTCTCGCCAGGCCCGATCGCCCAGCTCCGCCGCCCGTTCGGTTGACCCGACGATGTCCGTGACGAGGATCGTCGCCAGGATCCGATCCGGCTCGACGGGGGCGAGGCCGCCCGTCAGGAACCGCTCGGCCTCCTCGAGGATCCGGTCCTGGTCACCAACCCATGGCAGGTGGTCGTCGCCGGGCAGCTCCACGAACTTCGCGCCCGGGATCTGGCTGGCGAGCCATCTACCCTCCTCGATGTTCGCGTCCAGATCCCCGGTCCGGTGCAGGACCAGCGTCGGCACGCTGATCGTCGGCAGAACCGCCCGGATATCGATATCCGTGTTCATTCGCAAGAGCGCGGCTGCGTCCCCCGGACTTGCGCTCTGCCGGAAGTAGGTCGCCAGCCGCTTTGCGAACGCGGGGTCCCGCGCGGCACTCGGCGCGATTCGCTCGACGTCGGAATCGGTGCCCCAGCGTTGCTCGAGCCCCGCGATGTACCTCTCCCGCTCCTCCGTCCTCTCAGCCCAGGGGTAGTCGGGGCTCCAGCGCCGCTTCGCGAAGATCCCGGTGGTGACCAGTGCATTCACCCTCTCCGGATACGTGGCGGCGTAGAGGACCGCGAGATTCCCCCCCTCGGAGTGACCCATCACCGCCGCGCGTTCCGATCCCGCCGCAGCGAGCACCGCGAGAACGTCGTCCATGCGCTCCTCGAGTGTCGGCAGCTCGCTCCGTGAAACCCGATCGGAGAGACCCGTGCCGCGCTTGTCGAAGATGATCAGCCGAGAGAAGCGTGCGAGGCGGTTCAGGAAGCGGGCGAGCAGCGGCTCTTCCCAGGCGAGCTCGACGTTGGATACGAAGCCGGCGACCCACAACAGATCCAGATCGCCCTCTCCGATCACCTGGTAGGCGATGTTGTAGTCGCCACTCTTCGTGTAGCGCGTCTCGGGCAGGCCCTAAGTCTCCTTCACCCGCCATTGGGAAGCCGAGGCAGCGGGATAAGGTCCAGCTCCACCGAGTTCACGAAGGGAGGTTCCGGATGCCGCTTGCCGTCACCAACGTTGAGTTCTCCATCTTCCTGCACATAACCGCGGTCGTGGTCGGCTTCGGCTCGACCTTCTCCGAGTCCGTGATGTTCCCCGTGGCGATGCGGGCCAGCGCCCGGAACCTGCCCTACGTGCACCGGCTGCAGCTCGTCCTCAACCAGTTCTTCGCTCTGCCGGCGGTGGTGATCGTTGCCGCGACCGGCATCTACCAGATGGACAAGGGCGGCTGGGACTACGGCGACTTCTGGGTGAGCGCGACGATCACCATCCTGGCGGTGATCGCGCTGGTCAACGTCTTCTTCTTCATCCCGGCCGACCGGAAGCTCCTGCCGATCATCGAGAAGGCGATCGCGGACGCGGGCGATCGAGAGCTCAAGCTCGCGGACCTGCCCCCGACCTACCAGCGCCTGGGTAGGGCCGAGGGGATCGTCGGATCGATCATGGGGATCCTGCTGATCGCGGCGATCTTCTTGATGACCACGAAGCCCGGCCTGGGCTAGCGCCCGCGCCTACCGAAGCTGTGCGGAGCCGGCAGCGAGGCGGCCAGCTCCGCCATCGCGGCCTCGCGCACCCCGTCGAATCCGCGCTTCGAGAGCCCAACGGCCGACGCACCGGCCATGGCTGGCTCGTGCCGGTGCTCCTCGGCCGGCTCCTTCCCGGTCTCCCTGTGCACCGGTGGCTCGAGCTCGCGAATCTTCGGTGCGGGCAGCTCACCCGGCTCGAGCCGCTCGATCACCGAGACGACCACGTTGGTCGTCCCCTCGCGATGCTCGAGCTTCCCGGTCGCCTGCACGAACCCCGACGTCCTCACCGCCAGGCGGCAGCGCTCCACCACGGGCGGAGGGACGATCAGATTGATCGTGCCCCGCTCGTCCTCGAGCAGCATGAAGACCACGCCGTTGGCGGTTGCCGGCCGCTGCCGGGCGACCACCATCCCGGCGACCTTGACCAACGCCCCATCCCGCGTCCGGCCGAGTCCCTCGCTGGTCAGGACCTCGGGGGAGAGTGAGAATCGCAACAGCTCCATCGGATGGCGCCCCAGGGTCATCCCGGTCGTCCGGTAGTCGGCCACGATCCGATCCCAGGGCCCGAGCTGGGGCAGCGGCGGGGTGGGGGAGCCATCGAGCGGGAGTGCCAGCTGGGCTCCATCGTCGGTACGGGAGGCCCGAGCCGCGCCCCCGACGGCCCACAGCGCCGCCCGTCTGCGCTCCTCGTCGGGATCGATCGGAACGGACCCGTCGACGAGCGTGTCAGCGGCCCCGGCCCACGCCAGCCGCTGCAGCGCCGCCGCCCCGGCGCCCGACCGACCGGCCAGGTCGGAGATGCTGCGATATGACCCGCCGCGCCTCCGCTCGGCGATCACCGCCTCCACATCGACCTCCGGTACCTCGGCGACGTACCCAAGCCCGATCCGCACCGGCGGATTCCCCGCGGCGCCCCCTGCCGCCCCGGTCGTCTCCACCCGGCAATCGAGCTCGCTCACGTTGACGTCGGGAGGCAGGATCTCGATCCCCCGCCGCTGGGCCTCGTGGACCAGCGCATCGGGCGGGTAGAAGCCCATCGGCTGCTCGTTGAGCAGGGCGCAGAGCAGCTCCGGCCCGTAGTGCACCCGCAGCCAGGTCGACTGGTAGGCGAGCAGACCGAAGGCGGCCGAATGGGCCTTGGGGAACCCGAAGCCGGAGAACCCCTCGATCTGCCCGAAGACCCGCTCGGCCACCTGGCGAGAGACCCCGCGCCCGATCGCGCCCTCGATGAACCGCTCCCGATAGCGCTGCATCGCCGCCTCGGAGCGCTTGCGACTCATCGCCCGCCGCAACCCCTCGGCCTCTCCGACCGAGAACCCGGCGAGCGCCATCGCCACCTCGAGCACCTGGTCCTGGAAGACGATCGCCCCCAGCGTGTCCCGCAGCACCGGCTCCAGCGAGGGATGCTCGTAGGGGACCTTGTAGGAGGGATCCTCCCGCAGCCGCTTGCGCCGCTCGATGTAGGGGTGAACCGCGCCCCCCTGGATCGGCCCCGGCCGCACCAGCGCCACCTGGACCGTCAGGTCATCGAGGCTCTCCGGCAGGGTGCGCGGCAGCATCTGCATCTGGGCCCTGCTCTCGATCTGGAAGACGCCGGTCGTCTCGGCGCGCTGTATGGCACTCCACACTTGCTCGTCGCCGAGCGGCACATGCGAGAGGTCGATTCGCTCGCCGCGGGTGCGCGCGATCTCGTCCACGCAGCGCTCGACCGCCGACAGCATCCCCAGCCCAAGCAGATCGATCTTCAAAAAGCCCGCATCCGCACATGAATCCTTGTCCCACTGCGCAATCTGCCGCCCCTCCATCGCCGCCGGCTGCACAGGACAGATCTCGATCAGTGGAGTGGTCGAGATCACCATGCCGCCGGGGTGCTGGGAGATGTGGCGGGGGAGACCCGCGATCTCCGGCAGCAGCTCGGCGAGTGCCCGCCAGCGCGGGGAGCGTGCGCGCAGCTTGCCCAGCGTCTCCTCCATCCGCGCCCAGGCATCGCGGCTCGCCTCGTAGACATCGACGGCGCGGGCGAACCGCTCCACCTCGCCGGGCGGCAGTCCCAGCGCCTTGCCGAGGTCGCGGATCGCCCCTCGCGCCCGGTAGGTGGCGAATGAGGCGACGAGCGCCGAGCGCTCCGGCCCGTAGCGCTCATGCACCCGCGGGATCAGCTTTTCGCGGATATCGCGGGGAAAATCGAGGTCGATGTCCGGGACCTCGGTCAGCTCCTCGTTCAGGAAGCGGCCCAGGAAGAGATCGTTCTTCACCGGATCGATGTGCGAGAGGCCGGTCAGGTAGCAGACCAGCGAGCTGACGCTCGAGCCGCGCCCCCGGCCCGGCGGCAGCAGCCGCCTGGCCGAGTCGGCTCCGCGCACTTCGACCGCCACCTCGCGAGCCAGCTCCAGCATGTCCTGGTGGAGAAGGAAGAAGCCCGAGAGGCGCAGCTCCCTGATCAGCTCCAGCTCCTCCTCCAGGCGGCACTCGGCCTCGGCGCGGTGGGGGGTCCCTTCGTAGCGGTGGACCAGACGGACTCGGCAGAGCTCCGCCAGCCGCCGGTCCGCGCCCCGGTCCTCCGCGCCCGGATAGCTGTAGCCGAGCTCCTTGGTGAGATCGAAACGCAGGCGGTCGGCGAGCCGCTCCGTCTCGGCCACCGCCTCGGGGTGATCGCGAAAGCGCGCCGCCGCCTCGCCGGCCGAGAGCAGGGCGGAGGCGGAGTTGCCGCGCCGCAGCCCCTCGGTCTCGTCCAGCGTCGCGCCCAGCCGCACCGCCACCATCGCGTCCTGAAGGGCGAGGCGCGATCGCTCGTGGGCGTGCGCGTCACCAGTCGCCACGGCCGGAACGCCGAGCCGCTCCGCGAGGGAGGCGAGCCACTGGTTGCGCGATCGGTCGTGTCGCCAGAGCGGCCGCTGCAGCTCGATCCGGAAGTGATCGGGGCCGAAGGCCCCCAGCAGCCTCCTCGCCAGGTGGGCCGCCCCCGCCGGATCGCCCCGCTCCCGGGTCCCTGCCACGGCGCCGTCCCGGGCGCAGCCCGAGAGGCATACCAGCCCGTCGGTGTGGCGCTCGAGCTCGTCGATCGGCAGGGAGGGCGGCAGAGCTTCTCTCATCCCGGGACCGTCTCGAGTGCCGCGATGGGCCCCGGTGATCAGGCGACAGAGGCTGGCCCAGCCGCTCGCGTCCTCGACCAGCAGGGTGACGTGGACCGGCCGCGGCATCCGCCGCGGCACCTCCACGGTCAGCTCGCAGCCCACGATCGGCCGGACTCCAACACCCGCGCAGGCGTAAGCGAACTCCATCGCCCCACAGACGTTGTCGTGGTCGGTCAGCGCCAGGGCCTCGTGGCCGAGACCGGCCGCGGTCGCCGCCAGCTCCGCCGGGTCGGAGGCCCCGTCCAGGAAGGAGTAGGCGGAGTGGCAATGCAGCTCTACGTAGCCCATCAATCCCGCTGCCTGAACCATTGATGCGAGGGTGCGCGAGAGCGCACCCCGTTTGATGCGGTCTCGCAGAAGACGACCACGTCGCTGCCGTCCTCGAGCACCAGCTCGAAGTAGCGCCTTTGCAGGGGTGTCTGCGTCCACCAGCCGTCCTCGACCAGCCACTCCTCCCGGACGGACTCAACCGCCAGCCGGCCGACCGACTGGGGGGTCCCGTCGGATGCCACCTGCACCGGGACTGGCCAGGGCTTGTTGACCCTCCCCGGTTTCATGGCTCCTCAGGGAATGGCATCAGCACCTCCCGCCGCTCCGGCACCCGGGACTCCGGATCGACCTCGAGCACCCGCAGGACCGAGTCCGCGCCGGCCGCCGAGCGGGTCTGGCGCACCGCCTCGGCGATGCGTCGCCGGCGCACCTGATCGGGACTCGAGAACGTCAGCTGCTCGCCGGTCTCCGGTCCCAGAGACACCGCCTCCAGCCGCAGCGTCGCCGCGGGAGCCGGGAGCAGGGCGAGGTGGGGGAGGAGGGCGTCGGCGAGCCTGGCCCGTTCCGCGCTCGCCCGCCGCAGCGCGACCTGGCGGCGCCACCCCCCGCCGGCGGCGAGCCGGGCGGAGAGCCGCAGCGCCCGCAGGGTCCGGCCACGCCTCTCGCCGTGGGCGAGGAGACGGGAGATGAGCAGCTCCAGCGCCCGCTCGAGCTGCTGGCCGGAGGCGGCCTCGGGCAGCTCCAGCTCGACCGCGATCGCTTCGCGCACCGGCCGCGGCCGCAAGGGATCGTCCTCACCGCGCGCCAGGCGCAGGGCGCGCAGACCCAGCCGCCCGAAGCGATCGGCGACCGCGTCGCGCGGCAGCCCCGCGAGCCGCCCGAGTGTGGAGATCCCGAGCCGCTCGAGCTCGTTGGGGAGATCGTCCGCCTCCTCATCGCTGCCAAGACGACCGCAGAGAAGCGAAACCGGGAGTGGATCCAGGTAATCGCCGGCGGCGCCCTCGGGCACGATTCCATCGGAGCGGGCAGCCGAGACGTACGCGCAGAAGCGGCCGGGTGCCGCGCCGAGCTGCGCTGACGGGCCGAGCTCGCCTCGAGCCCGCTCCAGCACTCCCTCGATCCCTCCCCAGAGGCCGCTCAGAGCGCCCGCCTCGAAGAACGCCTCTCCGGCGCGGCCCGATTCCACCTCCGCCCCGATCCCCTCCAGCCGGCGCAGCGCCTCCTCCCAGGAGCGCTCGGCCCGCTCGGGGTCCGGCGGGATCAGGGCGAGCTCCGGACACCGCGAGAGCGCCTCTCCCATCCTCATCCCGGGCCGGAGGCCGAAGCTCTCGGCCGGCGCCGATACCTCCCCGATCAGCTGCGCGGCGCCCGGCTCGGGGGCAAGCGCCGCGGGGCGCCCCAGGATTCCCCGGTCCGGTGCGGCCGTAATCAGCCGGAAGCGGGGGATCAGCGCGCATGCGACGGGCATCGAACATATGTTCGTATACCCGCCGGAAAAGGTCAAGCGGATGCTGGCCGCCCGCGAGCGCTCGGAGCGCAACAAGGAATAGCTCGGCCCGCCGTCCGGCGTTGCCATGATTGACGGGTGACCGCTCGCGCGATCGCCGCCCTGGCGACCCTCAGCATCGCGCTGCTATCCGGCTGCGGATCCTCATCCTCGGACACCTCCGTCCCGGGCGGTGCCAACCCGGACGCGGTGCGGGTGATCGAGCAGTGGGCGGATGAGCTGCGCGCCGGTGACGTCATCGCGGCAAGCGAGCGGTTCGCGATCCCGAGCGTCGTCCAGAATGGAACCCCACCCATCCGCCTGACGGATCGCCGGGAGGTGGAGGCGTTCAACAGGTCGCTGCCCTGCGGAGCGAAGCTGACGGAGGCGATCCAATCCGGGAAGTTCACGATCGCGACCTTCGAGCTGACGGAGCGCCCGGGCCCCGGCGACTGCGGAAACGGAGTCGGCGAGACGGCCAAGACCGCCTTCGTGATCCGCGACGCCCTGATCACCGAGTGGCGGCGAGTGGTCGACGTCGGCACGCCGACCACCACCGGCCCAGTCATCTGACCGTGGCCCGGATCGAGTCCTTCGACTTCCTCTACATGCCGAGCACCGATGTCGCGCGCGACCTCGGCTTCTACCGCGACGTCCTGGGCGCCCAGGTCGTCTTCGCGATCGAGGCGTTCGGGACCCGTGTCGCCCAGGTGCGGCTCTCGGACTGTGGACCCCGCCTGCTCCTCGCAGGCCATCTCAAAGGGGAGGCACCGGTCGTCCTGCACCGCGTCGACGACCTGGAGGCGACCGTCGCGGAGCTCCAGGACCGTGGAGCGGTGATCGATGCGGAGTTCGGATTCCCGCACGGACCGGCCGCCGAGCTCCACACACCGGGCGGCCAGCGCCTCGCGTTCTACGAGCTCACCCGGCCGGAGGCGGATGAGCGGCTCGAGGGCCGGATGGACTTCGAGCCGGAATCGCTTCAGCCGAGCTGATCCCGGACCCGCGCGATCACCGCGTCAGTGAACTCCGTCGTGCTCGCGTGCCCGCTCAGATCCGGGGTGCGGATGCCTGCACCGGCAGCGTCAAAGACGGCCTCGTAGATCGCCCGCGAGATGCGGTGGGCCCCATCGACGCCGGCGACGCCGGCGTAGTGGAGGACGGCGGCGCCCGCCAGGATCATCCCCATCGGATTGGCGATGTCCTTGCCCTCGAGCGCGGGCGCGGTCCCGTGCGGCGCCTCGCTCATCGCCACCCGCACCCTCAGCTCGTCATCGAGCGAGAGGAGGACCGACTCGGCTCCCGCGATCGACCCGAAGAGCGGCAGCACCAGGTCGGAGAGCAGGTCGCCGTCGCGGTTGAGGCTCGGGATCACGAGCGGCGCATCGGCGCGACCGGTGAGCAGCCCGGCATAGGTGGCGTCGATCAGCAGCGGCTCGTAGGCGACCTCCGGGTGCCGTTCGGCCGCCGAGTCCATCTCCTCCTTCAGCATCCCCTCGTAGACGGGACTGACCGTCCACTTGGGCCCGCCGTAGACCCGCCCCTCGATCTGGCGCGCGGTCAGGAAGGCGTACTCGGCGACCGCACGGCAGTTGGAGCGGTGGATCACCTCGGTGCGCTGCGCGATCTCATCGCCATCCTCCGGTCGCCGGGACTCCTCGGCGCCGTAGGCGTCCTCGATCGCCATCCGCACGACCGAGATCGGGTGATGGATCCCGGCCACCGGGCTCACTCCCGGGATCCGGCGGCCCGTCCGGACGATCACCTTTCCTTCGATCGCCTCGCGGATCAGGCGGTTGGGACTGCCAACGTCATCGGCGCCCTCGGGCGTGATCGTCGCCGCCTTGATCCCGAAGCGCGCCTCCACCATCGCCCGGGCGGCCTCCGTGCAGACCGCGTTCTGCGTCCGCCGCCGGTTGTCGAGAGAGAGGTCGTAGCGCTCCAGCTCGACCTCGAGGCCGATCACATCGGGGGCGATCACGCGAAGGGCCTGCTCGAGCAGCTCCTGCCCGGTCTGATCGCCCTCGAGCACGACTATCCGCAGGCCGGCCATCTCGGTGCGAGGCTATATGCATGAACGAGCCATGCACGTGGTGCGGAACGGAGGTCGAGTCCGACGACGGCTTTCGCGCCTACGAACCCGCGGGGGAGCGCCGCGCAGTCTTCTGCCGCCTCGAGCATGTGATCCCGTGGTCGATCCAGGGCCCTCACTGGGAGCCCGGGACGATGAGCGAGCCGGCGACGCTCGACAAGGGAGCTACGAGCTGCTCGTACTGCGACGCAGAATTGGGCGACGCCCATGTGCTCCTGGTCCGGCACCGCGGGGAACACCGCGTCGCGGACGCGTTCTGCTCGGTAGATCACCTCGTGAGCTGGGCGAAAGCCGGCGGACGCTGGCAATGAGGGGTCGGCATTTCCGAAATTTGCGGAGATGCGCGAATCATTCGGATCAACCGATCGCCGCAAAACGCGGGATCCCGTCCTTGCACCCCATTCACGTCGGTGTTTCAGACGCTAGGGTGCTCGCCACTTGGACAGGACAGGTTGATCGAAAGGTCAATCAGGTCAGTTCAAACAGAGAGGGCCCGGGAAACCGGGCCCTTTCGCTGTGCGCACACGGCCGATGAGTCCGGCCGCCGGGGGCGGTCAGTAGGTTCAGTACATGCCGACGTCTCGTTCGATCCAGCGCACGTACCTGCTGCTCATGCTGGGCAACACCCTGGCGGCCTCCCTGATCTGGGGGATCAACACGATCTTCCTGCTCGACGCCGGCCTCTCGAACCTGGAGGCTTTCGCCGCCAACGCCTTCTTCACCGGCGGCATGGTGATCTTCGAGGTGCCGACCGGCATCGTCGCCGACACCATCGGGCGCCGCATGTCCTACCTCCTCGGCACCCTCACCCTCTCGGGGTCGAGCCTGCTCTACGTGCTGCTCTGGCAGATCGAGGGAGCCTTCTGGGAGTGGGCGGTCGTCTCGCTGCTTCTGGGACTCGGCTTCACCTTCTTCTCGGGCGCCGTGGAGGCCTGGCTGGTCGACGCGCTTACGACGACGGGATACACCGGCAAGCTGGAGACCGTCTTCGGCCGCGGCCAGATCCTCACCGGCGTCGGGATGCTGACCGGATCGGTAGCGGGAGGGTTCCTCGCCCAGCAGGTCAGCCTCGGCTTTCCGTTCGTGCTTCGGGCGGCGATCCTGATCGCGATGTTCGCCGTCGCCTTCAGGCTGATGCACGACGTCGGCTTCACGCCCGAGGGGGGAGACAAGCCCCTGGCGGAGATGAGGAAGATCGCGTCGAACTCGATCGAGTACGGCTGGCGTGTCCCCGCCGTCAAGTGGCTGATGGTCGAGGCCCTATTCACGGGCGGCGTCGGGATCTACGCCTTCTATGCGCTGCAGCCCTACCTCCTCGAGCTCTACGGCGACCCGCACGCTTACCAGATCGCCGGTCTGGCGGCCGCGATCGTCGCCGGGGCGCAGATCCTCGGCGGGATTGCGGCGCCCGGGATCCGCGGCCTCTTCCACCGGCGGACGTCCGCGCTGCTCGTCATGGCCGGGGCGAGCGTCATCGCCCTCGTCATGATCGGGACAGTCCAGAGCTTCTGGCCGGTGATCGGATTCACGACGATCTGGGGGCTGCTCTTCGCCGCGACCATGCCGATCCGCCAGACCTACATCAACGGGATGATCCCGTCGCGGCAGCGGGCGACGATCCTCTCCTTCGACTCGATGATGTCCTCCACCGGCGGGGTCTGGGCGCAGCCGATACTGGGGCGCGCGGCGGACGTCTGGGGCTACGCGCAGTCGTACCTGCTCTCCGCCGGGATCGCGGCCTTCGCGCTGCCCTTCATTGCGTTGTCCAGGCGCCAGAACGCCCCGGCCGACACCCTCGATCTGACCGAGGCGCAGGCCGCTCCGCAGCCGGCCTGAAACTCCGCAGATTGCGGAAACGTCGTCTACAGGGCCTTGACTTCCCTTTTGCGAGGGGTAGATTCCTCTTTAACGGAACAAGGGAAACCTTGTTCTCAGAAAGGGCCCGAGAAATCGGGCCCTTTCGCTATTTCCGGGACCGCTTCCTCTTTGCGGGGGCGGGGGCCGGCGGCGTCGCGAAGGACAGGACCAGCGGCGCGACCTCGTTCGGCTTCTCGACATTCGGAGAATGCCCGGCCCCCGGGATCAGGTGCGTCTGGGCGCCCGGCACGCGCTGGTAGCGGGCGATCGCGTCCTGCGGGTCGTAGATCTGGTCCTCGGCGCCGAAGATCACCATCACCGGAAGGTGGGTCGCCGCGAGGCGCTCGTCGAGAGGCTGATCGTCGACGAAGTCCTTCTCCTGGTCGACCGTGTCGTTGAAGGCCGTGTAGGTCATCGCCCGCAGGTCGTCGACGGGCTGATCCGGGTTGTCGAAGCCGCTCGACATGTTGTAGCCGGGGGCGAAGGCCTGGTCGTACTGATTGCGAACCAGGGACGTCGGCGCAACCCGCATCAGGCGGTCCATTGCCTGCCCTACGATCGGCCAGTAGGAGAGGTGCTGCGCCAGTGACTCGTGCTCGAAGCCGTCCTCCGGTGCCTGATCGATGATCACGACCCTGGAGGCGAGCTGCGGGCTCTGCTCGGCCAGGGCCGTGGCGACGCTGCCCCCGAGCGAATGGCCGACGACGGTGGCGTCGACCACGCCCAGCTTCGCGAGCGCCTCCGCGAGGGCGCTCGCCTGGTCGTCGACGGAGTAGCCCGCGCCCGGCTTGTCGGAGCCACCGTGACCGAGAAGATCCACCCGGATCACGCGGTGATCGCGCTCGAGCAGGGGCGCGAGGTCGTCCCACCAGTGCATCGAGCACGTGTAGCAGTGGATCAGCACGATCGGGCTGCCCTGTCGGTCGCCCTGGTCGAGGACCTGAAGCGTCCCGTTCGAGGTGTCGACCAGCTGCGCCCCGTCATCGCGCACGTACGCGTCCTTCGTCGCGTTGGAGACCACCAGCGCATTGAGGAGCAACAGGGCGACGAGCGCCACGACCACGCCGAGGGTGATCTTCAGCCAGCGTGGCACTCGGACTAGCCCTCGGACCCGGGCCCGGCGCCCTCACGCGCCCCGAGCCCTAGCTCGTCGGAGCGCTCCGCCAGCGCCTCGATGATCAGCGCGATGTGCTCGTCCGGATCGACGCCCAGCTCCTCGATGCCGCGCTGCACCTCGTCGCGGCTGACGGCGGCCGCGAACGAGGGCTGCCTGAGCTTCTTCTTCACCGACTTCGGCTTCATCCCCTCGATGCCCGTGGGACGCACCAGCGCGCAGGCCGCGACGAAGCCGGAGAGCTCATCGACGGCATACAGCGTCTTGGCCATCCGCGACTGGCGCGGGACCCCCATGAAGTCGGCGTGGCCCGCGACCGCGTCGATCACCTCCCGCGGGTACCCGCGCTCCTCCAGCTCCTTGATCGCGTAACGCGGGTGCCCGGTGTCGAGGTCCGGGTAGCGCTCGTAGTCGAGGTCGTGGACGAGCCCCGTCACCGCGTAGATCTCCTCGTCCTCACCCCACCTGCGGGCGTAGGCGCGCATCGCCGCCTCGACTCCGAGCAGGTGCTTTCGCAGCGAGTCGGAGTCGACCCACTCGGTCACGAGCTGCCATGCATCGTCTCTTGAGACGTCCGCCATGGGGCTGGCTACTCTAGGCGCCGTGGAGAAGTTCATCATCCAGGGCGGCGTCCCGCTCTCGGGAGAGATCGTGCCGGCGGGCAACAAGAACGCCGCACTCCCGATCCTGGCGGCCTGCCTGCTCACCAACGAGGAACTGGTGATCGGCAACGTGCCGAGGATCCGCGACGTAGAGTCGATGCTCGGCCTGCTGGAGCGACTCGGGGTCCAGGTCGCCTGGACCGGTGAGAACGAGGTCCGGCTGCACGCGGCCACGATCTCCGGCACCGAGGTCGACGAGGAGCTCGCCAACCAGATCCGCGCTTCCTTCCTGGTGGCCGGGCCGCTGCTCGCCCGCTGCGGCGAGGTCAAGATGCCGCCCCCGGGCGGCGACACGATCGGCCGCCGCCGCCTCGACGCGCACCTGGACGCGTTCCGCGACCTCGGCGCGAAGGTGGACGGCGACGTCTGGATCGAGCTCTCCGCACCCCCCGACGGCCTCAAGCCGAAGCGGATCTTCATGGACGAGCCCTCGGTGATGGGGACCGAGAACGCCCTGCTCGCCGCGGCGCTCACCGAGGGGCCGACGACGATCGCCAACGCCGCCTCAGAGCCTCACGTCCAGGATCTCGCTCGGGTGCTGTGCAAGATGGGCGCGGAGGTCGACGGGATCGGCTCCAACGTGATGACCGTCCATGGGCAGGACAAGCTCGGCGGGGCGGAGCATGACG
This sequence comes from Solirubrobacterales bacterium, assembly GCA_036505735.1. GTDB lineage: Bacteria > Actinomycetota > Thermoleophilia > Solirubrobacterales > 70-9 > DASUPK01. The sequence goes on from DASXSZ010000024.1 coordinate 14,059, forward strand.
TCTGCTCCGACCACATCGAGATCGCGAGCTTCATGGCGCTCGCCGCGGCGACCAGCGGCGAGTTGCGCATTCGGAACGTCGTCCCGGAGGACCTGGAGGGAATCCGGCGCCACTTCCGGCGCCTCGGCCTGCAGACGATGCTCGAGGGGCAGGACCTGCTCGTGCCCCCCGAGCAGAAGCTCACCATCCGCGACGACCAGGGCGACGCGATCCCGAAGATCGACGACGGCCCCTGGCCGGCCTTCCCCGCAGACCTGACCTCGATCGCGCTGGCGCTCGCCACGCAAGCGGACGGCACGATCGTGATCCACGAGAAGATGTTCGAGAACCGGTTGTTCTTCGTCGACAAGCTGGTCGCGATGGGCGCTCGGATCACGCTGTGCGATCCTCACAGAGCGATCGTCAGCGGTCCGAGCCGGCTTCACGGCGAGCGCGTCGACAGCCCCGACATCCGCGCCGGGATGGCGATGCTCATCGCCGCCCTGGCGGCGGACGGCACCTCGGAGATCGGCAACGTTACGCAGATCGACCG
>DASXSZ010000025.1:0-23423 GCA_036505735.1 Solirubrobacterales bacterium
GCGCCCGACAGGGTCAGCTTGCGGTGCTCGTGCTGCCCGTAGAAGGCGAGCAGGCGTGAGCCCAGGGCCTTGAGGTCCGGGACCGAGGTGGAACGGCCGGCGAGGAAGGCGCTCGTCCGCCCGCTCGCCGAGACCCGCCGGCCGACGACCAGCTCGGTGCTTCCCTCCGGCAGCCGTTCCGCGATCTCGGTCAGCTCGGGGTCAGCGAGTAGGCCGTCGGGCAGCGCGAAGACGCCCTCCACGTACGCCTCTCCGGCCCCGGGGCGAACGATCTGGGAGCGGGCCTTGCCTCCCATCAGGAGGTCGAAGGAGTGGGCGAGGATCGTCTTGCCCGCCCCCGTCTCCCCCGTGATCGCGTTCAGGCCCGGCCCGAGGCGCAGCTCGGCGCGCTCGATCAGGAGGAGGTTCTCGATTCGGAGCTCGAGGAGCATCGGCCCCTCGTTCTAACGACGGAGCCCGACGGATTACGCGGCTGCGGGCTCCTGCGCCTCCGTCCGGGCCTGCTCTGGCGGGCCATGCGGGACGAAGTCGCTCTGGCGCACCAGGGCGAGCACCAGAAGCGCGCCGCTGAAGAGGATCAGCGCCCCGATCAGGAGGATGTCGTTGAAGGCGTCGGTGAATGCCACCCCCGCTGCATGGAAGGCCTGGTCGTGGAGCTGGGGCGGCGCCTGGCTCGCGGCCTGGGTACCGCTCGCGGCGACCCCGTCGGCGAACCCGCTCGGCGCCTGGGGCAGCAGCCTGGCGAGCTCGTCGGAGATCTTGCTCTGGAACACCGCGCCGAGGGCGGCGATCCCGGTCGCAACGCCGGCGATCCGCATCGTGTTGTTGATCCCCGAGGCCATGCCCGACCGCGCCGCGGGCACGACCCCGAGCGCGGTCGAGGCGATCGACGGGTTGGAGAGCCCGATGCCGAAGCCGCTGACCATGAACCCGGCGAGCAGGGTCGTCCACTCCGAGTCGGGCTGGGCGCCACGCATCAGCAGCAACCCGATGCCGACCAGCGTCAGCCCGATCGTCAGCGGCACGCGCGCCGGGATCTTCGCGACCAGGTTGCGGGTGGCGAGCGGCACGATGAACGCGAACAGGGTCAGGGGCAGGAAGCGGACGCCGGCCTCGAGCGGCGTCATCCCGATCACGCTCTGCATGTAGATCGTGATGTAGAGGAACATCGCGAACATCCCGGCGCCGATCGCGAAGGTGCCGTAGGAGACGCCAGAGAACGCGGGCTTGCGGAACAGGCTGAGGTCGAACATCGCATGCTCCTGGCGCCACTCGAAGAGCACAAACGCCACGAGCAGGACCGCCGCGGCGATCAGCGCACCCACGATCAGCCCACTGCCCCAGCCCTCGGCGTTGCCGCGCAGCAGCCCGAAGATCAGCGCAAAGAGCCCGAGCGAGAAGGTGATCAGGCCCGCCCAGTCGAGGCGCTTGGCCTCGGGATCGCGCGACTCGCCCGCCTGAGTCTCGGCGAGGATCACCGTGCCGATTCCGATCGGGACGTTGACGAAGAAGATCCACTCCCAGCCGAGCCCGTCGGTGAGTGCCCCGCCGACCAGCGGCCCCACCGCGACCGCGCCGCCGATCGTCGCGCCCCAGGCGGCGATCGCAGTGCCGCGCTCGGGGCCATGGAACTCCTGGGCGATCAGCGCCAGCGAGGTCGCGAACATCGCCGCGCCGCCGACGCCCTGCAGACCCCGTGCGAGGTGCAGGAAGGTTGCGCTGGTCGCCAGCCCGCAGAGCAGCGATGCGAACGTGAACACCCCGACACCGATCACGAACAGCCGCCGCCGCCCGAAGCGGTCGGCCAACGTGCCCATGGTCAGCGTGAACGCCGAGAGCAGCAGCGTGTAGGCGTCGACCACCCACTGCAGCCCGGTCAGATCGGTGTGGAGCTCCTTCTGGATGTCGGGCAACGCGACGTTGACGACGGTGATGTCGAGCAGCAACATGAACGTCGCCAGGCAAACCGCGAGCAGGCTCCACCATCTCCGGTCCATGGCCTGGAGACTAGCTAGGCGAGCTTGCCGAACTTCTCGCGTATGCGGCGGTAGAAGTTCGCGCCCGGCAGCTGGGCGAGTCGGCTGACCGTCTCCTCGAAGCGGATCTCGAGCGCGTCACCGGGCGCCAGCTCCCCGGCGGCCTCACCGTCGAGCGAGATCTCGACCGGCTCGCGCCCGGCGGCGTTGCGAACCTGGAGCGCATCGCTCGGCGCGACCACCAGCGCGCGGGCGGCGAGCGTATGGGGCGCGATGAAGCTGACGACGTATCCCCTCACGCCCCAGGCAAGGATCGGCCCTGCGTTCGCGAGGTTGTATCCCGTGGACCCGGCCGGGGTCGCGGCCACCAGCCCGTCACAGCGGACGTTGCCGACCTCGGCATCGCCGATCGCGTAGGAGAGCTCCGCCACACGGCCGTGAGGGCGCCGCACGAAGCTGACGTCGTTGAGCGCCACCGGGTGCTCCACTGGCAGGTCCACCCTGAGCGCCGGCAGATCCATCACCTCGAAAGCACCGCTCAGCGCTCGCTCGAGCCCGTTGGTGAGCTCCTCCCTCTCCACCGCCGCCAAGAACCCGATCGTGCCGAAGTTGATCCCGAAGACCGGCACGTTCGTGTCCGCGAAGCGGCGCAGGGCATAGAGGATGCTCCCATCACCGCCGAGGACGATGCAGACGTCCGGACGCTCGCCGTCCTCGACCCTCTCGATCCCAACCGCGGCATCCCCGTGCTTCTCGTGCTCATCGGGGGTGGCGACCAGCTGCACCGACGCCTCCCGTGCCGCCTCCGCGGTCGCAGCCACAGCCGCGGCGACGGCGTCCGAGGAAGCCTCGGGGTGCGTATGGGTGATCAGCATCGCGCGCTTCACGGCTCCACCTCCCTCAGGGCGTCCTCGAGGTCGACCGAATCGCCGCCTCGTGTCGCCCAGATGAAGGTCTCGCGATTCCCCTTCGGCCCAGGCAGCCCCGACGAGGCGAGCCCTCTGACCACGAGGCCCTCATTCTGCACGGCCTCGGCCACCGATCGGATCGCGTCGCGACGATCATCGGCCTCGCGCACGACGCCACCCTTCCCGACCTTCTCCTTGCCGAGCTCGAACTGCGGCTTGACGAGCCCGACCAGATTGAACTCTGGCGCCGCGCAGGCGACGATCGCCGGCAGCAGCTTGGCGAGCGAGATGAAGGAGACGTCGACCGTGATCAGCTCGGGCCGGTAGGGCAGCGACGACTCGCCGAGGTAGCGAGCGTTGAGCCGCTCCATGACCAGCACGCGTGAGTCCTGGCGCAGACGCCAGTCGAGCTGGCCGTAGCCGACGTCGACGGCGATCACCATTCGGGCGCCCCGCTGGAGCAGGCAATCCGTGAAGCCGCCCGTGGAAGCGCCGACGTCGAGGCAGAGGCGACTCTCGACCTCGACGGGGAGCTCGCTCAGGGCGTTGTCGAGCTTGATCCCGCCCCGCGAGACGAATTCATGACCCTCCTCGACGACGAGCTCCGCGTCCTCCGGCACGAGCTCGCTCGGCTTCTCCACCTCTCGCCCATCCCGACCCAGGCGGACTCGCCCGGCGCGCACGGTGGCCGCGGCGGCGGTACGAGAGGCCGCGAGGCCGCGCTCCGCGAGCAGGGTGTCGGCGCGACGGCGGGTCACCCGGCGAACCGTACATAGGCCCGGTTCACCGCACCGGTAGTCGAGTGGCACCGGCGACTGTGACCCCGCTCACACATGAATCGCACATACGTTCGTACCCTGGTTTTCGCGATGACTCTGTTCAGGGCAATCCCGATCCACGTGCACGCCGCGCTCGAGGTGGCGGCCGCGCCCCTGCTGATGGTGGCGCCCTTCGCGTTGGGCTTCAGCCACCTGGCGGGCGCCCTGAGCATCGCTCTCGGCGTTCTCCTGATCGGCCTCGCCACCTCCGTTTACGGCGACCCCGAACGGGGCAACCTGCCGCTGAGCGCGCACGCGGGGCTCGATTACACGCTTGCCGTGGCCACGATTGCCGCGGGGGTCGTAGCGGGGATCGCGGGCGATTACGTCGCAACAGTCTTTCTGGTCGGGTTCGGCTCCGCACACATGGCGCTGACCGCTTCAACACGGTTCAGTCGTCCACTCGGGGCCTGATACCGGCTACCTCCCACAGACAACACACATATCTCTCCTCCCTGTAGTACCCCAGGAACGGCCCTCTTCGGAGGGCCGTTTCTAGTGCGGCGTTTGCAGGGTTTCGCCGCGGAACTGGAGCCGATCTAGCCGTTCCATATGGGTCTAGCCGACGATCTTGGCCTTGGCCCGCTCGAACTCTTGGTCGGAGATCTTCTTCTCGTCGTGCAGCTTCGCGAGCTTGGTGAGCTCATCGGCGGCTGAGCCACCGCCCGCCGTCTCGCGGACATAGGCGTCGAGCTCCCTCTGCGCCGCTTGCTGTTGCTGCAGGGCGCGATCGCGCATGCCGCTGCCCCGGGCGATCAGGTAGATCAGCGCCGCCAGGAACGGCACGAAGACCAAGAACAAGACCCAGGCGGCCTTCCCCCATCCGGACATCTCGTGGTCACGGAACAGATCGGCGAAGATCGTGAAAAGCACCATCAGCCAGGCGGCGAAGAGAAAGATCTCCAGCACGGTGAGCAGTCCTTGGCCGAAGGTGTAGTCGGCGAGAATCATTGCCCCTCCTCCAGTGGAATGGTGAATTGCGACATTCCGCCACAGTATTGGCTGAGCGCCTTCTAAAGCGCTCCGTTCCATGCAAAGCGGCCGGGAGGGGAGATCGCGCTGGCCGTGAGTTCGCGACGCGAGCCGAGGCCTTCGAAGCAGCCGGGCTCTCTGCCTAGGGCCCGTGCCCGCGAGGCGAGTGGCCGGCGAGCACCGGTCGGTGAACACGGGGCAGGTGCACCCTGCCGCCGATCAGGAAGGCGGCGATCAGGAAGCCGCCGACCGCGAACGCGGCGTCCATCGCGAACGCGGTCTGGATCCCGTCGATGAAGCCCGCGCCGCCCGTGGCCCGGTCGCTGGCGCCGATGAAGACCGTCGTGGTGAGGCCCAGCCCGACCGAGCCCCCCGCGATCTGGAACATGTAGATGATCGCGCCGGCCAGGCTGCGCTGTGACTCCTCGCACCCGGTCACGCCCACTGTGGTCGCCGTCGGATAGAAGAGCCCGATCCCAAGGCCGAGTACGGCCATCCCGGGGACGATCGCGCCGTAGGTCTCGTGGTCGGCGAATAACGCCACCAGCGCCGGGCCGACCGCGATGCAGAGCGACCCGAGGATCAGCAGCGGCTTCGCGCCGAAGCGCTGGTAGAGGTTCCCCGCCACGAACGAGACGGCGGCGAAGGTCGCCATCATCGGCAGCATCCCCGCCCCCGCCCCTATCGGCGAGTAGCCGAGCACGTTGATCATCAGCTGGGGCAGGTAGAGCATCGCCGCGAAGAACACCGCCGACATCAGCAGGATCGCCGCGCAGGTGTAGGCGAAGTCGCGGTTTCGGATCACGCTCGGCGGGACGAGGGCGTGCTCCCCGGCGCGGCGCTCGATCACGACGAAGCTCGAGATCAGGACGACGAAGAGGGCGAGCAGCGCAATGATCCGGGCGTCGCCCCAGCCCCAATCGATCACCTGGTCGAAGGCGAGCAGCAGCGAGACCAGGCCCACCGACACCGTGACGATGCCCCCGTAGTCGATCCGGGTGTCCTCAATCTCGGGGCGGGGCTGATGAATCTGCCGCCAGGTGACGAAGACGGCGAAGGCGGACACGGGCAGATTGAGGAAGAAGATCCAGCGCCAGCTGAGCAGATCGGTCAGCGCTCCGCCGATCAGCGGACCTGCCGCGTTGCCGATCCCGGCCGCGCCCAGGATGAACCCGCCGGCCAGCCCGGCGCGCTCCTCCGGCAGCGCCGCATAGGTCATGCCGAGAATCGCGGGCCACATCAGAGCCCCGCCGATCCCCATCAGGACCCGCATCGCAATCAGCCAGGCCTCGCTCTGGGCGGCGCCGCCGAGCGCGGAGAACGTGGCGAAGATCGCCGTGCCGATGAAGAAGGCCCGGCGGCGGCCGAAGAGGTCGGCGAGGCGGCCACCAGTGACGATCAGCACCCCGAACGTGAGGGCGTACGCGTTCACAACCCACTGCGCCGTGGTGACGTCGGTCTTGAAGTCGTCCTCGATCTGCGGGATCGCGACGTTGATCGCCGAGAAGTCGTTCGCGATCACGAAGACCGCGATCCCCATCGCGCACAAAGCGAGCCAGGTGCCGCGGTCGATGGGCTTCATCCGGCCGCAGTCTCTCAGTTGACAGCGGGCGTGCCGGGATGATCCAATCGCACCCTGTCCGCGAAGGACAGGGCGTGCGGCAGGAGGCCGCCGCGACGTAATGGGGAGAGGAACCGCAAAGGACCCGCTATCCGCGCCATTGCCGTTCGCGGCGATGGTCCTCTGCGTGATCTCCGGCTTCCTGGCCCTCGACCACTTCGCGAACGCGGATGAGCAGCTGATGCTCGGCGCCGCCACCTGGCTGATCCTGATCGCCTCCTGCGCCCCTCTCGGCCGGGAGGACCGTGCCAGAACGGTGCTGGTGGTGCTGGTGGCGAGCTGCGCCGAGGTGCTCGGCTCGATCGTGCTCGGGGCCTACACCTACCGCCTCGACAACCTGCCGGCCTTCGTCCCACCCGGGCACGGGCTCGTCTACCTGGCGGGGCTTCGGATCAGCCAGTCCGCTTCGGTCAGACGGCATCCTCGGGCGTTCGTCCTCGTCGTTGTCGCGATCATCGCGGCCTGGGGCGCTGCCGGCCTGGTGCTGCTGGGACGTACCGACGCACTCGGCGCGATCACCGGGGCACTCCTGATCTACGTGCTGCTCCGCGGCCGCACCACGACGATCTACGCGGGGGTCTTTCTCGTAGTCGCCTTCCTCGAGATCTACGGGACCTCGATCGGCGCGTGGCACTGGGCCGCGACCGCGCCCGACACCCGATTGCCGACCGGCAACCCGCCGAGCGGAATCGCGGGCGTCTATGTCCTCTTCGACGTCGCGGCGATAGCGCTCGCGCCCAGGGTTCTCGCCGCCCTCGGCCGAGCGCGCGCGCTAGCCGAAGACCGTCTCGCGCGTACCTAGCGCGGCCAGGACCCGCTCGGCGACGGCCTCGCCGGTGAAGCCGGCCTCCTCGCGTAGTAGGGCGGGCTTGCCGTGGGAGACATAGCGGTCAGGGAGGCCGACCCGGAGCACCCGGGCTCGCTCCGGCCCCTGGGCGAAGGTGTCCTCGACGTGCTCCAGCACGCCGGAACCGAAACCGCCGGAGAGGACGTTCTCCTCGATCGTCACCAGCAGGTCGTGCTCGGAGGCCAGCTTCTCGATCAACTCGCCGTCCAGCGGCTTGGCGAAGCGGCCGTCCGCCACTGTCGGCTCCAAGCCGTTCTCGCGGAGGATCTCCGCGGCGCGCAGCCCCACCTGAACACCGTAGCCGTACCCGAGCAGCGCCACGCGCTCGCCTGGAAGCAGCAGCTCGCCCTTGCCGATCTCGATCTCCTTCGGGGAGTCCGGCATCGGCGCACCCTCCGCGGCGCCGCGCGGATAGCGGAAGGCGATCGGGCCGTCGTCGTAGGCGAGGGCCGTGCGCAGCATGTGGACGAGCATCGCCTCGTCGCGGGGCGCCATCACGACCACGTTCGGCAGCTGGCGGAGGTAGGAGACGTCAATGAAGCCGTGGTGCGTCGGGCCGTCGTCCCCGACTAGGCCCGCCCGGTCCATCGCGAAGACCACGTTCAGCTTCTGCAGGCAGACGTCGTGGACGAGCTGGTCGAAGGCGCGCTGCAGGAAGGTCGAGTAGATCGCGCAGACGGGCTTGGCGCCCTGGATCGCAAGGCCCGACGCGAAGAGCACCGCGTCCTGCTCGGCGATCCCGACGTCGTAGTACTGATCCGGCAGCGCCTCGCAGAGCTTGTCGAGCCCGGTCCCCCCCGCCATCGCCGCGGTGATCCCAATCACCCGCGGATCCCTCTTCGCCTCCTCGACGAGCGCGTCGGCGAACACCGCCGTGTACTGGGGCGGCGAGGGGGGCGGCGGCTTCTCGAGCTTCTCGATCTTCTCCGGGGAGTCGGACTCCGAGACCGGGATCGGCTTCGGCTTCTTGGGGGCCTCCCTGCCGTCGACGATCGAGCCGGGCTTCGCCGCGTGCCACTTCTCCATCCCCTCTAGGCCCCCCTCCTCGGCCGGCTCGAAACCCTTGCCCTTGACCGTGTGGATGTGGACCACGACGGGCCGGTCGGCCTCGAGCGCCTTGCGCAGGGCGCGGCGCAGCGCGGCGACGTCGTGCCCGTCGATCACGCCCATGTAGGCGAGGTCGAGCTCCTCGAAGAAGAGCCCGGGCGCCCAGTAAGCCTTGATCGCCGCCTTCACCTCGGGCCCGAGGCGCTCGATGCGCCGGCCCAGCCCGAGCGGGAGCTGGGTGAGGCGCTCCTCGGTGCTGGAGCGGGCCTGGTAGAGGCGCGGGTTGAGCCGCACACGCTGGAAGTAGCGGGAGATGGCGCCGACGTTGGGCGAGATCGACATCCCGTTGTCGTTGAGGACGATCACCATCGGCGTCTGCAGGCCGCCCGCGTGATGCAGCGCCTCGTAGGCGACCCCGCCGGTCAGGGCACCGTCGCCGATCACGGCGACGACCTCGCCGTCCTCCCCGATCCCCTTGCGCATCGCCTCCTTGAGGCCGACCGCGTAGCCGATCGAGGTGGAGGCGTGTCCCGCGCCCATGATGTCGTGCTCGGACTCGAAGACTGAGCAAAACGGCGCCAGGCCCTTGTACTGGCGGATCGTGTCCAACCGGTCCCGGCGGCCGGTGAGCACCTTGTGCGGGTAGGCCTGGTGACCGACGTCCCAGAGGATCTTGTCGCGGGGCGACTCCAGCAGGCTGTGGAGAGCGACCGCGAGCTCACAGGTGCCGAGGTTCGCGCCGAAGTGCCCGCCGATCTCGCCGATCACATCGATGATCAGCTCGCGGACCTCCTGCGCCAGCTGCTGGAGCTGTTCATCCGAGAGCTCGGTGAGATCGGCCGGGGAGTCGATCGAATCGAGCAGGCGATGATCCCCCTGCATTGCGTCCGTTTCGTCCTTGGCCATCAGGTGTGTCGCGTGTGGATGAAGTCGGTGATTCGGGTCAAGTCGTCTGTCTTGGCGGCCGCCCCGTCGAGTGCCGCACGGGCCTTGCGATGAGACTCTGACGCCAGCTCGCGCGCGATGTCAAGACCAAAGGCGCTTACGTAGGTCAGTTTTCCGTGCCTCTCGTCGCTGCCGCTCGGCTTCCCGAGCTCTTCGTCCGATCCGGTCACGTCGAGGATGTCGTCGACGATCTGGAACAGCACTCCGAGCTCATCAGCGAATCGACGGTAGGGGATTGTCTCACCTTCCGGAACCTCACCGAGTATCAGTACGACGCCCACGCTCGAGGCGATCAGGCGGCCCGTCTTCAGCGAATGCATCTCGCGGAGCTTGTCCGGGTCGACCCTGCCCCCCTCCCCGGGCCCTCCAGCCTCGAACTCGGTGACATCGACGTATTGGCCGCCGACCATTCCGCCCACACCGGTGGCCGCCACGAGCTCACCCAGCGCCGCGAGGACCGCTGCCGGGGACCCCTCCTGCCGCTCGGTGAAGAGCCGCATGGCCTCGGCGAATAGCCCATCCCCCGCCAGGATGGCGACGTTCTCCCCGAACTTGACGTGAGAGGTGGGCATGCCGCGCCGCAGAGCGTCGTCGTCCATCGCGGGAAGGTCGTCGTGAATCAGCGAGTACGTGTGGATCAGCTCGATCGCCGCCGCGGCCGGCAAGACGCGCTCCGGGTCCAGGCCGATCGAGCGGGCCGTCGCCAGCGCCAGGACGGGGCGGATCCGCTTGCCTCCGGCGAGCAGCGAGTAGCGCATTGCCTCATTGAGCCCGGCCGTGGCGGGCCGCTCCGAGAAGCGGAGCTGCTCCAGGTAGGTGTCGACCATCTCCCGAAGGTCGTCGGGGTACTCGCTCATCGGTGGTCTCAGTCCCCAGGTGAGCCGGAGGCGCCGCGCAGGGCGCCCTCGACGGCCCGACCCGCCTGGGAGGCGAGCTCGGAGGCCTCGCGGACGAGCGCGGCGGCGTGCTCGTCGTCGACGTCGCCCTCGAGCTGAGTGGCGAGCTGCTCCAACCTCGCGGTGATGCGCTCGAGGTCTTGAACGCCTCCGCCGGTGGATTCGCCTTCCATCGGCGCGATGCTAGCTAGCCGGCCCCGATCAGCTCGGGCACGTCGGCGATCGAGTCGACCGTGGCGGTGGGGTTGATCCCCGAGTCCCGGACCAGGTCCTCCCGGTATTTCCCCGTGCGAACGAGGATCCCGGCGAGGCCGGCCTCCATGGCGCCCCCGACATCGGCCTCGACGTCGTCGCCGACCATCGCGGCGCGGTCGGCCGAGACGCCGAGCTCCCCGAGGGCGAGCTCGAAGAACGCCGCCGACGGCTTGCCGACCACCTCGGCCTCGCGGCCGGTCGCGTACTCCAGAGCGGCTACGAACGGGCCCGCGTCGAGTGAGAGACCCTCCGAGGTCTCCCAGTAGCGGTTGCGCTGCAGCGCGATCAGGGCTGCGCCATCCATCAGCTGCCTGAAGGCCCTGTTGAGGACTTCGTAGTCCCAGCCGTCCCCCAGGTCGCCGACGATGACGGCGTCGACTGAACCCTCCTTCTCCTCGAGCCCCTCCAGGTCCTCGCGCAGCCCATCGAGGACGACGAGGGAGACCGACTCGTATCCCGCCTCCGCGCAGCGGCTCGCCGCGAGCGTGGCGGGCGTGAGCAGCTCCGATGGGTCGGCCCCGAGCCCGAGCCGATCCAGGCGCTCCAGTATCGAGCGGCGGGGGCGCATCGTCGTGTTGGTGACGAGCCGGATCGGGAGGCCCGTATCGCGCAGCGCGTCGAGCGCCTCGGCCGCCCCGGGGACCGCCTCGTCCTGCACGTAGACCACGCCGCTGAGGTCGAGGAGGAGCCCCTCCACACCCTCGAGCGAGGCCGCCATCAGTCGACGGCGCCCCGCTCCGCCAGGGCGGCCCCGAGGATGCCATTGACGAATCCGGGAGCGTCGGCGCCGCAGTACTCCTTGCTGAGCTCCACCGCCTCGTCGATCGCCACTTCCACGGGGATGTCCTCCCGGTGCAGCGCCTCGTACAGCGCCGTTCGCATGATGCTGCGCTCGAGCGGCGCTATCCGCTCGAGCGTCCAGCCCTTCGAGTGCCTGGCGATCAGCTCGTCGAGCTCCGCCTGGTTGGCCTCGACCGCCTCCGCCAGCTCTCGGGTGAACGGCTTCGCACCCTCGAGCAGCTCGGCGACCGGGCGACCCGTGACGTCGTGCTGGTAGAGGGCGAAGACCGCGTCTCTTCTCTGGTCCGATCGGCGCATACCTGCATTAAACGGGTTGCGCTGCCGCGCACCCTCGCATCAACTACGCCCGGGAGACGTACTCGCCGCTGCGCGTGTCGACCCGGACCCGCTGGCCCTCCTCGATGAAGAGCGGGACCTGGATCACGACGCCGGTCTCGAGGGTGGCCGGCTTGGTGCCTCCGCCCGACGCCGTGTCCCCCTTCAGCCCCGGGTCGGTCTGGGTGACGGCCAGGTCGACCGCGCTGGGAGGCTGGGCGCCCGCCGGGCGCTCGTCGACGAAGAGCAGGTCGACGTCGGAGTTGGCCGGTACCCACCGCAGGGCATCGCCGACGACCGACTTCGGGATCTCGACCTGGTCGTAGCTCTGATTGTCCATGAAGACGGCCGAATCGCCCGAGTCGTAGAGAAACTGCATCTTGCGGGTCTCGGTGCGGACCGGGCGGAACTTCTCGCCGGCCTTGAAGGTCTTGTCGATCACCGCGCCGTCGTCGACTCGTTTGAGCTTGGAGCGCACGAAGGCACCGCCCTTGCCGGGCTTGACGTGCTGGAACTCGACGATCCGGAAGACCGTTCCGTCGACGTCGATGTGAGTCCCGTTCCTGAATTGGTTGGTCGAGATCACGGCGTCGCAGGGTAGCGGGGCGCCGTGGGACGATTGATCGCGGTGACGACAGGGACCGAGACGCGGCGCTTGCGCCTGGGGGCGGCCTTCCGGCAGGAGGACCGCGTGCTGCCGCTCGAGCTCTTCTTCGACCTGGTCTTCGTCCTCGCGATCACTCAGTGCACCACGCTGATGTCGCGGGATCCGACCTGGGGCGGCCTGGGCGAGGGGGTGCTGATTCTGGCGCTGCTGTGGTGGTCCTGGGTCGGATACGCGTGGCTGACCAGCGTCTTCGATCCCGAGGAGGGAGGCATCCGGATCGCACTGTTCGCTGCGATGGCGGGCTTCTTGATCGCCGCAATTTGCGTTCCCGAGGCGTTCGGCGATCTCGGGCTCGAGTTCGCCCTCGCCTACGGGGCGGTCCGGGCGGCTCACATCGCGCTCTTCGTGCTCGCCAGCCGGGATGATCCGGAATTCCGCCGCTCGGTCCTCGGGCTCGCCGTTGGCATGGCGATCAGCGTCTCGCTCCTGATCGCCGGTTCGTTTCTCGATCCCCTTCCCCAGGCCGCCCTCTGGATCCTCGCTCTCGTGCCCGACATGGGCATCCCGTTCGTCTTTGGCTCCGCGGGCTGGCGGCTAGTGCCGGGGCACTTCGCGGAGCGGCACGGGCTGATCATGATCATCGCCCTGGGGGAGTCGATCGTGGCGATTGGCCTCGGCGCCGGCTCCGAGCTCACCTGGGGGATCGCCGCGGCCGCGACGCTGGGCATCGCGGTGGTCGCGTCGCTGTGGTGGGTCTACTTCGACGTCGTCGCCGCCATTTCGGCGCGCCGCCTGGCGGGCGCGCCCGAGGGCAAGGTTCGAAATGAGCTCGCCCGCGACTCCTACTCGTTCATCCACTTCCCGATGGTCGCCGGCATCATCCTCTTCGCGCTGGGGTTGAAGAAGGGTCTCGGCCACCCGACCGACGCGCTGGACGACGTCCCCGCCTTCGCACTGCTCGGGGGCGTCGCCCTCTACCTGCTCGGTCTGGTGGCCTTCCGCTACAGGCACATCCACACGCTCAACCGCCAGCGGCTCGGCCTGGCCCTGCTGCTCTTTGCGCTCTATCCCGCCGGGCTGGCGCTGCCCGCTGTGGCCATGCTCGCCATCCTCAACCTCCTCCTCTGGTCGATGGTGGCGTTCGAGACCAGGGGTTATGGGGAGCTCCGCAGCCAGGTGCGCCATGGCGACTACACGCCGGGCACCGGGCGGGCGTAGCCCGGCTGGCATCGGCGACTCCGCTTAGAGTCCCGCCGATGGCTCAGGTCCCCGTAGGCACGGTCGCCGCCGGCGTGGATGAGACCTCCGCGCTGGTCATCGTGATCGCGGCGGCCGCGGCCGCGATGTTCGTGCTGGCGATCTCGCCCAGGCTGACGATCCCGGTCGTGGTCGTCGAGCTTCTGCTGGGCATCCTGATCGGGCCGCAGGGCCTCGACATCGCCCGGCTCGACCCCACCACCGAGCTGCTCGGCAACCTCGGCCTCGGCATGCTCTTCTTCTTCGCCGGCTACGAGATCGACTTCGACCGGATCAAGGGCAAGCCGCTCGAGCTGGCCGCGATCGGCTGGGGCATCTCGCTCGTCCTGGCCTACGGAATCGGAGGCGCGCTGGCCGCCGCCGGGATCATCCTGTCGTTCCTCTACACGGGATCGGCGATGGCGACGACCGCGATCGGAACCCTGATCCCGATCCTCAGCGACGCCGGCGAGATGCGCACCAAATTCGGGACCTACCTGCTCGGCGCGGGCGCGATCGGCGAATTCGGGCCGATCCTGCTGGTGACGCTGATCCTCTCAACGGGGCACCCCCTCCACGAGGCCGTGATCCTCGCGCTGTTCATCGTGCTCGCGGTCGTCACCGGGATCCTCGCGGTGCGCTCTGCCTGGAGAGGCTGGCCTCTGGTCGAGAAGACCTTCGAGACGTCGAGCCAGCTCGCCGTGCGGCTGGCCGTGGTCCTCGTCTTCAGCCTCGTTGCCCTGGCGGCGCAGCTCGGTCTCGACCTGCTCCTCGGGGGATTCGTCGCAGGGATGATCACCCGGATCGCGCTCCGCGGACGGGAGGTCGCCGTCTTCGACTCCAAGCTGACCGCCGTGGGATACGGGCTGCTGATCCCGTTCTTCTTCGTCACCAGCGGCATGGCCTTCGATCTCGACGCGCTCACCTCCAGCGCAAGCGCCGCGCTCAAGGTCCCGATGTTCGTGGGGCTCTTCCTGATCGTGCGCGGCGTCCCCGCGCTGCTGCTGTATCGCAACCAACTCGCGCTGCGCGATCGGTTCGCGCTCGCCGTCTATTGCGCGACGGAGCTGCCGCTGGTGGTCGCGATCACCACGCTGGCGATCGAGACGGGTCACATGAAGACCTCCACCGCCGCCGGCCTGGTCGGGGCGGCGATCATCTCCACCCTTGTCTTCCCTCTGCTCGGTGCGCGCATCAGGCGGGGAGGCGAGCCCGCGGCAGGCCCGATCGAGGCGCCGGCGCCCGCATGAAGCCCCCGGTGAGCGTGACGCTCTTAGCTACTTGTACGCGATGGCCGCGCTCGCCGGACCGGCGAGCGGCAAGACCTCTATCTCCTGGAACCCGACCTCTTTGCACCATGCGGCAAAGTCACCGCCGGTGAAGTCGAATGCGTCCCCGAACTCGATCAGCATGTTGAGCGACATGAGCAGGCCGAATGTGTTCTCGCGGCGGGCGTCATCGATGATGTTCTCGGTGACGATGTACGCCCCGCCCTCTGGCAGCGCATCGTAGGCGGCCTTGATCAGATGCATCTTGCCCTCGAGGTTCCAGTCGTGGAGGATCAGCCCCATCGTGATGACGTCGGCCTCAGGTAGGGGATCGACGAAGAAGTCCCCTGCCGCAGCCGTCACCCGTTCGCCCAGTCCGGCGGCTTCAATCGTTCGCTTGGCGATTGGCTCGACAACTGGCAGGTCGAAGCTCGTGCAGTGCATGTGGGGATGGCGTTTGGCGACGATGATCGACAGTTGACCGGTTGCGCCGCCCACGTCACAGAGCGTCTTGTATTTCGAGAAATCGAACCTTTCCGTCAGCGCGTGGAATGGGCCCTTGGAGATTCCAGCCATCGCGTTCATGAACTGCTCGAGCCGGTCCGGGTCGCTGTACAGCTCCTCGAACATCGACTTGCCGGTGCGCTTGATCTCGTTCTGGGGCTTTCCGCTTTGCAGAGCCTCAGTGAGATCGCCCCAGAATGGATACAGCCGCGCATTGGCCATCTCGAGGATCCCGCCAATGTAGGTTGGGCTCGCCTTGTCGAGAAAGGCGGCGGTCGCCTCCGTGTTGCGGTACGACGAATCGCTCCCTTCACCCTCGCGATCGAGCAGCCCAAGAGCGACGAGCGCATCGGGGAAGTCTGGGATCGCGCGAGCATGGAGACCGAGCGCCTCGGCGATTTGCGGACCCGTCATCGGCCCGCTACCCAGCGCCGTGAAAAGCTCGAGCTCGACCGCCGACAGGAGGGTCTTTGACCCCCAGAACCCCATACCGACCTGCATGATGTGTGAGGGATCGACTCGCTCGGACATTCTCTCTCACCGCACTGAGGAGAGCCCTGCTGTGGCGGCTCGTCGGACATTATCGAGGGGGAGACGAGCGATCGCCGCCGTCCGGGCTCAGTCGACGATCTGAAGGTCCTTGGGCAGGCCGCTCAGGTTGCGATGGCCCTCCGCGGTGACCACGACCAGGTCCTCGATCCGGACGCCGAAGCTCCCCGTGAGGTAGACGCCCGGCTCGACCGTCACCACGTTCCCATCCCGGAGCTCGTCGTCCGAGGTGGTCGCCAGGCGCGGTCCCTCGTGGACCTCGAGCCCAACCCCGTGTCCCGTGCCGTGGCCGAAGTGGTCGCCGTGGCCCGCCTCCGAGATCATCTCCCGGGCGACGGCGTCGACCTCCTTCCCGGAGGCGCCGGAGCGGATCGCCTCGAGAGCGACCGCCTGCGCGGAGAGCACGAGCTCGTAGACCTCGCGGGCCTCTTCCCCGGGGTCGCCGGTGGCGAAGGTGCGGGTGCAGTCGGAGCAGTAGCCGTCGAGCAGAGCCCCCATGTCGAAGACGACGAGCTCGCCCGATCCGATCTCGCGCTCGCCCGGCTCGGCGTGCGGGAGCGCGCCGTTCTCTGCGGTGGCCACGATCGGGGGGAAGGAGGGCTCCGCGCCCAGCTCCCGGAGCCGCGCCTCGCAGCCGCGGGCAACGTCGCGCTCGGTGCGCCCGGAGAGGCCCCGCTCGAGCGCCCAGCGGTAGACGCCATCGGTGAGCTCGGCGGCGGCGGCGATCCGCTCGAGCTCGTCGGGCTCCTTGACGGCTCGCAGCTGCTCGACCAGGTCTCCGGCGGGGACCAGGTCGACGTCCTCGTCGACGGCCGCCTCCAGGCGGGTGAGCTGGCGAACGCTCAGCTTCGCGTCCTCGAATCCGACCCTGCCGGACATCCGGCCGACGATCTGCGGCACCAGCTCCCGCTCGGCCTCGGGCCGCTCCCACTGGGGCCCGACCCCCTGCTTGGCGCGCTCGGTGTAGCGGAAGTCGGTGAAGAAGACGAACTCGTCGCGGCCGACGAGGCAGGCCCCGTTCGTCCCGGTGAAGCCGGTCAGGTAGCGCACGTTCGTGAGGTCCGAGACGAAGAGCTGATCCAGCTCGCGCTCCGCCACCAGCTCGGCGAGCCGCTCACCCCGGCTCATGCACCCAGCCTCTCGGCGAGCAGCTGAAGGGCCTCCCGGTAGCCGTCGGGGCCCTTTCCATAGACCTGTCCGACGATCAGTTCGAGGCCCTCGAAGACGGATTGCCGGCGCCACTTCTCGCGCTTGGAGATGTCGGAGAGATGCACCTCGACGGTGGGAATGCCGGTCAGATCGAGGGCGTCCCTGATCGCCCACGAGTAGTGGGTCCAGGCGCCGGCGTTGACGATCGCGGCGTCCGCGATCTCGGGGAGCCGGTGGAGGTGCTCGACGAACTCGCCCTCGGAGTTCGTCTGGAAGAAGAAAGCCTCCAGGTTCAGGTCGCGGGCGAAGCGCTTGATCTTCACCTCGAGCTCGGGGAGCGTGAAGTCCCCGTAAATCGAGCGATCGCGGCTGCCCAGCATGTCGAAGTTGACGCCGTGCAGCACCTCGACGCGGTTGTGGGTCGTCGGCATCACCTCAACTCCTCCACGGCCGCGAGGACCCTATCCAGCTCGACGACCTGGCCCCAGCGCGGCTCGCCCGGCCGCTCCAGCAACACGAACCCGATGCCCTCGCAGGTGCGCTTCTTGTCCCAGCCGATCGCGGCGAGGACACCGTCGACGTCGATCCCCGGATCCAGGGAGATCGGCAGCCCGTGCGATGCGAGCAGGCCCTCGACCTCGTTCCGCAGGGCGTCCGCGCCTGAGAGGCGCAGCGCCGCCAGCAGGCCGAGCCCGACGGCCTCGCCGTGCCGGTAGCGGGAATAGCCCGTCTCGGCCTCGATCGCGTGCCCGACCGTGTGGCCGAGGTTGAGCACGGCGCGGCGCCCCGAATCCCGCTCGTCCGAGGCCACGACCTCGATCTTGGCGCGGGCGCAGTCGAAGATCACCTCGCCGAGCGAGGCGGGATCGAGCCGATCCAGTTGCCGCGCGCGATCCCAGAGCGAGCCTCCCGCGATCAGGCCGGTCTTCACGACCTCGACGAACCCGGCGGCCAGCTCCTCACCCGGCAGCGTCGCGAGGACGGAGGGATCCGCGAGCACCGCGATCGGCTGGTGGTAGGCGCCGACGTAGTTCTTCGCCTCGGGCAGATCGACGCCGGTCTTGCCGCCGTAGGCCGAATCGACCTGCGCGACCAGAGTGGTCGGCGCCTGGATCAGGGGAACGCCGCGCTGGTACGTGGCGGCGCAGAAGCCGGCCAGGTCGCCGACCACGCCGCCGCCGAAGGCGAGCACGCAGTCGTCGCGGCGGGCGCCCGCCGTCGCCAGGTCGCGAAGGACTCTCTCGGCCTCGGAGATCGTCTTCGAGGATTCCCCGCCCTCGACCTCGATGGTCGCCTCGCAGCGCGGCAGCAGCCGCGAGTGCCGCTCGAGCACCGTCCGGTCTGCGACGCAGAAGGTACGGGCGGGCAGCGCGCCCGGCATCGCCTCCCCCGCGCCGCCGATCAGCCCCACGGCGCCCTCGCCGACCGCGGCCGGGTAGGAGCCGCTCGCCGACTCCGCCCACGCCATCCTGACCGCGGGCGTGCTCTGCATAGCGGCTAGCCAGGGGGCCGCCGCGCGGGCCGCGTCCCGCGCGCGGGAGGGCAGGATCACGCGCGCCAGCGACTCGTACAGCGGGCGGCGCCGCTCGAAGCGCCGGGAGAACTCCTCCCGGTCGGCGGCCAGCGGCCGGTCGGAACCCGATGCGCGCTCCCAGGCCACGTCCTCGTCGACGTCGCACCAGACCGGCATGTGCTCGGCCAGCGCGTGGCGCACCGCCTCGCTCTCGATCGCGCCGCCGCCGAGGGCAACTACCGACGCTGGGCCGCCGACCTGTGCGGCGAGCGCATCGAGTGCGGAGACGACCAGCCGCTCCTCCCGGCGCCGGAACTCCGCCTCTCCCTCGCGCTCGAAGAACGACGCGATCGGCTCGCCGAGCTCGCTCTCGAGCAGCTCGTCGGTGTCGATCAGGCCGAGGTCGAGCCGCTCGGCGACCTCCTGGGCGGCCCTCGTCTTGCCCGCCGCCATGAACCCGATGAAGGCGATTCCATGGTGCGAGCTGGACCCGGGGCTCACCTCCGCCACCCGATGCGTTGCTTGTAGGCCGCGAGCGCCGAGAGCACGTCGTCGATGTGGTCGCCGCCGAATTTCTCGCGGTAGGCCGCGGCAACGACGAGCGCGACCATGGCCTCGGCGACCACGGCGGCGGCCGGCACCACCGTCGAGTCGGTCCGCTCGCGCATCGCCTGGGCCGGCTCCTTGGTCTCGGTGTCCACCGAGCGCAGCGGCTGCGTCAGCGTGGAGATCGGCTTGATCGCGGCCTGAACCACCAGTGGCTCGCCGTTGGTCATCCCACCCTCCAGGCCGCCGGCCCGGTTGGTCTCCCGGAACCAGCCGCGCTCCTCGGACCAGAAGATCTCGTCGTGGGCCTCGGAGCCGGGTCTGCCGGCGACATCCCAGGCCTCCCCCAGGGAGACCCCCTTGACCGATTGAATCGAGCAGATCGCCTGGGCGAGGCGCCCGTCGAGCTTCTCGCTCCACGAGACGTGGGAGCCGATCCCGGGCACGAGCCCGAAGGCGCGCACCTCGAACTTGCCCCCGAGGGACTCGTTCTCCTTACGCAGCCGGTCGATCTCCGCGACCATCGCCTTCGAGGCGCCCGGATCCAGGCAGCGGACCGGCGAGTCGTCGACACCGGCGAAGTCCTCCGGCGCCAAATCGTCGCGCTCGGGCGCGCGCACGGACGCGATCTGGATCACGTGGCTGTGGACGCTCACGCCAAGCGCGGAGAGGAAGCCCTTGGCGATCGAGCCGGCGGCCACGCGCGCAGCGGTCTCCCGAGCACTGGCGCGCTCGAGCACGTTGCGAACGTCGGGGTGGCCGAACTTGAGCGCGCCCGCCAGGTCCGCATGGCCGGGGCGCGGCAGGTGCGACTCCTCGACCTCCGTGTCCACCGGCCACGGATTCATGCGCTCCTCCCAGTTCGGGTAGTCGCGATTGGCGACCAGGACGGCGATTGGGCTCCCCAGCGTGCGCCCGTGCCGGACGCCCGAGCGGATCTCGACCGCGTCCGACTCGATCTTCATGCGCCCGCCGCGGCCGTGGCCGAGCTGCCGGCGAGCCATCTCGCGGTCCAAGGCATCGCGGTCGAGCTCGAGCCCAGCCGGCAGACCTTCGACGATCGCCACCAGCCCGGGGCCGTGCGATTCGCCCGCAGTTGTGAACCTCAAGGTCACGGGCGGAGCGTAAATGGCGGCCGCTCTCCGCCTCGGTCTCAGGGTTGCGCCGCGATCGCCGCCAGGGCGCCGAGCGCGAGGAACGGCGCGAACGGGATGGTCCGGCAGCGCGCCTTCCAGCCGTGGCGCAGAAGGATCACGAGGCCGGCGATGGAACCGGCCGCGAACGCGACCGCCAGTGCCTCGATCACGGCGGCGCCTAGATAGACGCCGAGCACGCCCGCGAGCTTGACGTCGCCCAACCCCATTCCGTCGGGGCGGATCAGCGCACCCGCGAGCAGGAAACCCGCCGCGCCGACCCCCGCGACCACCCGCTCCGTCAATCCGCCCGGGTCGACCAGCGCGCAGGTCCCCAACGCGAGGACCAGGCTCACCGCCAGCGGACCGTCCGGCACGAGCCTGGCGCGCAGGTCGCTGACCGTGACGAGCGCGAGCGTGAGGAGGAGGTACGCGTCGAGCGCTGCGGCGGCCATATCGTTGAGAGAGCCGTGGCGACCGCCCTCTCCCCCAGCTGATGGCCGCACGACGCCTGCTGATCGTGATGCTGATCCTGCTGGGACTCTCGACGCTTGCGGCGGCCCTGGTCCCGCAGCACACGCTCCAGCCCGCGACCAGCACCGGCAACACGACGACACGGGCGCTCACCACACCGGCTGAGGCGACACCCGCCCCGGGCTACCTGCCGCCTACCAAGATCACGGTCGGGGGGAAGAAATTCCCGATCGTCTCACCGGTCCACGTCGGCGATCAGCTCACCCTGCTCGTCGCCTCACGCGTCCCGACCCAGCTCGAGATCCAGGAGTTCGGGCAGGTCGCCTTCGCGGCGCCGAACGCGCCCGCCCGCTTCGAGCTCCTGGCGAACACCCCCGGGACCTTCGGGATCCAGTTCCTGCCCTCCGGCAAGGTCGCCGCCCAGATCCGGGTGGTGCCGCCGGGCAAGGGGAAGACGAAGAAGAAGAGGGCTAGGTCTCGAGCTCGCGGGGGGTCAGGTCGACCTTGAGAAAGCTCCCGTCGCGGAACACGTCGACCTCGACGCCCTGTCCGATCCGCTCGGCGACCATCAGACGCTGGAGATTCCCGACGTCGCTCATCGGCTCGCCGTCCACGGAGACGATCAGGTCCTCCGGGCGCAGCCCGGCGCGTGCGGCCGGCGATCCAGCCACCACCTCAACGACCTCGATGCCCTTGTCGCGTCCCAGCCGGGACGCGATCCGCGGCGGTAGCGGCCGCGAGCCGCCAACGATGCCGATGTAGGCCCGGCGCACCCTGCCCTCCTTCATCAGCGCCGAGATGATCTTCCTGGTGGCGTCGTTGATCGGTACGGCGAGACCGAGGCCGATGCCGGCCACCGCGGTGTTTACCCCCACCACCCGGCTTAGCCCGTCAGCCAGGGCGCCGCCCGAGTTGCCGGGATTGAGAGCCGCGTCGGTCTGGATCACGTTCTCGACCAGGCGCCCGGCCGAGCCGGAGCGCGTGGGCAGGGAGCGACCCAGCGCCGAGACCACGCCCGCGGTGACCGTCCCGGCCAGGCCCATCGGGCTGCCGATCGCGACGACGAGCTGGCCGACGCGGAGCTCGTCCGCATCGCCGAGCTGGCCCGGGGTGAGGTCCCGCGCGTCGGCGCGCACGACCGCGAGGTCCGAGAGGGGATCGGCGCCGATGACCTCCGCGGACAGCTCTCGGCCGTCGGAGAAGGAGGCGGTGACGCCGCTGCCGCCCGCCACGACGTGAGCGGAGGTCAGCATGTAGCCGTCCGAGGAGATCGCCACGCCGCTTCCGGCGCCTTCGGCGCGGCCGCGGCGGGTTCGCCGGGAGACCGCTAGATGGGCGACCGATGGGCCAAGGCGCTCCGCGACGCCGGAGACGGTGCGGGAATAGGCGTCGAAGGCCTCCGCATCGGGGAGGCGCTCCGGGCGGGACGAGGGCGCCGCGTTGGCAACCCCGTCGGAGATCATCCTCAAGCCTCCCGAGATCAGCTTCAGCTTCGGCACTAACTAAAAGTTAGCACGACCGGCTCAGATCAGATGCGAGGGCGCGCGTCAGCGCGACCCGGTTTCAGGACGGTAGCCCTTAGCGCGTCCGAGCACCCCGAGCCCGGCGACCAGCGGCCGCACCAAGAGCTGGGGCCCGACCGCGAGCCTGAAGACGTCGCGGAACTCACTCAGGTAGGCGCCGTACGCCAATGGACCGGGCTCACCGTTCTTCCCGACGCGGCCTTGCTCATAGAGGCCGTCCACCGAGCGGAACCAGTTCTCGGTCCTGCCGGCCGGGCGGGTCTGCCAGAGCGCCCGGGCCGGCTGCTCTCCCGCGTTCCACATCTGATGACGGGTTCGGCGGGGGATGTCGAGGGTGTCGCCGGGGCCCAGTTCCCGCTGCTCGCCGGCGACGCGCGCGGTGAGCCTGCCCTCGAGGACCTCGAAATG
The DNA here is from genome assembly GCA_036505735.1 of Solirubrobacterales bacterium. Lineage (GTDB taxonomy): Bacteria > Actinomycetota > Thermoleophilia > Solirubrobacterales > 70-9 > DASUPK01. The sequence goes on from DASXSZ010000025.1 coordinate 22,312, forward strand.
CTCGTCCTGATCCGGGTGATAGTGGGCCGGCGGCGGCTTCCCGCCCGGAGCCCACCTCCCCTCCACCTCGAGCTGCTCCGGCGAGCTGCTCCGTATCGCGATCGTCTCGCGCGGTGTCAGTCTCAGCATCTCCGGCATCAGGCCTGCCCTCCTCTTCTCGCTGCCTCCCGCATCACGTCGAGCGGTGGATCCATACCCGTCCAGATACGAAACGACTCCGCCCCCTGCCGGACCAGGACCTCGAGGCCGTCGATCGCGGTCGCATTGCGCTCGCGCGCCTCGCGAACCAGGGAGCTCGGCGAGCCTGCGTAGACAAGGTCGACCACCACGGTCTCGGCCTCGAGGAGCTCCGGGTCCAGCGGCAGATCGCCGAAGGGCTCCTCGTCCCCCATCCCGACGGCCGTGCAGTTGACGATCAGGTCGTAGGTGCCGCCCCGAGCCTGGTCGGCGCTGACCGGCGTCAGGCGGCCCTCGGCGATCGTTCCAGCCCGGGCTCGGGCCAGGTCTCGCACAAGCTCGTCGGCCCGGGCGCCGGTGCGGTTCCAGACCGACACCGCGGCTCCTCGTCCGGCCAGGGCCCAGACCGCCGCGCGGGCGGACCCTCCTGCGCCAAGCACCAGGGCCGTCCTCCCCGCGACCGGATCCGGCAGCGCGGCCAGCAGGCCCGTCGCGTCGGTGTTGTCGGCCCGGATCCCGTCGCCTCCGAGGCTGAGCGTGTTCGCGGCGCCGATCTGCGTCGCCGCGTCCGATGCCTCATCCGCGATCGCGAGAGCCGCCTCCTTGTGTGGGATCGTGACGTTGGCCCCGACGAACCCCTCCGCGGGTAGCGCGCGGACCCGCCGGGCGAACTCGGCGGGCTCGAGGTCGATCGCCTCGTAGCGCCACTCGGCGCCCAGCCCGAGCGCCTCCAGCGCGGCGTTATGCATCGCCGGGGAGCGGGAGTGCGAGACGGGGTGCCCCAGGACCGCGAGCCGCTTCACGACCGGCTCGGCTTCGACCGGGTCAACTCCGGCAATTCGCGGGCGCCCGGCCCGCGTTGTAGGCCGCAACGAGCTGATTGAACTCGTCCTCGGTCACCGCGAAGCAGTGGTGGCCGTTACCGTTGGCCCGGA
>DASXSZ010000026.1:0-17290 GCA_036505735.1 Solirubrobacterales bacterium
GTCGAATGGATGCGGGACGTAGACCAGGCCTCCCTGCCGGCGGATCTCGGCGATCGTCTCCGCCATCGACATCCCGCGCTCGATGCGCTCTTGCAGGAACAGCCCGATCACCTCGCCCTGGTGGGCGGTCTTCACCTCCTCTGCAACGATTACCTTGATCCCGCCGATCCGCGCGGCGATCTCCTTCGCCTCCAGGGCCCCCGAGATCTCGTTGTGGTCGGTGATCGCGATCGCTCCGAGCCCCTGGTCCTTGGCGGTCTCGAGCAGCAGCTCGGCCGGTGTGGCGCAGTCCGGCGAATGGTCGGTGTGCATGTGCAGATCGCAGTGGATGTGGCCCCTGCCTTGGAGACGCCGGCGGATCTCGGTGTTCCCGGTGGGATCGTGTCTCCTCCCCGCCAGGCGGCGGTAGACCGCCTCGACCTCGTCGGTGACTTCACTCCACCGCCTGGCCTCCCCGCAGTCGCGGGCCGCCGCCCGCAGCTCGGCGCGCATGGGGGCGTCGCGGCAGAGCCGCTCGAGCTGGGCGGCAAGGGTGAGCACGTCGCCGAGCGGGAAGAGCAGACCGCGCTCCCCCTCGCCGACGAGCTCGCGGTAGAGCTCCAAATCCGAAACCACGGGCACCGCTCCGGCGGCGAATGCCTTGCGCAGCAGGCCCGGTGCGGCCCGCACGCCGCCGGACGCAAGGCAGGCGATGTCGGCGCCGGCCAGGAACTCCGCGGGCTCGCCGTCCCGCGGCCGCACGACGCGAAGCCTCTCACGCAGCCGCCGACTCACCCGAGCCAGCGGATCCGTCGGCCCGTCGAACCAGATCACGCCCTCCCAGTCGAGATCGTCCGGGAGCCTGCGCAGCGCGCGCAGCAGCAGTCTGAGCGCGCCCCGCTCCTCCTCTGCGCAGTGCACGATCCGCACCCGCCCGCGAGGCGGCGGGTCGAGCGCTGGGCCGGCGACGTCCGCACCGGGCCTGATCAACTCGTACTGCCCGGGGAAGAACCTCTGCAGCAGCTCGCCGGTGGCCTCGTTGCTCGCCGTGCGCTCGTCGATGCGACCGAAGAAGGCCTCGACCAGCATCCGCGCGACCTGGGTGGAGAGCACCCGCTCCACCGGCTCGTGGAAGGTGGCCACATTGAGGGCCTGGGAGTGCCGGAGCGCCGCCGACCCCGTGCTCGGCGCGAACGGCTCATGGACATGCACGACATCCAGCGGCACGGCCCCCAGCAAACGCTCCAGGGCGCCACTCAGGTCGACCGGGAGCGGCGCGGGCCGCCGGCGCGGGCCGCTCGGCAGTGGAATGCTCTGGCCGATGGCGAGAACCCGGGGGTTCTCCCCCCGAAGCAGCGCCCTTGGGTCCCCGCTCGCCTGACGGATCAGACGCCTGCTCTCGCGGATCGCCGCCCGGGAGTCGGACGGCGCGACGATCAGCACCCGGTGCCCGCGGCTCGCGAGCTCGTCCGAGGTCCTCCGAACGAACTCGTTGATCTCGTGCCGCTTCCCCCACGGATGCGGGGTGACCTGGGCCAGAGCCAGGGAGTCGGTTCCCACGCCGCGAGCTTAGGGCAGCGCGCGCTCCCCCTACTTCGTCTTCGCCTTGGCCTTCTTCGCCTTCTTGCCCTTGCCCTTCGCGGCGGGAAGGCCCCGCTGCCGGGCGTACTTGGCGATGAACTCCTCGGTCATCTCGCGCGCCACAGGATCGGGCCGCTGGTTGTGCGGCGACTTCATCAGGTAACCGGAGGGCCCATCGAGCTGGCCGGAGATCCCGTGATTGAGCGCCAGCTTCACGATCCTGACCGCGTCGATGACGATGCCCGCCGAGTTAGGCGAGTCCCAGACCTCGAGCTTCAGCTCGAGATTCAGCGGGACGTCACCGAATGAACGTCCCTCCACGCGGATGTGAGCCCACTTGCGGTCGGTCAGCCAGGGCACGTAGTCGGAAGGACCGATGTAGACGTCCTCGGGGGGCAGCTCGTGGTCCATGATCGAGGTGACCGCGTTGGTCTTCGAGATCTTCTTGGACTCCAGCCGCTCGCGCTCGAGCATGTTGTAGAAGTCCATGTTGCCGCCGACGTTGAGCTGGCTGGTGCGCTCCATGCGCACGCCGCGATCGGCGAACAGCCTGGCGAGTTGGCGGTGGACGATCGTGGCGCCAACCTGCGACTTGATGTCGTCGCCGATGATCGGGAGGCCGGCCTCATCGAAGCGGCGATCCCAGTAGTCCTCGCGGGCGATGAAGACAGGCAGGCAGTTGACGAAGCCAACGCCGGCGGCGAGGGCCTGCTCGACGTACCACTTGGTGGCCTGCTCGGAGCCCACGGGCAGGTAGCAGACGAGGACATCGGTCTGGGTGTCCTGCAGGATCCCAACGATGTCGGCGGTCTCACCGGGGGCCTTGGTGATCTTCTCCTTCAGGTACTTGCCGAGCCCGTCGTGGGTCATGCCGCGATGGACCTTGACCCCCATGCGGGGCACGTCGGAGAACTTGTAGGTGTTGTTCTGGCCGGAGAAGATCGCCTCGGAGAGGTCCTTGCCGACCTTCTCGGAATCGATGTCGAAGGCGGCGGTGAACTCGATGTCGCTGATGTGGTAGCCACCCAGATCCACGTGCATCAGGCCGGGCACCTGCTCAGCCGGGTCGGCGTCCTGAGAGTAGGTGACGCCCTGCACGAAAGAGCTCGCGCAGTTCCCGACGCCGACAATTGCGACCCGGACCTTGTCGTCGGGAGCGCCGTTGCTGCGGACGCCGTTCGCTCTTCCATTCACGGTGCTCATCCTGGGGAATCCTCCTCGATAAGAAGTCTCAGCTCTGAAACGACACTTGCGCTACCGCGCGGTTACACGTCGTCGGCCGGAACCGGGTGCTCCACAGGCGCCTGCTCCAACTCCGCGCCACGCTGCTTGAGCGCGTTCCTCACGTGCCAGACGCGCTGTACGACGGTGATAGCCGTCAGCGCCGCCATCACGTAGATCGCCGGTGCCAGAAGGTCTGCATCGAAGACACCGGCTCCCTTCGCGAAAACGAGGCCGACGGAGAGTATGACTACCCGGACTGGGCGCGTCGCCAACCCGACCTTGCACTCCACGCCGAGGGCCTCCGCCCGGGCTCTCGTGTAGGAGACCATCAGGGAGCCGAGCACCACGACCACGCACATCGCCGCGGCGAACTCATCGCCGGTCAGGGCGAACCGGTAGGCGATCGCGGTGAGCACGATGCCCTCCTCCGCCCTGTCCAGGGTCGAGTCGAGGAAGGCGCCGAAGAGCGTCCCCTTGCCCGAGGCGCGCGCGTAGCGGCCGTCGAGCGTGTCCATCACCGAGCCGATGATGAACGCGACGCCCCCGAGGAAGTAGTAGCCCTGCCAGATCAGGACGGCCGCCGCCAGGTTGCCGACCAGGCCGACCATCGAGATCGCGTTCGGGGTGAGGCGGGACTCGATCAGCCGATTGACGACGGTCGCCGAGAACTCGGCTGCGCTGGTCGGGCGGGTCCCCGGCGCCGGGGCACCGTTTCTCGGCCTGTCCCGCTGCTCGATGCTCATCTTGGGATGCAGTCTCCTACGCCGGAGCCGCCTCGGGGCGTGGCTCGAGCTCGCCGACCGGCCGCCTGCGCCGCGCGGGGCCGAACGACCAGGCGGGATTGAGCCTCGCGAGCAGCAGCGCGACGCCGACCGCGAGCGCTGCCGTAGCCAGTCCGAAGGCGGCATCGAGCCAGAAGTGGTTGCCGCTGGCGACCACGACGAACGTCATCAGCAGCGGGTAGGCGAGGAGGAGAGTCTTGATGGGCCACGGGCGCACCAGCATCGCCAGCGACCACGCCAGGATCACCGAGAGGCCGATGTGCATCGACGGCATGGCGGCGAACGGATTGAAGAGGGCGTCGCCCGGATTCGAGAGCAGGGGGTTGTTGCCCGTCACCGCCGTCGAGGGATCCAGGCCGAGCTCGGGGAGGAAGCGTGGCGGCGCGGTCGGGAAGAGCGCGTAACCGAGCACGGAGATCGCCATCGCGGCGAAGACGGCGTTCCGCACGAAGGCGTAGCTCCCGCGGTAGCCGAAGTAGAGGATCGCGAGCATCAGGCAGCTGCCCTTGAAATGCAGGTTCGCGTAGCCCCAGCGCGCGACCTCCGCCGGCCAGCCGGCGTGGACGGCCCAGTGCTGGACGCCGGGCTCGATCAGCAGGCCGAGCGAGCGCTCGGTGCTGACCACGTCCCTGGCGTGGGCGAAGGAGATGCTCATGCCGCCGTCAACGGCCCCCCTGGCATGCCGCCAGGCCCAGTAGGCCGCGGCGAGCAGGGCGAGCTGCAGGAGCAGGTCCAGCGGGCCGCGGGAGAGGAACCGCGCGCGGAGACGGTCGAGCCTCACCGGCCACCGCCCGCGTGAGCGATCGCCCGCTTGGCCGCCGAGGAGGTCTGGGCGGAGCCGTACTGGATGATCGGCTCCTGGTGGCAGCGAGGGCCGGACTCGACCGCCCGCAACGGCGAGAAGTCGATTCCGACCCGGAAGCGGCCGGGCGTCTCGATGTCGAGCATCGTGTAGTCACCGGGCGCCTGCTCGACGCAGCCGGTGCCCTGCTGGATCGACCAGTAGGGAGTCCAGTGCACCCTAATCAGCACCGTGCCCGGGGCGGTGGCGTCGACCACGAATCCCTGTGGAGTCAGCTTCACCATCGTCCCGCCGATCGCCAGAGGCGACGGATCGCGGACCTTGTAGACGGTCCAGTCGCGGCTGAGGAAGACCCTCTCGAGGTAGCGGGGCGGGCCGCGCTTCAACAGGCGCTTCTCACCTCGGGCGGCGTAGTCGAGCGGGGCGTGTGGGAGGGCGACGTAGCCGACGCCCAGGTCGTCGAGCCAGCTCCGGTACTGGAGCCCGGTGATGGGATCCGACTGGTAGAAGAGCGGATTGAGCTTGCGGTCGAGCTGGCGCTCCCAGCCCCGGGCGATGTAGATGCCGTGGGGGACGTAGGCGGACTCCCAGTGGTGCGCCTCCGGGAGCACCTCGACCCGGTAGGCGTCGTGGTGGGGGGTGCCGCGCAGGAAGTCGACCAGCGGGGCGTAGTAGCCCTCCGTCACCGAGGGCTGGGCGCTGACCTCCTCGAGGTCGCGGACCACCGGCGACCATTGCCAGTAGATCAGCACCGGCACCAGCAGGACCAGCGCGAAGCGCTGCCTGCGCCAGAGCCCGAACGCGAGAACCGGCCCGAGCAGGAGCGACCCCATGCGAGTTGCATTGCCCCCCATGGGGCTCTGGATCAGGAAGGCCGCGGCGAGGGCGACGCCGTACGCGGCGACCCCGTAGCGGAGCAACCGCTCCTCGGGCGGCAGCGCGACGAAGACCGCAATCGCGACCAGGATGGCCGGCTCGAAGCTCGAGAAGTCGAACGGCTCGGTCCCCCCTTCAGGGAAGGCCGCCGAGACCAGCAGTGCCACGCCGACGGAGATCACGGCGAGCTCCAGGCCTCGGCGGCTCCGCTCCGCGACCGCGTAGGCGACGACGCCGCAGGCGAGGAAGAGGGCGGCCACCGGGCTTGCGAGCGGGGTCAGCGCCGCGAAGAGGATCCCCATCACCCGCCAACCACGCTGAGCCGCGAACACCGCGGCGAGGGCCACCGCTACGCCGAGCGCGAAGGTGAGCCGGCCGGTGAACAGGCTGATCGCGGTCGCCGTGGCAAACCAGACGACGCCCAGCCGGGCGCGATCGCCGAAGCGGCGATAGGCGATCGCCGAGAAGAGAAGCGCCGCCACGATGGTGGCCAGCACACCGACCAGCCGCGGGCCGATCAGCGCGCTCAGCATCGGCAGCAGGATCCCGTAGCCCGGGAGGTGGTGGCCGCCGAACCAGAAGTTGTCCCAGGTGACGATCCCCTCGTGTGCGAAGAGCCCCGAGCGAAACACCTGCGCGGCGTGATCGGCGCTGTCCGGCTGGACGATCAGGTAGGCGACGCCCAAGGCGGTCGCCACGAGCCCCGGCTCGCCGTAGCGGCGGAGCGCTACCCGCGCTCTCAAGCCGTCGCTGGCCGCCAGGACCAAACGGCGGGCCGGACGCGGGCCAGGACCTGCCGAGCGGTGAGCGCTGCGAGCGCGGCGACGAGCAGTCCCACCGCGCCGTCAATCCAGAAGTGATTTGCCGTCACGACGACGACCCAGAAGACCACCACCGGATAGGCACACCAGAAGGCACGCGTGATCGCGCGCCTCGAGATCAACGCTCCCGTCACACCGATCATGGTGGAGAAGGCGACGTGCATGCTCGGGATCGCCGCGTACGGATTGATGAAGATCTTGACCAGCCCGGAGTCGTGATTGACCTGGGCATAGCTGGTGATCGTGTCGACGAACCCGTCCTGAGGGAAGAGACGCGGCGGAGCGGTGGGCAGCAGCGCGTATCCGACGATCGCGAGGCCCATGGCCACCATGAACATGTTGCGCACGAAATAGAAATTCTGGTTACGGAACAGATAAAGCCAGACGAGGAATGCGGTCGTGACCACGAAGTGGCTGTTCATGTACATGAAGTTGGCGAAGTCGATGATCCAGCGCTGATGGATGAAGGCGGCCTGGAGGTTCGGCTCGAAGAAGGTGTGGAGGTTCTTCTCGAGCGAGATCACGTTGGCGCCGTTCACGAATGCCTGGGCCCGCTCTCCATCGGCGATCCCCCGCACCAGCTCGTAGGTGAGCTCGGCGACCACGAACAGGCTGAGCTGCCGGGCCGCGTCCCCATACCCCTGCGGTAGCCAACGACCGAGTCTGTCAATCAGGGCACGCATGACCGGAGGATTCTAGTCACCAGGTGATAACACCTTCGTCACGAGCTGCGGAAATCTTCGTTTGTCGCGAGGAAGCCGATCACCCACTCCACCACCTCGGGGACCTCGACCCACGGCCAGTGACCGGCATCGGGCAGCTCCACAAGCTCGGCGTTGGGCAGGCGGGAGGCGTAGGCGCCGCCGAAGCCCGAGGGGATGTACCGATCGCGGAGCCCCCAGACGACCAGGCTGGGCGCGCCGATCGATGCGAGGCGCTCCCCCGCCGCCTCGAGCCTGTCCGGGTCGGCCGAGCGATAGAGGCGAAGCGTGGCTGTGAGGGTGCCCGCGTCAAGGTGATCCCAGATCATGTCCACGAGGGCGGGATCCTGGCGGCGCCAATCGGCTCTTGACTCGCGCAGGCCGAGGTCAAGCAAGCGCCTGCTCCAGAGCCGGTTTGACAGCTCACCGAGTCCGCGGGTCCTCCACACCCGTGCCGTGCGGTGCCAGCGGTAGCCGGGCAGCAGGGGGACCGCGTTGATGATCACCAGCCGGCGAACCCGGTCCGGATCCTCCTGGGCCGCGATCAGGCCCACCGAGCCCCAGTCGTGGATCACCAGCGCGTGCTCGTCGACCGCCATTCGCTGGAGAAAGCGGGTCACGAAGCGCGCCAGACCGTACATCGAGTAATCGAACTCCGATGGGGACGGTCGCGCCGACCGGCCCCAACCGGGCAGGTCGAGCGCCAGGGCGGGGCCCGGCATCCGCTCGAGAAATGGCTGCCAGTCCTCGGAGTGGGTCGGGTTGCCGTGCACGAAGAGGGCCGGCGGGCCGTCTCCGGGCACTCGGCGGAAGAAGGTCGACAGGCCATCGACCATGACGGTGCCGGTCTCGATCGCGGGCAAGGTGGGCGCGGACAATATCCTCGGCGGGTGCCTCTGCCCACGAAGATCGTCCTCGCCGACGGCCGGACGGCGACGCTCCCGCCGGGGACGCCGCCACGCGTGCCGAAGCGCGATCCCGACTGGCGGCGACCGTCGAGACGGCGGGTGCTCGCGATCCGCGATCGGCTGCGCGAGCTGTACGGACGGCCCGTCAACCAGCCGCATGGGCACCCGATCGCGGAGCTCGTCCGCACGGTCCTGTCCCAGAACACGAACGACCGCAACCGCGATGTCGCCTACGCCAGGCTGCGGGAGAGGTTCCCCGAGTGGGAGGACGTGCGGGATGCGCCCACCGAGGAGGTCGAGGCGGCAATCCAGCCCGGCGGTCTGAGCGCGACCAAGGCTCCGCGCATCCAGGAGATCCTCGGGCGCCTCGGTGACCATCCCGACCTGGATTGGCTGGCCGAGGCGCCCCGCGACGAGGCGCTCGGCTTCCTGACAGCCCTCCCCGGAGTCGGCCGCAAGACCGCCGCCTGCGTGCTGATCTTCGCCTTCGGCCGACCGGAGATCCCGGTCGACACACATGTTCACCGCGTCGGCGCGCGCCTCGGGCTGTTCCGGCCCGGCGCCTCCTTCGACGAGGCGCACGACGAGATGCTCGCGATCACGCCGCCGGAGGACGCCTACGAGCTGCACATCAACCTGATCCGGCACGGGCGCGCCGTCTGCCGGCCACGTCCTCGCTGCGGCGAATGCGATCTCCGCCGCATGTGCCCCTACTACAAGAACAAGAGCAATATGCTGCCCCGCCAGAAATGAAGCGGAGCACCTTCGTCATGTTCGGGCTGGTCGTTCTGCTCCTGGGGGTCGGCGTGCCGGCCTGGGCGCTCACCCACGAGGGCTCCGAGAGCGCCTCCCCGGGGGAGGTGCCGTCGAGCCTCCAGGCGGGCAAGGACCTGTTCGTCACCAACTGCGGCGCTTGCCACACGCTCGCCAAAGCCGGCACCGACGGCGTGGTCGGCCCGAACCTCGACGATCTTCTGGCGCCCCCCAGCGCCAGCGCCCCGGACCCGGCGACCATCAAGCCCCGCGTGCTGGCCGCGATCAACAACGGCGTCGCCGGCCGGATGCCGAAGGGCGTCCTCGCCGGGCAGCAGGCAGACGAGGTGGCGACCTTCGTCTCGCAGGTCGCCGGTCAGGGCCCATAGCCGTACCGAATACTGCGGCGGATTGCGGTTTCCCCCGCAACTCCGCGTGAAATAGCGTGCTTAGGGCAGACAGAGGAGTCTCGAGGGGACCGCACGCACCGATGCGTGGCCGGAACCTCGCAGAGAAAGGAGTTCAGTTGAGTCACGCAAATCGGTTCCCGGGGATGAGGGGCCGCGTGGGAATTGCGCTGGTCTTGGGCTTGATTGCGGCCCTCTGCCTCGCGCTGATCCCGGGCGGCGCCGACGCTGCGGGCAAGAAGACGAGCAAGGGCACCAAGCTGACGGTGATGTCCCGCAACCTCTACCTGGGCGCAGACCTGACCCCGGCGTTGCAGGCCAACACCGTCGACCAGGCAATCGATCGCGGCGGCGACATCGTGAATCAGGTTCACGCGACCAAGTTCCCGTCGGTTCGTGCCGCGTCGATCGCGGCCGAGATCAAGAAGCGCAAGCCCGACCTGGTCGGCCTCCAGGAGGCGGCCTGGTGGCGCACAGGGCCGGTCGACCTGGCCGCCGCCCTCGGCAGCCCGGTCGCGACGCAGACCGATCCGGCGGGTGGTGACTTCCTCACCGACCTGCTTAAGGCCGTCAACAAGGGCAGCAAGAAGACAGGGCTCCGGTATGTAACCGCGGTCGTCAAGCCGGAGTTCGACTTCGAGCTGCCGGTCAACGACAACGGCAGTGGCAGCGGGCTCGCCGGCGCCGACCACAACGAGCGGCTGACCATGCGCGACGCGATCCTGGTCCGCAAGGGCGTCGGGATCAAGTTCAAGAACCGGACCAGTGGCACCTACAACACGCTCCTGCGGGAGAGCCTCGCGGGCGGCGTCCGAACGGTCGACGTGACGCGCGGCTGGACCGCCATCGACGTGAACGCCCGCGGTAGGAGCTTCCACTTCGTCAACACGCACCTGGAGGCGTTCGACAGCCAGGGCAGCAACACGACCAACCAGGGCACCTCGCTCGGCAAGGGCGACATCCGCGCCGCGCAGGCGACGCAGCTGGTCGGTCCGGGTGGCGCGGCCAAAAGCAAGAAGCCGGTCATCCTGCTCGGCGACATGAACTCGGACGACGACACCGTCCAGCCCAACGGCGATCGGAACGCCTATATGGCTCTGACCGCCGGCGGGTTCATCGAGCGGAGCACCGCCCACCCGCTCGGCTGTTGCCTGAATGACCCGTTCCTGGTCGGTGGGCCGAACTCAATCAACGATTTCGACCACCAGGTGGACCACGTCCTCACGAACAAGGCCAAGATCAGGTTCGTGAAGGGCTTCGTCGACGGCCGGGCGCCGGTCAACGGCCTCTACCCATCCGATCACGCCGCGTTGACGAGCGTGCTGAAGATCAAGTAGAGAGCACGACAGACGGACTAATCGGAGAGGCCGGGGCACTGGGCCCCGGCCTCTCTTTTCTCGCCGCTGGTGCGCCAGTGGTCCGGGGCTTTACAATCGGGCACACATCTGCCACACTCTCACTTAGATTTTGTAGGCAGAGGTGTAGGAGGCGCTACCCTCCGTAGAGGAACGAAACACGAAAAGCTTTGGAGGACTGACAGTGGCAAAGACGATCGGCATCGACCTGGGCACGACCAACTCGTGCGTCGCGGTGATGGAGGGCGGTGAGTCCACGGTGCTCGAGAACGCCGAGGGCGGCCGCACCACTCCCTCCGTCGTCGCATTCACCGACTCGGGCGAGCGCCTGGTGGGCACCGTCGCCAAGCGCCAGGCCGTGATGAACCCCGAGAACACCGTCTTCTCGATCAAGCGCTTCATGGGCCGCAAGGAGGCCGAGGTCAAGGAGGAGGAGACCATCGTCCCCTACAAGGTGATCGCCGGCCCCAACGGCGACGTCCGCGTGGACGCAGGCGGCAAGCAGTACTCCCCGCCCGAGATCTCGGCGATGATCCTGCAGAAGCTCAAGGCCGACGCGGAGGGCAAGCTCGGCGAGCCCGTCGACTCGGCAGTGATCACCGTTCCGGCCTACTTCAACGACGATCAGCGCCAGGCCACCAAGGACGCCGGCAAGATCGCCGGGCTCGACGTCAAGCGGATCATCAACGAGCCGACAGCGGCCTCGCTCGCCTACGGGCTCGACAAGGAGTCCGATCAGACGATTCTCGTCTTCGACCTGGGCGGCGGGACCTTCGACGTCTCGGTGCTAGAGATCGGCGACGGTGTCTTCGAGGTGAAGGCCACCGCCGGCGACAACCACCTGGGCGGCGACAACTGGGACAAGGCGATCGTCGAGTGGCTGGTCGCCGAATTCAAGCGCGACCAGGGCGTCGACCTGTCCGCCGACAAGAACTCGCTGCAGCGCCTCTACGAGGCAGCGGAGAAGGCGAAGATCGAGCTCTCCACCACACAGGAGACGCAGATCAACCTGCCGTTCATCACGGCGACCGACGCCGGGCCGAAGCACCTCGACATCAAGCTGACCCGGGCGAAGCTCTCCGAGCTGACCTCCTCGCTGCTCGACCGCGTGGTCGGGCCGGTCAAGCAGGCGCTGGCGGATTCGGGCGCTGACATCGACCACGTCGTCCTGGTCGGCGGCATGACCCGCATGCCGGCCGTTCAGGAGAAGGTCAAGGAGCTCACCGGAAAGGACCCGCACAAGGGCGTCAACCCCGACGAGGTCGTCGCGATCGGCGCCGCGATCCAGGCCGGCGTGCTCGCCGGAGACGTCAAGGACGTGCTGCTGCTCGACGTCACCCCGCTCACGCTGGGCATCGAGACCAAGGGCGGCGTGATGACCAAGCTGATCGAGCGCAACACGACGATCCCGACGAAGAAGTCGGAGATCTTCTCGACGGCGGAGGACAACCAGCCCTCGGTCGAGGTCCACGTGCTCCAGGGCGAGCGCGAGATGGCCGCCGGCAACAAGAGCCTGGGCAAGTTCCAGCTCACCGGCATCCCGCCCGCGCCGCGAGGCATGCCGCAGATCGACGTCACCTTCGACATCGACGCGAACGGCATCCTCAACGTCTCCGCGAAGGACCTCGGCACCGGCAAGGAGCAGAAGATCGAGATCAAGGGCGGCTCCGGCCTGGATGAGGCCGAGGTCGAGCAGATGATCAAGGACGCCGAGTCGCACGCCGACGAGGACCGGCGCCAGCGCGAGCTGGCCGAGGCCCGCAACGTCGCCGAGAACGCCGCATATCAGGCGGAGAAGCAGCTCGGCGAGCTCGGTGACAAGGTCGATCAGAGCTCCAAGGAGGAGATCGAGGCGGCGATCAAGGACGTCCGCGACTCGCTCACCTCTGAGGACGCGGCCGAGATCCGCTCCAAATCGGACGCGCTGCAGACGGCCTTCCAGAAGGTCTCAGAGCAGATCTACGCGCAGGCGGCCCAGGAGCAGGCGGCGGCCTCCGGCGACGGCACCGCGCAGAACGGCGCCGGCGAGGAGGAGGTCGTGGACGCCGAGGTCGTCGACGACGAGAAGACCTCGTAAGGGGGGCCGATGAGCGAGAAGCCGGCTCCCGAGACGGAGGAGCGCACCGAGACAGAGGGCGAGCGCGCACAAAGCGAGGCCGAGCAGCAGGTCGAGAGAGATCTCGACGAGCTCGGCGAGGCCAAGCGCGAGCGCGACGAGTACCTGGAGCTGGCCCAGCGGACCCGGGCCGACTTCGAGAACTACCGCAAGCGAGTCGCCAAGGAGACCTCAGAGGCGCTCGCTCGCGGCAAGGCCGAGCTCGCCCGCGAGCTGCTCCCGGTGATCGACAACCTCGAGCGGGCCCTCGAGGCGGGGCATGATGCGAGGGCGCGCGACAGCGCGACCCGTTTGAGGGAGTCACACGAGGCGCTCGCCAAGGGGGTGGCCCTCGTCCACGATGAGCTTCGTGACCGTCTCGAGAGCGCCGGGGTCGAGGCCTTCGATCCGACCGGCGAGCGCTTCGATCCGCAGCTGCACGAGGCGCTCTCCACCCGGCCCGAGAAGGGCACCGACGCGGGCGTCGTGGTCGAGACCGTCGAGAAGGGCTACCGGCTGAACGGGCAGGTTCTGCGGCCCGCACGCGTGGTGGTGAGCGCCTGATGCCGCCGCGGGACTTCTACGAGGTGCTCAGCGTCTCGAAGTCGGCCTCGCAGGACGACATCAAGAAGGCCTATCGCGACCTGGCCCGCAAATGGCATCCGGACCGCAACCCGGACGACAAGCAGGCCGAGGAGCGCTTCAAGGAGATCCAGCAGGCCTACGACGCGCTCTCCGATCCGGAGAAGCGCAAGCAATACGACGCCGGCGGCCGGTTCGCCGGCTTCGGCGCCGGTGGGTTCCCGGGCGGCGGCGGGTTCGCCTCCGATCTCGGGGACATCTTCTCCTCCTTCTTCGGCCGCGGCCGCCAGCAGGGGCCGCGCGCCCAGCGGGGCCGCGACCTCGAGACTGAGGTCCGCCTCTCGTTCGACCAGGCGATGCACGGCGCCCAAATCGCCGTCTCTGTGCCCACCACGGGCCCGTGCCCGACCTGTGACGGCAGCGGGGCGAAGCCGGGCACAGCGCCGCACACCTGCCCGCGCTGCCAGGGGACCGGAATCGACTCCCAGAGCCAGGGCCTCTTCTCGATCTCTCAGCCCTGCCCGGAGTGCGGTGGACAGGGAAGCGTGATCGACGATCCCTGCCCGACCTGCTCGGGTAGTGGCGTCACGCAGGAGACCAAGCGCTACCGGGTCAACATCCCCGCCGGGGTGCACGACGGCAGCCGGATCCGCCTGGCCGGTAAGGGCGAGGCGGGCTACCGCGGCGGCCCCCGTGGCGACCTCTACGTCACCACCCGGGTCGCTCCCTCACCGGTCTTCCAGCAGCGCCCCGACGGCAACTTGGAGGTTGAGCTCCCGGTGACGGTCCCCGAGGCGATACAGGGAGCGACGATCGAGGTGCCGACGCTGAACGGCTCAAAGACGATCCGCATCCCGCCAGGCACCCAGCACGGCTCGGTCCAGCGCCTGCGTGGCGAGGGACCCCCGCGCACCAAGGGCTCAGGCCGCGGGGACATCTACTACCGGATCCGCATCGACGTCCCGAAGGAGCTCACCGAGGAGCAGCGCGAAGCCGTCGAAAGGCTCTCCGAGGCGCTCAACGGCCAGAATCCGCGTGCCTCGCTGCTCGGCTACGCGGCTCGGTCCGGAGCGGGCGGGAGAGTTGAGGACTGATGGCTGAGCGCAGACCACCCAGGAGGGGTCGCGTGGCCGGCGAGGGCGAGCAGCGGATCGACGAGCAGCGCGGCGTCTTCATGATCTCGGTCGCGGCCGAGCTCGCGGAGATGCATCCGCAGACACTTCGGATGTACGAGGCGCGCGGCCTGATCACACCCAAGCGCTCGCCGAAGAACACCCGGCTCTACTCGCAGGCGGACGTCGAGCGGCTGAGGCGAATCCAGCAGATGACCAACGAGGAGGGCCTCAACCTGGCCGGGGTGGAGACCGTGCTCGAGCTCGAGCAGCGGCTGGAGCGCATGCGCGCCGAGATGAGCAAGATGCGGAGGCGGGCTGCCGAGATGGAGAGCCGGATGACCGAGGAGCTCGAGCGGCTGCGCAAGTCGCTCGGCGGTGAGCTCGTGCCGTACGGGGCGTACGAGCCGCGGGACATGACCGGCGGGAAGGGCTCCACCAGGATCCCGATTCGCCGCTCCCACGACTAGCTAGGGAGCCTGCCAGCCGCCGCGATACGGCGGCGACCTGCTGAGTAGGCGCCTGGCAACGCCCTCGATAGCCTCGAAGCCGCCGCCCCACGGCGCCTCGTCGGTGAGCACGGCGAGGGCGAGGCGCTCCCCGCCCCGATGCTCGAGCAGCGCGGCCTGATTGCTGACGGGTCCGCTCGTGTGCTTTTGTCCAGGCGGCCGCCAGCCGCCCTTGAACCAGACCGACCAGCCCCGGCCGACGGCCTGCGGGATGCCCCAGCGCTCGACCGATGTGATCCGGGCGAGGAGGGCCTTCGCGTAGCCGCGATATCGCCCCGCCAGGTTGTGCTCGAGCCGGTAGAAGAAGCGAGCCATGTCGGCTGCGGTGATCCGGTCCCCGCCCCAGAAGCCGGGCGTCACCTCGAAGTCGCGCATCCCGGCGCGGCTCGCGACCTCCTCGAGCCCCTCATCGCCCACGCGGGCGTAGACCGCGTCTGCCGCGCGGTTGTCGGAGTAGGTGATCATCGGCTCGAGCAGCGCCCTGGTCGCGGCGTCGAGGGCCACGTCCTCCCGCTCGAGGCGCCGCAGCTCCGCCGCGAGCAGCAGCGCCTTGCTGACGCTCGCCGAGCTGAGCTGCCGGTCGTAGTCGTAGCCGCGCAGGCCTACCGAGGGGTCGATGACGGCGAAGGAGACGTCGCCGCGAGCGGCCGCGAATCGCCGAGCGCTTCGAATGGCGTCGTGGGACGGGTATCGAAGCCACGGCCACACCTTGTGATCCGATCGGTCTCTCGGACCGGCGCCGCCGGCCCGGTCGGCGACGGAGCGGCCAACCGGCGTCAGCGCGACCGCCGCGATCGACACCGCAAGCACCGCGCGCAGGATCCAGATCCGGCTGCTGCCGCCCACGCGGGCAGCCTAGGCGGAACCGAGCGTCGCTAGCGGCTTCCGGCGCTCGCCAGCTCCGGGTCGAGGCCGGCGTCGCTGAGCGCCTCGGCCTGATCGAGGTAGAGGCGCCAGTAGGCGATCTTGCCGTCGCGGAAGGTGATCGTGTGGGCGTCGCGCGTCTCCACCACGAGGTCATCGCGCTCGCCCGTGCCACGGGTGTGCAGCAGGGCGACGACCCGGTCGCCCGCGGGCAGCAGGCGAAAGTCCTGGATCTCGACGTCCTCGAATCCGCTCATCAGCTGCTCCGCCACCCTGCGGACCGCATCCGGGCCGCGATAGCGGCCCGGCGGAAGATCGGGGTCATAGAGCTCGACGTCAGCGGCGAAGAACGGCATCACCCCCTCGACCCCCTCCCGATTGAAGGTCTCGAGGATCCGCTCATAGATCTCGACGTTGGTCTCCATTGCCATCCTTGACCGACCCCGTGGTCGCCGATCCTATGCCGACCGGCTCCCGGCGCGCCACCCCACAATTCGGACGCTAATCATCAGGCATGAATCTAAGTCCAATGCGCATAGATTTCTTTACTTTCGACACTAAAGCCGCTACCATCACCTGAGATGCAGCCCGACCGATTCACGATCAAGTCGCAGGAGGCGGTGGCGGGCGCGCAGCGGCTCGCCTCCGAGGGATCGAATCCCGAGGTCGCCCCTCCTCATCTGCTCCTCGCCCTGCTCGAGCAGGATGAGGGCGTCGTCGTGCCGGTCCTGCAGCGCCTCGGCGTCGACGCCCAGGACGCGCGGACCCGCGCCCGGGAGGCGATCGACAAACTTCCGAAGCTGAGCGGCAACACTCTCCCTGACGTCCGCCCATCGAGCGAGTTCGTCTGGGTCCTGCAGCAGGCCGAGAAGGAATCCACCGGCCTCGGCGACGAGTACATCTCCACCGAGCACATCCTGCTCGCACTGACGGAGAGGCGCTCCGGCGTCTCCGATTTGCTGCCGAATCGCAAGGACCTGGTGCAGGCGATCTCCGAGGTTCGCGGCCCTCACCGCGTCACCTCACCCAACCCCGAGGACACCTTCGGCGCGCTCGAGAAGTACGGGCGCGACCTGACCGCCGAGGCGGAGAGCGGCAAGCTCGATCCGGTGATCGGGCGGGACGAGGAGATCCGCCGCGTCATCCAGGTGCTCTCGCGCCGCACCAAGAACAATCCCGTCCTGATCGGCGACCCGGGCGTCGGCAAGACCGCGATCGTCGAGGGGCTGGCGCAGCGGATCGTCTCGGGGGACATCCCGGAGTCGCTGCGCGACCGCCGGGTGATCGCGCTCGACATCGGCGCCCTGCTGGCGGGTTCCAAGTACAGGGGCGAGTTCGAGGAGCGGCTCAAGGCCGTGCTCAAGGAGATCCAGGCGGCCGAGGGCCAGATCGTCCTCTTCATGGACGAGCTCCACACGATCGTGGGAGCCGGCGCCGCCGAGGGCGCCGTCGACGCATCCAACCTGCTGAAGCCGATGCTCGCCCGCGGCGAGCTTCGCGCCGTCGGGGCGACGACCCTTGACGAGTACCGCAAGCACATCGAGAAGGACGCCGCCCTGGAGCGCCGCTTCCAGCCGGTGTTCGTCGGAGAGCCGGACGCCGCGGACACCATCGCGATCCTGCGCGGCCTGAAGGAACGCTACGAGGTCCACCACGGCGTGCGGATCACCGACGCGGCGATCGTCGCCGCCGCCACCCTCTCCGATCGCTACATCGCGGACCGCTTCCTGCCCGACAAGGCGATCGACCTGATCGACGAGGCCGCCTCGCGGCTGAAGATCGAGATCGATTCGATGCCCACCGAGATCGACGAGGTGGAGCGCCGCATCCAGCAGCTCGAGATCGAGCGCGAGGCCCTCAAGAAGGAGAAGGACGAGGCCTCCAAGGACCGCCTCGAAGCGATCGAAGCCGAGCTCGCCGACCTGCGCGAGCGCTCCTC
>DASXSZ010000027.1:0-4303 GCA_036505735.1 Solirubrobacterales bacterium
AACCTCGAGGTCGTGAACGCGGCGCTGCGCGAGCGGCGCGACGCGTTGGTCGAGGCGCTCCGCACGTACATCCCGGAGGCCGAGTTCGTTGTGCCTGAGGGCGGCTACTTCCTCTGGCTCGACCTGAAAGACGACGTCGACAGCCAGGCCCTGCTCGGCGAGGCCAAGGAGGAGGGCGTGACCTTCGTCGCCGGACCCGACTTCATGATGGAGGGCGGGACCTCGAGCCTGCGGCTCTCCTTCGCCCCGGTGCCGGCGGATGAGGTCTCGGAGGGCGTCCAGCGCCTCGCCCGGGCCCTGGAGCGGACCCGAGCAACCGCTAGGGCGGCCTAGATACGGTCCCCGAGGATCTCCCGGGCGCGTCTCGGTCGCCCACCTGAAGCCCGGGCTGACAGCTGGTAAAGACGGAGGCCTTGTGGCCGCTAGCGCCCGTAGCGGTCGGCGCTGATCACCAGCTGGTCCGGCAGCGGCGGCCGCGGGGCCGGGGCCGGGTCGGCCCTCACCGAGACCGTCTCGGCGACGCTCTTCGACACCGGGTGGCGGCCGTCATCGGAGGCGACCACGACCTCGTCCTCGTCCGAGCTGTCGAGCGTCCCCGTCATGCCGGGGTGGATCCCCGTCTGCTTCAGGTAGTGGAGGATCTCCTCCGCCTCGTTCTCGAAGCGCAGGATCCGCACCTCCGCGCCGGGCTCGACGTCCGCAAGCAGGACCCCCTCCTCCCGCGCGCCCTCGACGATCGGATGTCCGTGGGGGCAGGTCTTGGCGTCCCCGATCGCGGCGAGCATGCGCTCCTCGAGCACCGGCGACATCGCATGCTCGAGTCGCTCCGCCTCCTCATGGACCTCGTCCCAGGGGATGCCGAGCACGTCGGTGAGGAACCGCTCGATCAGGCGATGGCGGCGAACGATCGCCTGGGCTTCGCCCCGGCCGCGCTCTGTGAAGGTGAGCGATTTGTCATCGGCCCGCGCGACGTAGCCGTCCCCCTCGAGACGGCCGATCATCTCGTGGACCGTGGGGGGCGAGAGCTGCATGGCGCGCGCGATGTTGGCGCCATTGATCTGCAGCCCGGCCTCCTCCAGCCAGAACATCGTCTGCAGGTACTCCTCCTCCGCCACGGTGGCCTGCGCCATGCCCGGAGCGTAGCGACAGCCGGGCGCGGCCTACCGGGGGCGGCTGCCCCGCTTCTCGAGCGACCGGCGCAGGGCCTCGAGCCGGTCATCCCACTCGGCGCTCACCATCTGGATCCAGTGGGCCGCCTCGTCAAGGGGCTGAGGGCGGAGCTTGTAGTGCGTCTCCCTCCCGATGCGCATCACGCTGACCAGCTCGGCCCCGCGTAGCGCCGAGAGGTGCTTGGCGACTGCCTGCCGCGTCATCGGCAGCTGCGCCGCGAGGCCGCTGGCCGTCACGGTGCCGCCGCGCGCCAGGGTCTCGACCACGCGCCGGCGCGTCGGATCGGCGAGCGCGACGAAGACCGAATCGACCTGTCGGTGCGCCGGTGCCCTCAAGCGACGAGTGTGAAGCTGAGTGAACGGTGCAGGCGCGCCAGTCGCGAGGTCCAGCCGCCGAGCGCCATCGCCGTCGGCCCGATCGGCGTCTCGACCACGGTCACCCGGGTGCCGCCCGGCAGCGGCTCGATCGTGAACTCGACGAAGCTCTCGCCCTCTCCGGGACGTGACCAGGTGAACGCGAAGCGCTCCTGCTCCTCGACGGTCTCGACCGTGCCCGCACGCTCGTCGTCCCCGTCCCGAACGGCGATCTCGCCGCCCTCGGTGGGATCGAGCTCGACCTCGGGCGCCATCCACTCCTCGAGGCGGTCCTCGTCGGTTAGCGCCTCCCAGACCTCCTCGGGGGAGGCCTCGACCATGGTCTCCCGCTCGACCCAGGGGGCCTTCTGGTCCGCTGTCTTGGCATCTCGCAACTTCATGGTTGCTTATGGTACTCTACCGTAGGTCGCGCAACCGACCGGTTGCAGTTAAGAATTCGTGCTGAGACCGGATCGAGGAGGTCACGATGCCGATGGTTCCCATGGTCGTCGAGCAGAGCGCCCGAGGCGAGCGCTCCTTCGACATCTACTCGCGCCTGCTCAGCGAGCGGGTGATCTTCCTCGGCCAGCCGGTCGACGACCAGGTCGCGAACCTGATCGTCGCGCAGATCATCCACCTCGAGTCCGAGGACCCCGACAAGGACATCTCGCTGTACATCAACTCCCCCGGCGGGGTCGTCTACTCGGGCATGGCGATCTACGACGCGATGCAGTTCGTCAAGCCCGACGTGCGGACGATCTGCTACGGCATCGCCATGTCGATGGGCGCACTGCTGCTCGCCGGCGGGGCGAAGGGCAAGCGGATGGCGTTGCCCAACTCGCGGATCCTGATCCACCAGCCGAGCGGGGGCTTCGAGGGCGTCGCGTCGGACATCGAGATCCACGCCAAGGAGACGCTCGACCTCCGCGACCGCCTGGACGCGATCTACGCCAAGCACACAGGCAAGTCGAAGAAGCAGGTGCACGAGGACATGGAGCGTGACCGCTTCTTCAAGGCGAATGAGGCGGCCGAGTACGGGCTGATCGACCGGGTGATCGAGCAGCGGGAGCTCGAGCGGCGCCGCACGGGGTTCGGCTCCCAGAACGGAAACTAGCCGCGCAGGATCCGCTCGACGTCCTCGAGCACGCGCCTGAATCCCCGCGCCAGGGCATAGGCCCACGCCCGCTCCTGGATCCCGCCGATCAGCGGCGTCGGCACGCGAAACTCGGAGGTCCACTCCGCCGTGGTCAGGCCGGCGTTCTCCGTGAGGCGGATCTTCCCACCGTCGTGCTCGTAGGGAGCGTTGATGCGGACGATCAGGTACTCCAGCCGTGAGGGCCGCGCGTAGGCGGTGATCTGCTCCTCGAAGCGGAGCGGGCCGATCAGCACTCGGCGCATTGCCCCGATCCCGTTGGGCGGCGGCTCGCCCTCGGTGAGCAGCTCAGACCGGCGGACGGGGCGGAAGCGGTCGTAGTTGGCGTGGTCGGCGAGCAGGTCGAAGACTTGCTCGGCCGGAGCCGGGATCGTACGTTTGACCCGAACGGTCCGCATCGCCTCAGGCCCCGGCCAGCGTAGAGACGATCGCCTCGTAGACACCCCCGCCCATCCGACCCTCGGTGACCGTGACGTTGGCCCTCCCCGCGATCGCCTCGCGCAGCGCCGGGTCGCGCTCGGGGCCGTTCGCAGGGACGAAGAAGCGACCGACGACGTCCGCGACGTCGAGGTCCTCGACCGAGTCGCCGATGGCGATGCACTCCCGCGGCGCATAGCCCCGGGCCCGCATGTGGAAGGCGACCGCGTTCGCCTTGCTGGCACCCTCAGGGAGCAGGTGGTATGCGTGCGCAGGGCCCTCAATCCCTTCCATCGGCGCGAAGATGGCGCCGTTGTCGATCAGGCGCAGGCTAGTGTGGCCGCGCTCGGCGAGCAGCCGGTTTGCCTCCTCGACATCGATCTTGCCGCGGAAGAGGAGGGAGAGCTCGCGCTGGCGGTGCCATGGACTATGGAACTCGAGCCGCCCCGCGAAGTGCTCGAACAGCTCGTCCGGAATCCCGCGGTCGACCATGGTCTCGGCCAGCGTCTTGCCCGGCTCGGCCTCGGCCTCGCCGGCGAGCACGGTTCGCTCGCCATCCATCACGACGAGGCAGCCGACCTCGCAGATATAGGAGGTCGAGCCGATCAGCTTGGCGTCCTCCATCACCGAGCCCTCCCGCCGGCCTGACTTGATCACCACCTCGGCGCCGGCACGATGGCAGGCCTCGAGCGCCCGCGCCTGCAGCATCGAGAACTCGCCCTCCGAGTCGCGGAAGAGGGAGCCGTAGCGCCCGAGCAGGGTCCCATCGAGGTCGGTGTAGACGCAGCGGAGGGCCAAGGGCGTCAACCGTATTGGGGTATGTGCGAGGGTGATGCGAGGGTGCGCCGCCAGGCGCAACCCGATTAATGGTGGAGCAACCCGTTTAATGGTGCCTGTGGCTTCGCGATGGCAGCTCCGCGACCGGACGCTCGATCTCGAGCGGCCCGTCGGTGTGGGGATCGTCAACATCACCGAGGACTCGATGTTCGAGGGTGCCCGCAGCGGCACGCCTGAGCGCGCGGTCGAGGACGGGCTGCGTCTGGCCGACGAGGGCTTCGACATGCTCGATCTCGGCGCCGTTGCCGCTCGCAGCGGTCCCGCGGTACCGGTGGAGGACGAGGCGGACCGGCTGGTTCCGGCGATCGAGGGCCTCGCGGGGCGAGCGGAGTTGCCGATATCGGCCGACACCTTCTCGCCGGAGGTCGCCCGG
>DASXSZ010000028.1:0-2377 GCA_036505735.1 Solirubrobacterales bacterium
GTAGAACAGCTCCCGGCCGTCCGCCCGCCAGCATGGGCTCGCCCCTCCGCCGGTCGAAATCAACCACTTGTCCTCCGACCCGGGGAATGGACGGACGTAGACCTCCGCCCGGCCAGATTCATCCGCCGTATAGGCCATCCACCGCCCATCCTTGGAAAGCCTGGCCTGGTACTCGTTGAACCGAGTGCGCACGATCGGCCACGGCTTGAGCTCTCCGCTGAGCGGCATCGCCCACAAATCCCAGGCCGTCTTCGGATCCAGGAGCCGATAGAGGATGAACCGTCCGTCGTGAGACCAGTCCAGAGGCGCCAGGGTATAGGGCGACGAAAAGAGAGTTTTCTCCTCACTGCTGCCGGCGAGCGCTTTCTCGCGCAACTCAATGTACTGGCCGCCCCCGAAAACGAGCCGCTGGCCCTCCGGTGACCAGACGACCCCGTTGTAGAACGCCGGCTGGAACGTCGCCCGCGTCGCAGTCCCGCGCGCGCTATCGTGGACCCAGATGTGCCCATTCTGGGTTTCAGGATCCAGGCGCATGAAAGCGATGGAGCGGCCGTCCGGAGAGACCCGCAGAACGCCACCGAACGTCCGCTTGGTGGTGCCGGGGCGGTCCGGCTCCCCCACCGATCCCACGTCGCGGCCCGCCCGGTCGAGCCAGACGAGCCGCGACTCGCGCACGGGGGCGGTCAGGTAGGCTACAGTCCCGTTCGCCGAGGTGGAGAACGTCGAGAGGTCATTAGGCTTGAAGTACGCGACGTCGCGGGCGATCAACACCGGCTCGCCGCCGATGGCGAGCCGGTTCGCATCGAAGGGCACGGCCAGCAGGTTGCCCTGTCGTGCAAAGACCAGATGGCCGGTCGCCACGTATTCGGCGTTCGAGGCATCGCGGACGAGCAGCCGCGTCTCGTCGGAATCGAGCGAGCCGACGTACACGTCGGCGGTCGAGGCCCCCTCCGCCCTGCCGGCCACCAAGAAGAGGAAGTGTCGGCCGTCGGGCAGGAAGAAGGGCCAGCGGTTGGCGATGTCACCTCGCTTCGGGTCGAGTCGCGTGACCGGAGCCGGACTGCCGCCGGACGCCGGGACACGATAGATCACGTCGCCCGTGCGGGGGCTGAAGAGGATGATGCCGTCCCGGTTCCACGTGGCCCCGCGCTGCCGGCTCGCATCACAGAGATCCTGGACCGCGCCCGTGGCCAGGTCCGCCTTCTTGAGCCTCCCCCCGACGGAGAAGCCAAGCTGACGGCCGTCGGGAGCCCAGAAGGGAAGGCCGAAGATATCGGTCTCGGCGACGGGATGCGGAGCCAGATCCGAGAGCGCGCGGACCCAGAGCCAGATCTTCCCCTCGCGGTTGCGGGCCAGAAAGGCGATGCGTCTTCCGTCGGGCGAGAGAGCAGGGTGCGCCTGGCCGCCCGTGACAAACGACGTGTTCTCCGGAGGGAGGATCGAGGTGCGCAGCGGACGGCGTTCTTCAGGGTCGCGTCGTTGGAGGAAGACGATCGTGATCACGGCGGTCACGGCCGCCAGCACCGCGACCGCCCAGGCGATCCGGCGCTTCGCGTTCGGGACGGGCGGCCGGGGAGAGCCCTGGGTGGCCTCGAGGGCAAAGGCAAGGTCGCGCGCGGACTGGAACCGGTTCTCCGGGCTCTTCTCCAGGCAGCGGCGCACGATGCGCTCGAGCAGCGGCGGGACCTGCGGGTTCGCCTCCACGATCGGCGATGGCTCGCCATTCAGGACCGCGTTCATCGTCTCCACGCGGCTTTCGCCCTTGAACGTCCGCCGGCCGGTGAGCATCTCGTGAAGGATCGCCCCGAAGGAAAAGAGGTCGCTGCGGTGATCCGCCGGCCGCCCTCGCACCTGCTCCGGCGACATGTATCCCGCGGTCCCGACAACCGTTCCCGCCTCCGTCCCCCGCGTCGCCGTGGCCGCCTCGTCGATCGCTTCGTCCGGCCTCGCCGGCTCGATCAGCTTCGCGATCCCGAAGTCCAGGATCTTCACTCGCTCGTCCCGGGTCACGAAGACGTTCTCCGGCTTGAGGTCGCGGTGCACGATCCCCCTGTCGTGCGCCGCCGCCAGACCGCGGGCGATCTGCACGGCGTAGTCGAGCGCCTTCGCGACGCCGAGTGGACCTCGGGAGAGCTTCGCGCGCAACGTCTCGCCCTCGAGCAGCTCGGAGACGATGTAGGGCGTCCCGTCGTGCCGACCCACGTCGTGGAGGGTGAGGACGTTCGGATGGTTGAGCGCCCCGGCGGCCCGCGCCTCCTGCTCGAAGCGCCGAAGACGATCGGGATCGGCGGAGTACGAAGCGGGCAAGACCTTCAGGGCGACTTCGCGCCCGATCCGGGTGTCGCGGGCGCGATAGACCTCACCCATCCCTCCCGCG
>DASXSZ010000029.1:0-2689 GCA_036505735.1 Solirubrobacterales bacterium
GCTCCAGCCGTCGCCCCCAGCGGGGCCCGACCGGGACGCTGCGATCGAGCAGGGGATCGATCAGCTCGCCGCCCGGCGGCGGCAGGAGCGTGCGCTGCAGCCGGAGGCGAAGCGCGTAGGGCTCGCTCTCCTCGATGCGCCCCGGTCCGGACTCCCTCTCCAGTCGCCCGCCGGCGGTCGCGAGCTCCACCCAGGCCACCGCCCCGAGGGCGAGCGCAAGCAAGGCGATGCCGCAGACCAGCGCGGCGATCAGATGAAACCCGAGCCCCGTGAGGAGGAAGAGCGCCCCGAGCGCGGCGGTGAGCGGCGCGCGCGGAGAGCCGGACTCCCTCGCCGCGGTCATCTCACAGGGCCGGCACCCTGTCGACGGCGTCGCGGACGACGGACTCGCGCTGATCCCCGTCGACCTCGAAGGAGAGCAGCAGCCGGTGGGCGAGCACGGACGGCGCGAGCTCCTGGACGTCGTCGGGCAGTGCGTGATCGCGCCCCCGGAGGGCCGCGAGCGCCTTGGCGGCCCGGAAGAGCATCAGGCCGGCGCGCGGGCTCGCTCCGAGCTCGACCCGCTCGTCTGCCCTGGTCGCGTCGCAGATCGCCACCACGTATCGGCGGAGCGCCTCGGTGCCCTCGATTCCCGCGAGGGCCGCCTGCGCCCCGCGCACGGAGGCCACGTCCGCGATCGGGTTGAGCTCCTCGACCGGATCCCGGTCGGCGTGCTCGGCGAGCATCGACGCCTCGGCCCCGGCGGCCGGGTAGCCGAGCGACACCCGGACCATGAACCGATCGAGCTCTGCCTCGGGGAGCGGGTAGGTCCCCTCGTACTCCGCGGGGTTCTGGGTCGCCAGCACCACGAAGGGGCGAGCCAGCTCGTGCTTGGTGCCGTCGATGGTGATCTGGCGCTCCTGCATGCACTCGAGCAGGCCGGATTGGGTCTTCGGCGAGGCCCGGTTGATCTCGTCGACCAGCACGACGTTGGCGAACACAGGGCCGGGGTGGAACTCGAACCGCGCCTCGCGCTGGTTGAAGACGTTGGTGCCGACCAGGTCCGCAGGCAGCAGGTCCGAGGTGCACTGCACCCGGGCGTAGTCGGCCTCCAGCGAGCGGGCCAGCGACCTGGCGAGCGCGGTCTTGCCGACTCCCGGCGCATCCTCGATCAGCACGTGCCCCTCCGCGAGCAGGGCGACGATCAGGTCGCGGACGACCCGGTCGGGGGCCTTGACCGCGCGGCGGATGTTCTCCGCCAGCCGCGAGCCGACTTCGGCCACCTCGGTCGGATCGAGCCTCGGCGCCGTGGCCATCGCTTCATGGTACGCCCCGGTCTATTGCTCGGATTGACATGTACTGACTCGGCTCCCGCCTCGGCGGTCTTACTCACCTCCCGCCCCAGGGGTCGTCGATCAGCACGCGCCAGCTGCCGTCCTCCTGGCGACGGAGCACGTCGGCGCTCGTCCCCGACATCTCGATCGGGCCGTCCGGTCCTTCCCCGTCAAGGTGCCAGCGGTTGAAGACCAGGGCGACATCTCCCCCCTCTCTGACACCCCGGATCTCACCGGTCAGGGTGGGCTTCAGGGCGGCAAATCGCTGGAGCGCCTCCCGAATCCGCTCTCTGCCGTTCACAATCGTCCCCGGCTCCGGCACGAAGGCTGCCTCAGCTTCGTAGAGCTCGAGGGCGCCCTCTACATCGCCCTGATTAAGGCGCTCGGCGAATCTGCGGATTGTGCCTTCGGGTGTGCTGCCCATCTCCTCACTCCTTGTCTTGTGGCTCACAGCTCCGCCAGCTCGGTCAGGGCCTCGTGCAAGCCGCGCTGCCTCGCCTGCCCGATCAGCACTGCCACGCGGCGGTCCAGCCGCTCGAGCGTCCTCTCGGCCACCGGCGCGAACTCACGGGCGCGCTCGCTCAGCCGAACCCGGACCGCCCGGGCGTCCTCGGGGTCGGGCTCACGAACGACCAGGCCGTCACGCTCGGCCAGGCGGACCATCGTCGTCATCGTCTGCTTGGAGAGGCGAGAGCGCCTGGCAATCTCGCCGATCCGCAGGCCATCCTCCTCGAACAGCGGGATGAGCACGGACCCGTATGAGGGCCGGACCTCGCTGAAACCTTGTTCCGAGAAGCTCGCCCGGAGAAGCTCGTTCCAGCGCTGGCTCGCCTTGGCGAGCAGAAAGCCGAGGTTCCCGCGGGTGGTCGTGCGGCTGGCTTGCGCTTTGGCGGACATTAGTCTGATATCGGACTATATCGCGCAGTACCAGGAACGCGCTCGGTTGCCGGCTGGAGCGGGGCTCATCGTGCCCGAGCTGGTGTGAACCCGCCGAGCTTCGCGACCGAGCCTTCTGGGCGCCCTACGGGCAGATTACGGGCCCGAGCGCAGTGTTCTCGTTCGCGTGTCCGTGGCCGTTCCAGGGGCCAGGACCGGCCGCCGGAGTGGCGCTCACGACCTCCCAGTTGCCCGGGAATGTTTCGGGGCCGGGGATCAGGACCTGGCGGCAATCACCGCTCACCGGATTCACGACACTAAAGGCCCCCGCAGGGGCTGCGATGGTGAGAAAGGCGCCACAGAGCAAGCAGAGCGCCAAGATTCCTTTCAGCATCTAAATCCTCCTCAGGTGCAAAGACGTCGTAATCGTTCCCTGCGAAACAGGATGGTCCGCCGGCATTACAAAACGATTACGGCTCTCCACCGCGGCGCCGGAGCGC
>DASXSZ010000030.1:0-11156 GCA_036505735.1 Solirubrobacterales bacterium
CGCGCCATCCGCGACACGGTGCGCCAGCTCGAAGCGGAATGGGAAAAGGAGCTCGGCCCGGAGAAGTTCGCCCAGCTGCGCGGACTGTTGGTCGCCCTCAACGACACCGCGGTCGTCCGTGAGCTTTACGGCTAGCTAGCGGTTCGCCCGCGGCTTCGCGCGGGAGCCGTTGCCCGACTTCGCGCGGGACCCCGAGCCCGAGCCGTTCCTGGCCCGCTTGACCTTCGTCGCCGAGGCCTGGCCCGCGATCTTCTCGGCCTCCTTCGCCGCCTCGGCCGGGTCGACCTCCTCGCCGTCCTTCTCCGCCGCCTCGGCGGCTTCCTTGGCGGCCTTGGCCCTCTCGCGCTCTGCGCGGCGGCGCTTCATCTCCGCCATCGAGGGGCACTCGTCGTTCAGGCAGAGCTTCCAGGGGCGACCGCGCCAGGGAATCACCTGGAGGCGCGGAGTGCGTCCGCAGACCGAGCAGACCTCCTCGATCTTGTAGAGACCCTTGACGCGCTGCGGGAGCGGGAAGGTCTGGTCGCAGGAATCCGGCGAGTCGGGGTTGTCGCCGTCCCAACCCTGACAGCCGACGAAGCGCTTGCCCGACTTCCGCGCCTTGATGATCCGCAGCATGTTCGGCGAGCCATCCGGCTGCTTGCGGCCGGCCTCCTGGCAGACGATGCAGGGGCCGAGCACCCGGTCCTGGTCCATTCCGGCCCAGACCTCGCGCGCGAACTTGCGCCACTTGGCATCCTCGTCCTCGGTCTTCACGTCATCGCCCACCTCGTCGAAGGCGGAGCGCAACATGTCGCGGCTGTCTGCGAGGACCTCGTCCTTCGACATCTCGCCGGCGGCGATCTGGTCCATCTCCGCCTCCATTTCGGCGGTCATGTCCGGCGTCGCCATCCGCGGCACGTAGTGCTCGAAGGCCATCGACATCGCGATCCCGGTCTCCGAGGGCTCGGGCGGGTTGCCGAAGACGTAGCCACGGTCATAGAGCTTCTGGATGATGTCCGCGCGCGTGGCCTTGGTGCCGAGCCCGCGCTCCTCCATCATCTCGATCAGCTTGCCCTGGCTGATCCGGGGCGGCGGCGACGTCTCCTTGCCCTCCATCTCGACGCCCTCGAGCTCGAGCTCCTGCCCCTCCTCCAGCTTGGGAATCTCGGTGTCAGCCGAGCGCGCATAGGTGTAGATCGCCGCGAAGCCGGGGTCGAGCACGACGGACCCGCGGACAAAGTAGGTCTCGCCGGCGTCGGCTGATCCGACGCCCTTTGCCGTCTCGATGTTCGCTCGCGTCGACTCGCTGACCATCGGCGGCGAGAAGGTGGCGAGGAACCGGCGGGCGACCAGCTCGTAGACCCGGCGGTGGGCCTCGGAGCGCGCCTCGAGGCGCTTCGGGTTGACCGCCTGGGTGGGATAGATCGGCGGGTGGTCGGTGGTCTCCTTCTTGCCGCGGGTCGGCTCGTGCGAGCGCCCGTCGAGCAGGAACTCGGCGGGCTTGAAGTCGTCGATCGCGACCAGCTGCTTGACCAGCTCCTTGGTATCGAGGGACTTCGGATAGACGGTGTTGTCGGTTCGCGGGTAGGAGATGTAGCCGTCCATGTAGAGGTCCTCGGCGATCCGCATCGCGCGCGAGGGGGTGATGCCGAGGCGGCTTGAGGCGTCGCTGGTGAAGGCGGTGGTGTTGAGCGGCGCCGGGGGCTGGCGGGTGTTCTTCTTGGCGCTGATCTCAACCACGGTGCCGGGCGTCTTGGAGTTGGCGACCGCGGCCTTGGCCTCCTCCTCCTTCCAGAACTTGTCGGTGATGTGCTCCGCGGTGAAGCTGCCGTCGGGGTGCGCGAAGGTAGCCGTCACCTCCCAGAAGGGCTCGGGCTCGTGCGCGCGGCGCTCCAGCTCGCGCTGCACGATCAAGCCGAGCGTGGGGCTCTGCACCCGGCCGACCGAGAGGAAGTTGGAGCCGAAGCGCCGGGTGGCCATCGATACGGCCCGCGTCAGGGTCGCTCCCCAGATCAGGTCCATGTCCTGGCGGGCGGCGCCCGCGTTGGCGAGTGGCATCGAGAGCTCGTCGAGGTTGTTGAAGGCGCGCTCGATCTCGCCCTTGGTGAGGGCCGAGTAGCGGGCGCGCTTGATCGCCGTCCCGTTGCCGTCCACCCCGTCGACGGTGCCCAGCTGGGGATTCGCGCCCACGATCTCCTGCAGGGCCTCGAGCCCGATCAGCTCGCCCTCGCGGTCGTAGTCGGTGGCGATCACGACGTCGTCGGCCTCCTTCGCCACCTTCTTCAGCGCCCGGACGACGTTCTTGTCCGTCGGCTCCTTGATCAGCTCGGCGTCGATCAGGTCGCGCGGATTCGTCTCCTGCCAGTTGTTGTACGACTCCGGGAAGGCGAGATTGAGGACGTGGCCCTTCAGCCCGATCGTCGTCTGGGACCCGTCAGGGCCCTCCCAGGTGTAGAACGGCGTCTTGTAGGAGGCGCCCTCGGTGGCCGTCCCGCCGCTCAGGATCTCGGCGATCTTCTTCGCGCTGTTGTTCTTCTCTGTGACGATCAGTCGCATGTCAGGCCCTCCACGGTAGCCGCGACCCGGGATGCCCCCTGGAACTACGTCCAACCGGGTCGATGCGCTCTAACTAGGCCGATGCGGTCGGCGAGAGTAGCAGGGGCTCACCTAGGCTCCCGGGGGATGAGATCGGTGGTCACAGGCGGTGCGGGGTTCATCGGCTCCCATCTGGTCGATGCATTAGCCAAGCGCGGCGACGAGGTAATGGTCCTCGACGACTTCTCCAGCGGCAAGCGGGAGAACCTGGCCTCCGCCCTTGAGGCGGGCGTCCAGGTGACCGAGCTCGACATCGCGGACTCCGCGGCGGTGTTCGACTCGATCCTCGGCTTCTCACCCGAGAGCGTCTTCCACCTCGCCGCCCAGATCGACATCCGCCGCTCGATGGCCGACCCCGCCTTCGATGCCCGGCTCAACGTGGTGGGCACCGTCAACGCCCTGGAGGCCTCCAGCCGGGCCGGCGCCTCGCGCTTCGTCTTCACCTCCACCGGCGGCGCCATATACGGAGAAGGGGACGACCGCCCCGAGGACCTGCCGTTCGCCGAGACGGCGCGCTGCGAGCCGTTCTCCGTCTACGGCCAGAGCAAGCTCGCCGCCGAAGGCTACGTCGAGCTCTACGCACGGACGCGAGAGCTCCCGGCCGCGACGCTGCGGCTGGGGAACATCTACGGCGCCCGCCAAGATCCCGCCACGGAGGCCGGCGTGATCGCGATCTTCTGCGAACTGGCGCGCGACGGCGGCCAGCCGACGGTCTTCGGCACCGGCAAGCAGACCCGCGACTACGTCCACGTCGCCGACGCCGTCGCCGCCCTGCTGGCCGCCGAGGCGAGCGACGATCCCGGCCCGCTCAACGTCGGCACGGGGGTCGAGACGGACGTGCTCGAGCTGGTCGAGCGCGTCGGAAGCGCCTTCGGCCGGGCTGACTTCGAGCCCCAGTTCGCTGCTGCCCGCGAAGGCGAGATCGAGCGCACCTACCTCGACGCGTCCGCCGCCGCCGAGCGGATCGGCTGGCGCGCCGAGCGCACGGTCGAGACCGGCCTCGAGGAGACGCTCGCGGCTGCGGCCTGACCCCCTCTAATCTCTGGGCCATGCCTGCTCAGGCCTTCGAGGGCAAGGAGTGCGTCTGCCAGTTCCGCCGCGGGATCTGCGATCAGAGCTGCGTGCGCGACATGCTGGAGACCCCTCTATATATGGCCGCGCTGAAGCTCGGGGGAAGGCGCTGCCTGGTGGTGGGAGGCGGTGACGTCGGACTGGAGAAGGTCGAGGGGCTGCTGCTCTGCGACGGGGACGTCCACGTCGTCGCCCCGGAGCTCCTGCCCGAGCTCACCCAATACGCCGCCGAAGGCTCGATCACCGTCGATCGCCGCGAGTTCCACGATGGCGATCTCGACGGCGCGTTCCTGGCGATCGCCGCGACCAACCACACGGACGTCAACATCGCGGTCTCGGAGGGGGCCGAGAAACGGGCGATGCTGGTGAACGTCGTCGACGTGCCGCCGCTCTGCAACTTCATCCTGCCGGCGATCGTGCGCAGCGGCCCGCTGGCGATCGCGATCTCCACGGCCGGTGCCTCCCCCGCGCTGGCCAAGCGGATGAAGCGGGAGATCGCGGAGTCCTACGGGGAGCCCTACGCGCGCCTCGCGGTGATCCTCAACGACCATCGCGGCTGGGCCAAGGGAACGCTGCCCACCTATCAGGACCGCAAGGAGTTCTTCGAGGGGATCGTCAACGGCGACCCCGACCCGGTCGAGCTGATCAAGGCCGGCCGCGAGGACGAGGTCCAGCGGCTGATCGAGGCCGCCAAGGAACGATTCGCCTCCGCGCTCGGCGCCTCGGCGTAGGTCCGGGGCCGTCAGCCGGCGGGCAGTGCGTAGATCGCGACCGCGGCGTACTGGACGGCCGCTGCCGCGATCACCAGGACATGGAAGATCTCGTGGTAGCCGAAGACCTGCGGCCGCGGGTCGGGCTTGCGGCGGGCATAGACGACCGCCCCGGCTGAATAGAGCGCGCCGCCCAGCGCGATCATCCCGATGCCGACCGGGCCGATCTCATCCCAGAGCTGCGGCAGCGTGACGATCGCGACCCATCCCGTGCTCAGGTAGATGACGGCGGAGACCCAGTAGGGGGCGCTGATCCAGACCAGGTTGAGGACCAACCCGGCCGCCGCCGTGGTCCAGACGACGATCAGCACGACGGTCGCCAGGGTCCCGTGCATGACCAGCATGGCGAACGGCGTGTAGGTGCCGGCGATGAACACGAAGATCATCGTGTGATCGAGCCGGCGCATCCAGCGCCGCACGTCCGGGGTCCAGGTGACGCGGTGGTAGAGGGCGCTGGTGCCGAGCATCGCCGAGAGGGAGAAGGCGTAGATCGACATCGCGATCACGGCGCGAGCCCCGCTGGCGGCGAAGATCAGCGCTGCGCCGGCCCCGAGCGAGACGAAGAACGCCCACTGGTGGGAAACACCTCGCAGGCGCGGCTTCTGGGAGAGCTTGTGCGCCGCGGCGTGCGCGGCCATCGCCGCGGTCTCGCGTGCCGCGGCCATCTGCCTGCCCGTTGCATCGCGGGCAGCACCGAGACGCTCCCCCGCCTCGGTTCGGGCGTCGCCCAAACGCGAGCCGGCCGCTTCAGCGGCTTCGCGGGCCACCGCGAGTGGATCGCGGCCCACAGGTGCTTGGTCCCCGGCCGAGGCCATGGCCTCGAACCATAGCCACGGCGGGCGAGGCGCAAGCCAGGCCGGCGGCTGCTCGGTCGCTCTAAGCGCCCTCGCCGGCGGGCATAGCGCCCGGCGCCGCCTCGGGGGTCGTCTGCCTGGCCCGCGAGACCAGCGCGGCCGCGGTCAGGGCGAAGGCGGCCTGAACCGCGAGGGAGACCGAGAACGCGTCGCCGAAGGCGGCGGTGCTGAGCGAGGAGCCGAGCTCGGAGAAGAACACCGTGCCGACGATCGCAACGCCAAGCGCCGCGCCGATCTGCTGCGCGGTGACGAGGGTGCCTGAGGCGGCGCCGGCGTCGGTCGGCGGGACGGCCCGCAGCACCAGGTTGATGAGCGGCGGGATCGCGAGGCCCATCCCCGCCCCGACCGGGACCATGGCCAGGATCAGCCAGGCGGAGACCGAGCCGTTACCGGTCGCCTGTACGGCGACGATCGTCGTGATCAGGCCGAGCGCCGCGACCATGGCCCCGACCTGTGGCAGGTACTCGCGGGCTCCATCGGCGAGGCGCGGACCCGTCAGCGACGAGGCGACGAAGGCGACGGCGATCGGCGTGAAGGCCAGGCCGGAGTCGAGTGCGCTCAGGCCCAGCCCCTCCTGCATGTAGATCGCGAGCAGGAAGAAGAACGAGATGACGAAGTAGAGAACCGTCGCCGAGAGCAGCCCGATCCGGAATCCGCGCGTTTCGAAGAGCCGTAGCTCGACGAGCGGTGAGCCGCCACGGGCCGCGATCCGGCGCTCGGCCGCGACGAAGATGGCGGCAGCGGGGAGGGCCGCGGCGAAGGCGGCGAAGGTCCAGGTCGGCCAGCCGAGCTCGCGGCCCTCGACGGCGGGGACCATCACCAGGCTGAGGGCCAGGGTCGCCAGGGCGACGCCGGCGAGATCGAGCCGGCGAACGGTCTCCGAGCGCGACTCCGGGATCACCCGGTTCGCGGCGAGCAGTGCTACGGCACCGACCGGGACGTTCACCAGGAAGACCGAACGCCAGCCCAGCCCGAGCACATCGAGCGCGATCAGACCCCCGCCGATGATCTGGGCCGTGATCGCGGCCAAGCCCTGCACGAGGCCCTGGACACCGAATGCCTTGGGCCGCTCGGCCGGCGCGAACTCGACCTGGATGATCGAGAGCACCTGCGGCCACATCGCGGCGCCGCCGAAGCCCTGGAGCAGGCGGGCGACGATCAAGGCCGTCGGAGTGGGTGCGGCCGCGCAGAGGATCGACGCGACGCTAAAGCCGACGACACCGGCCTTGAACATCCGCCGCCGGCCGAGGACATCGCCGAGACGTCCGCCGGTGATCAGCGAGAGCGCATAGGTGAGCAGATAGGCGGCGACGACCCATTGGAGGTCGGAGTCGCTCGCCCCGATGTCCGCCCGCAGGGACGGCGCCGTGACGTTGACGATGAAGACGTCGACGATGACCATGAAGACCGGCGCGAAGAGGACGGGCAGGAACCATGGACTGCGGCGTGCGGATGGGGCTGGAGTCGCGTTCATCTGTGAGTTCAACGATGGACCCCCCGTGGTGCGTGAGGTCGAGTTGGACGTTTCGCTTGCCATCTGGAGGACAGTGTGCGATCCTTTTGATCCAGGTACAAGAGAGGGATTTATCCTGGTATCAAAAGCACCACCCAAGAGCGACCGCCAGACCAACGGAAACGCCTCCGCCGCACTCGCGAAGGGCGACGGCGCCCCGCGCAGGGCGGAGCTCGCGGACTTCCTCCGGAACAGGCGGGAGGCGCTCCAGCCCGAGGACGTGGGTCTGCCCAGCGGCGGGCGCCGCCGCACCCCGGGCCTGCGCCGCGAGGAGGTCGCTCAGCTCTCGGGGGTTGGGACCACCTGGTACACCTGGCTCGAGCAGGGCCGGGACGTCCAGGCATCGGCGTCCGTGCTGGAGGCGATCGCCGGCGCCCTGGACATGACGCCCGCCGAGCGCGCCCACCTGATCCTCCTCGGCCGCGGTGAGGAGGTCGCCGTGGAGCGGTCCCCGAAGGAGGACCTCCACCCGACCATCAGGAAGCTGGTCGAGAGCCTGGGGCCGAACCCGGCCTGCATCACCGGTCGCCGCTTCGACTTCTTGGCCTGGAACGACGCTCACTCGGTGGTCTTCGGGGATCCGAGCGAGATGCCGGACGGCCGGCGCAACCTGGTCTGGAGCATCTTCATGGACCCGGCTCGGCGCACACTCCACACCGAGTGGAACGAGGGCGCCCGCCGCCTCGTGGCTCGCTTTCGGGCGCAGGCCGCCCGCTACGTCGGCGACCCCGACTTCGACGACCTGATCTCGGCGCTGAAAGAGGGCAGCCCCGAGTTCCGGGAATGGTGGGGCCTCCACGAGGTGGCCTCGAGCGGCGTGGGCCGCAAGGTGCTCAAGCACCCGAAGGTCGGCAAGCTCGTCTTCGAGCATGCGGCCTTTCGGCCCGCGGACGAGAACCCGGACCTGCGCCTCATCCTCTACACGGCGGTCCCGGTCGCGAACACGCCGGAGAAGCTGGCGAAGCTGCTCGCCGGGCGGGCCTAGCATTTCCGTTTAGGCATATAGCCCATTGGTTATACTGACTGCATGGCGGCGACGACCTTTGAGGTGCTGGCTGAGCCGACGCGGCGGCGGATCCTCGACATGCTGCTCGATCGCGAGCGCCCGGTCGGCGACTTGGTCAAGAGGCTGAAGCTGAGTCAGCCCGGCGTGTCGAAGCACCTGCGGGTGTTGCGCGACGCGGGCCTGGTCTCGGTTCGAACCGAGGCCCAGCGGCGCATCTATGGAGTGCGCCCTGAGCCGCTCGCGGAGGTCGCCGAGTGGCTCGAGCCCTATCGCCGCCTCTGGGCTGACCGCCTCGACGCACTCGAACAACACCTGGATGAGGAGGCTTCATGACTTCCATGCGAGACGGCAAGCTGATCGAAGCCGAGGGAGGGGAGGTCGGCGTCCGCTTCGAACGCCGCCTCGCCCATCCCCCAGAGAGGGTCTGGCGGGCGGTGACCGAACCGGAGGAGCTGGCGGCCTGGTTCCCCGACACGATCGAGGGGGAGTTCGCCTCCGGCGGGACGGTGCGCTTTCCGAAGTTCGCTGAGATGGGCCTGCCCGCGACCGGCACCGTCACCGAGTACGACCCGCCGCGCCTGCTCGCCTTCACCTGGGGGACCTCCGCACTCCGCTTCGAGCTGGAGCCCGACGGCGAAGGCTGCCGGCTCATCTTCACCGACACCCTGCCGCCCGCGGAGAGCGCCAAGAACGCTGCGGGCTGGGAGGTCTGCCTGGAGAACCTGGAGGCGCTGCTAGCCGGCGAGGAGCCGCGTGACCCCGGCAGCGACCACTGGTCCGAGCTGCACGAGCACTATGCAGCGCGCTTCGGAGTCGATCCGGAGGTCGGTCGCCAGGCGATGCGGGATTACGGCACCACGGGCTGAGTTGCGGCCAGCTTTCCGTGCGCGGGAGGTTCTGGTCCCCTTTGCATCGCTACACCCACTCCGACTACGTGGAGGCTGGCTAGGAGCTCCCGCGAAGCCGATCCGTCTCGCGCCGGATCTCGTCTTCACTGATCGGCTTGCGGCCGTAGACGTCCCAGGCGTTCGCGACGACGGCGATCCCCCAGCCGAGGATGGGGAAGATCGGCCAGAAGTACCCACCGCTCGTGACCGCCCAGATCGCAACCAGGAACGCATTGACGGCGACGTAGATGAGGATGTGCGTCTGGAAGTCGCGTTTCTTCTTCAGGCGCTGAACCGCCTGTTCGCGAAGCTGCTGCTCGATGTCCCCTCCAGCCTCCACCGAGGACTGTTTGTATCAAGCGCCCGTCGGGAAACGGCTCTGATCTGGGGAGCGGGATGCTGCGTGGGGCGATGTCGCAGGAGAACGTCGAGCGGATTCGTGACGCCTTCCATCGTTTTCAGTCTGGAGATCACGGATGGATCGAGAGCCTCGACCCCGACGTCGAATGGGATATCTCGGCCCACCCGCTACCCGATGTCGCGAACCACGGGCGTGGCCGGGAGAGCTTGCTCGAGGAGGTTTTCGCCACCTACTTCAGCGGGTGGCTCGACTACAACGTCGAGATTCGGGACCTGATCGACGCCGGCGACGACGTCGTCGTCGTTCTGCATGAGACGGCACGCCTACGCGATAGCGGCACGGCGCTCGATCGCGAAATCGTTCAGGTATGGACCGTGCGTGACGGACTCTCGATCTTCTTTCGCGTGTTCCCGACCAAGGTGGCCGCGCTCGAAGCCATGGGACTGTCGAAGTAGACGCTGCCGGCGGTTCTGGGCTGGCAGCCTTCCCTGGGCCGGGGGATACTGCGGGGGCGATGTCGGAGGAGACGCTCGCGGCTATTAAGCGCGGCTACGAGGCCCTCAACCGTGGCGACGCATCGGCGATGTCGGAGCTTGCCGGGGAGCTTGCGACTCGCGACCTGGAGTGGGGAGCGATCGGCTCTTTTCCGGGCGGTGAGGGCCTCTACCAAGGCCCCGACGCGATCCAGGCGTGGCTGGATGCCATTCGATCCGAGTGGGAGGAGTTCGAGGTGAGGCTCGATGAGGTCCTCCACGACGGAGAGGAGGTGGTCGTCGTCACCGAGCTGCTACGCGGCCGAGCCCGCGAGAGCGGTGCAGAGGTGGGAATGCGCATCTTTTCGACGTACTGGTTCGAGAAAGGGAAGCTCCGGAGACGGGCTCCCTTCACCGAGCGGACGGCGGCCCTCGAAGCCGCCGGCCTTTCGGAGTAGGCGATTTCTGCAGGAGGGCCCAGCCTGGCACTAGATCTAGCGTTTCAGGGGCTGGCAGCCTTTCCCGGACACTAGAGTCAGATACACTCTGACGAGTGAACTGTCCCCGCTGTGAGAGCTCCACCTCCATCCTCGAGACCCGCAAGGCCGAGGGCGGCGCGGCGCTCCGCCGACGCCGTGAGTGCACGGCCTGCCGGCACCGCTTCACCACCTACGAGCGGGCGGTCCCCGAGGTGCGCGAGGTGATCAAGCGCGACGGCCAGCGCCAGCCGTTCGATCGCGACAAGCTGCGGACCGCCCTGCTCCGGGCCTCCCACAAGCGCGACGTCGATCCGAGGCGCCTCGAGGAGATCGTCGAGCGGGTCGAGAGCGAGGTGCGCGACTCGGGCGGGCGCCTGAGCGCCGCCCGGATCGGCGAGCTCTGCCTCGAGGGACTGGCGAAGCTCGACCGCGGGGCCTATCTGCAGTTTGCGGGAACTCTCCCGGATGCGGCTCGGAGCGCGTCGTGAAAATCCCCGCAAATAACGAACAAGCGAGGCCCCGGTTCCGTCCGAAGCACCGAGGATGCTGCGGTGCTCACCCCAAAAGCCGAGCGAGAGGAGAAAACTGATGGCCAGGGCCACTTCGAAGGCAGCAAGGACGACCGAGAAGGGCCTCGTCATCGAACGTCGATTCTCGACGGCCGGGGTGCATCCCTACGACGAGCTCGAGTGGGAGACGCGGGACGCGATCATCGGCGATCCCGAGAAGCCCGCGTTCAAGCAGGAGAACGTGGAGTTCCCGACCAACTGGTCCCAGAACGCCACCAACATCGTGGCCCAGAAGTACTTCCGCGGGCAGCTCGGCTCCCCCGAGCGAGAGACTTCAGTCAGGCAGATGGTCAGCCGCGTCGCCGACCGGATCACCGAGGTCGGCCGCGAGGCCGGCTACTTCGCCAGCGATGAAGACGCCGACGCCTTCGACGACGAGCTCACCTCGATCCTGGTCAACCAGAAGGCGGCCTTCAACTCGCCGGTCTGGTTCAACGTCGGCTGGAAGGACCCCGGCCAGGAGCAGGCGTCCGCCTGCTTCATCCTGAGCGTCGAGGACGACATGGACTCCATCCTCTCCTGGAACACCAAGGAGGGGATCATCTTCAAGGGCGGTTCCGGCTCCGGGATCAACCTCTCGAAGATCCGCGGATCGATGG
>DASXSZ010000031.1:0-5124 GCA_036505735.1 Solirubrobacterales bacterium
GTAGAGCCGGAGGGGATGAGCGCCTTCTTCGAGGAGTGGCTGATTCCCGGTGCGAAGGCCTTCGTCCCGCGGCGCTGGCCCGACGCGACCGAGGCGGCCGAGCTCATCCACGGGGCGGGAGGGGCGGCCGTGCTCGCTCACCCTTTCTGGGACATGAGCGACCCGAACGAGGTCGCAGCCCTGATCGGCGACCTCGACCTCGACGGCGTCGAGTGCTTCTACCCGGCGCACGACCGGGCGCAGACGAAGTTCCTGCTCGAGCTCTGCCGGGAGCGGCGCCTGGCTCCCACGGCCTCCTCGGACTTTCACGGCCCCTCCCACAAGATGTTCGACTCCTTCTGCGCCTATCCGACTTACGACCTCGGCGAGCCCGAGCTGCCGCCCAGGCGAAGCGGAGGATCCAACTAGGCGGGCTGGGCCGCCGGGATCAACTGCCGCTCCTCGAGCAGCGAGAGAATCGCGTTCGCCGACTCCTCAGGCGACTGGTGCTCGGTGTCCAGGGTGAGCTCGGGGTTGAGCGGCGGCTCGTACGGGTCTGAGACGCCGGTGAACTCCTTGATCTCGCCCTTGAAGGCCTTCTCGTACAGGCCCTTGACGTCGCGCTCCGCGCAGACCTCGACCGAGGCCTTGACGAACACCTCGATGAAGCGATCTCCCATCAGCTCACGCGCCTCGTCGCGGATCTCGCGATAGGGGGAGATCGCGGCGGTGATCACCGGCACCCCGTTGCGCGAGAGCAGGTCCGCGACGAACGCGATCCGGCGAATGTTGGTGTCGCGGTCCTCCTTAGAGAAGCCGAGTCCCTTGGAGAGGTTCTCGCGGACGACGTCGCCGTCGAGCACCTCGACCCGGGACCCGCGCTCGCGCAGCGAGGTCTCCACCAGGTGGGAGATGGTCGTCTTGCCGGCGCCCGAAAGCCCGGTGAACCAGAGTGTGAAGCCCTTTTCGTCAGCCATTGCCTTCCTCTTTGTATGAGTCGATCAAGATCTGAGCCACCTCGGGGCGGCTGAACTCCTCGGGCGGCAGCTCGCCGCTGCCGAGCATCTCCCGCACCTTGGTGCCGCTCAGGAAGACGTGGTCCTCCTGCCCGTGCGGGCAGGTCTTGCCCGACGCCATCCCCTCGCACTTGTTGCACCAGAAAGAGTGCTCGAAGAAGAGCGGCTGGATGCCGAGCCTCTCGATGTCGAGCTCGTCGAAGATCAGCTGCGCGTCGTAGGTGCCGTAGTAGTCCCCGACGCCGGCATGGTCGCGGCCGACGATGAAGTGGGTGCAGCCGTAGTTGCGGCGCGCGATCGCGTGCAGGATCGCCTCCCGCGGCCCCGCGTAGTGCATCTTCGATGGGAAGACGCCGAGGATGACGCGGTCCTGCGGGTAGTAGTCGTCCATGAGGATCTCGTAGCAGCGCATGCGCACCTCGGCTGGGATGTCGCCGGCCTTGGTCTTGCCGATCAGCGGGTGGATGAAGAGGCCGTCCGTGATCTCGAGGGCGCACTTGGTGAGGTACTCGTGGGCGCGGTGGATCGGGTTGCGAGTCTGGAAGGCCACTACGCGCTTCCAGCCGCGCTCCTCGAAGGCCTGCCGGGACTCGTCGGCGGTGAAGTAGCGCCGCATGAAGGGGTCCTCGTGGTCCGGGAGAGCGTCGACCTCGTAGGTGCCCGCGATGCAGCGCGCACCCTCCTCGAAGATCGCCGTGACGCCCGGGTGCTCCTTGTCGGTCGTCCGGTAGACCTTCTCCGCCTCGGCCTCGAGGTCGCGCTCGAAGACCTCGGTGACGTTGAGGCGGCCGAGCGCCTTGCCCTCGTCGCTGCTCACCTCGACCGTGTCGCCCTCCGAGACGTCCAGGTCGGTGGCGAGGGTGATCGGGATCGGCCAGTACTCGCCCTCACCATTTGGGCCAGGGATCTCCATTTTCTCGACGACGCTCTTCCAGTCGTCGTAGCCCTGCGGCCCCTTCAGCGGGGCGAAGCCGCCGTTGCCGATCATCTCGAAATCGGCGGTCTGGCGATCGGTCAGCTGCAGCGCGGTAGCGGTCCGAGTCAAGGGATTGGGGAGGGGATAAAGATGATCAGGTCGGTCAGGAAGCCGGGAAGAGTAGCGGAGCTATCCGTGCAGCCCGCACTCGGTCTTTTCCATGCCGGCCCAGCGGCCCGCCCGCGCGTCCTCGCCGGCCGCGGGCTTCCGGGTGCAGTGTGTGCAGCCGATTGAGGGATAGCCCTGGTCGTGCAGGGGGTTGTAGGGGATGTCGTGCTTGCGGAGGTAGGACCAGACCTGCTCCTCCGACCAGTCGGCGAGCGGGTTCAGCTTCCAGAGGCCGAAGCGCTTGTCCCAGCCGAACTTCGGCGCGCGCGCCCGGGTCTGTGAGTCCGAGCGGCGGATCCCCGAGACCCAGAGATCGACCGCGGCGAGCGCCGAGCGCATCGGCTCGACCTTGCGGATGCCGCAACAGGAGTCGGGGTCCCGGCGCCAGAGCTCGTCGCCGTAGAGACCCTTCTGCTGCTCGAGGGTGATCGAGCTGTAACGGTGGAAGTTGATCCCGTAGCGCTCCGCGAGCCGGTCCTTGGTCTGGTAGGTCTCTCGGAAGAGGACGTCGGTGTCCAGGTAGAAGAAGCGCGCGTCCGCGTTGACGCTGTTGGCCATGTGGACCGTGACCGAGCTCGTCTTCTGGAACGAGCAGGCGATGTACATCCTGGGATGGAACGTGTCGAGCGCCCAGCGGAGGGCCTCCTCGGCGCTGGCGTCCTCGAGCTCCGCGGCCTTGGCCTCGGGGTCGAAGCCGAGACCGTCGAGCTCGGCGACGGGAACCGTCGTGTGCTCCGTCGCCGATGAGGCCTCGTGCAGGATCCCCCTGCGGCCGTTGCCGTTGGCCTGGGCGGCTGCCTGAGCTTGAGTGGCGGTCGGCTCCATCTAGACGGCGCACTCCCCCTCGCCCCGCTCGACCTTGTACGGCTCCGACCGGTTCCAGTCGATGAAGTAGAGGAGGTTGTCGGCGCTGAACTCGACCGGCAGCTTCAGGTCGGAGATCAGCTCCTCGAAGGCGTCGAAGCCGGTTCGATCGACGAAGGCGTTGAAGTTCTCGCCCTCGGTGCGGTTCCCCTCGTAGTGGCGGATCCAGCGCTCCACCGCGTCGGGCACGCGCTTCGCGGGCAGCCTGGCCTTGAGGCGGTGGCCGAAGACCACGTCGCCGCCCTCGAAGTTGCCGGCGATGTGGGGGATGTAGGCCGGGATCGTGTGATCGCCGACCTTGATCGAGGCCCCGTAGAAGCCGATCGTGGCGATGTGGTGCTGGGAGCAGCCGTTGGGGCAGCCGCTCATCTTGATGTGGATCTGCTTGGTGAGCGGATCGGTGATCTCCATCTCCTCCAGCCTCTTCTGGAGGACCTCGTTGAGGCCCATGGAGGCCGTGATGCCGAGCTTGCAGCTGTCGGTGCCGGGGCAGCTGACCACGTCGGTGACGCTGAAGGCGCCGGAGTCGCCCAGATCGAGCTCCTTGAGCCCGGCCCAGACGTCGTAGAGCGACTCGGGCCGCACCCAGCGCAGCACGAGGTTCTGCTGCACGGTGGTGCGGGCGTAGCCGCCGGTGAAGTCGCGCATGATCGCGGCCAGGCCGCGGAATTGCTCCGGCGTGAGGTCGCCGCGGGTCACCTTGACCGTCGCGGTGACGAACCCGTCCTGGCGCTGGGGCTGCACGTTGGCGTCGACCCAGGCCTCGAACTCGCTCCCCTCGGCGTTCGGTGAGCCGTAGCTGTCCGGTACGGCTGGGGCGTTCGCCTCCTCATCGTGGATGAAGAGCAGGTGGTCGATCGAGAAGTCGCGCTCGTTGACCCAGTCGCCCTTCAGCTCCTCCTCGACCAGCTCGCGGAAGGCGTCCATGCCGATCTTGTCGACCAGGACCTTGATACGGGCCCGCATCCGGTTCTCGCGCAGCCAGTCCTGGCGGTCGAAGATCCGCAGCGCGGCCTCGGTGACCTTCAGGTAGTCGCCGTTGTCGAGCTCGACGAAGTCGTAGAGGACGGGCGAGATCCGGGGCATGATCGAGGTGCCGCCGCCGATCCGGATAGCGACGCCCTTGACCTGCTCGCCGTCCACCTCCTTCACCTTCGGGATGAAGCCGACGTCGTGGATACCGGTGATCGCACGGTCTGCGTCGCTTGCGCTGAAGGCGGTCTTCACCTTACGCGGCATCAGTTGGGTGGTGGGGTGGCGGACGAAGTAGCGGGAATAGGCGGCCGCGTAGGGGGTGATGTCGAAGGGCTCGTCGTCGGCGACGCCTGCCCATGGGTCGCCGGTGACGTTGCGGA
Source organism: Solirubrobacterales bacterium (assembly GCA_036505735.1). Classification (GTDB taxonomy): domain Bacteria; phylum Actinomycetota; class Thermoleophilia; order Solirubrobacterales; family 70-9; genus DASUPK01. The sequence goes on from DASXSZ010000031.1 coordinate 4,299, forward strand.
TCGTGTTGCCGCAGCCCTCGCGCGATGAGAGGCCCGCCTCGCTGATCTGGCGGATGAACTCGGCCGCATCGGCGAGGGGGATGTGGTGGATCTGGATGTTCTGCCGGGTGGTGATGTGGCCCTTGTTGAGCGGGGCGAACTGCTCGATCGCGTCGGCGAAGGCCTCCATTTGCTCCGGGCTGACGCCTCCGAAGGGGAGCTTTACGCGGATCATCTGCACGTCGGGCTGGCGCTGGCCGTACACGCCCTGCTTGAGGCGGAAGCCGATGAACTGCTCCTCGGTCTGCTCGCCGCGGAGGAAGCGGGCCGCCTCAGTGTCGAAGTCATCGAACTCCCGCTCCAGGATCGGGATCACGTGGCCGGGGACGTTGTCGTAGACCTCCGGGTTCTCGAGCGAGCCGAGCTTGCCCTTGCCGTGCTGTTTCTTGTTCGGGTCCTGCTTGAGGGTCGAGGGGTCGACGGTCTTGGTCGCAGGCTTGGCGGGCTTGCCGTTGGTGGCAACGCCCTTCTTTTCGGGAGCGGAGACTGGCTCCATGGGAAACCGGCCCTTCCTTGTCGACGACGTAGCCTTGCCCGGCGGTTACCGCTGGTCCAATCTAGCAAACCTGATCGAGTTTCAGGTGTTTATCGGCAGGCGCGACCGCTGATCCTAACCGCGCCTGCCGCCGAGCTACATCTGGCCATGCACGGCGAGGATGTTGCCCGCCGGGTCCTTGAACCAGGCGATCCCGCCGCTCGGCCCGCTGTGGTCGATGCCCTTCTCGTCCTGGTCGAAGCCGTCATATCTCTCGAAGGTGACGCCGCGCGAGGTGAGCTCATCGACGGC
>DASXSZ010000032.1:0-36101 GCA_036505735.1 Solirubrobacterales bacterium
TTCTGAGACTGCTCGACTGCTTGGCAATGCCTGATCGAGAGCAGGTACTGCGCTTTGGCGTCATCTAGTCGCCGGGCGGGATTAGCCCTTACTGATCCACCGTGCTTTCAGAGGATCGCACTAGCTGAGGACACCCCAGCACCGCCCCGCAGGCGCTGGCATGGCAGCCGCTACCCGGGAGTAAGCTCAAAACGTGGCCACGAGGGCGCGCCCCGGGCTCGACAAGACTGAGGTCAAGGATTCGGCGCTCAGCCTGATCGGCGAGACGCCTCTGGTGCGCCTCTCCCGCCTCGAGCCCGGGCTGACGACGCCCCTGGTCGCCAAGGTCGAGTTCGTCAATCCGGGCGGCTCGGTCAAGGATCGACCCGCGATGACCATGATCGACGCGGCGGAGCGCTCGGGGGCGCTGAAGCCCGGTGGGACGCTGGTGGAGCCCACCTCCGGGAACACGGGCCTCGGACTCGCGATGGTCGCGGCACTGCGCGGCTACCGGGTGATCGCGGTGATGCCGGACAAGATGAGCAGGGAGAAGATCGACACCCTGCGCGCTTACGGCGCGGAGGTGGTGATCTGTCCGACCGACGTGCCCCCGGAGTCGGCCCAGTCCTACTACCGGGTCGCCGACCGGCTCACCGAGGAGATCGATGGCGCCTTCCAGCCCAACCAATACTTCAACCCGGCGAACCCCGAGGCTCACTACCGCTCCACCGGCCCCGAGATCTGGCGGCAGACCGCCGGCCTGATCACCCACTTCGTGGTCGGCGTTGGAACGGGCGGCACGATCAGCGGCGCCGGGCGCTTTCTCAAGGAGCAGAACCCCGAGATCGAGGTGGTCGGCGCGGACCCTGAGGGGTCGCTCTACTCCGGCGGTCCCGTGCACCCCTACCGGGTCGAGGGCATCGGTGAGGATTTCTGGCCGGACACTCTGCACAAGGACGTCATCGACCGCTACATCAGGGTCAGCGACCGCGACTCGTTCATCGCGGCGCGCCGGCTGCTGGCGCGGGAGGGGCTGTTCGCGGGCGGTTCCTCGGGGACTGCGATCTGCGCCGCCCTGCAGGTGGCGCGCGAGCTGGACGCTCCGGAGGCTCTGGTGGTGACGCTGCTGCCGGACGGAGGACGCCCCTACCTCTCGAAGATCTTCAACGACCACTGGATGCGCGAGCACGGCTATCTGGCGGGCGGGGGACGCACCGCGGGTGACCTGCTTGAGGCCAAGGGCGCCGACGGCGCCCTGCTGACGGTCTCAAGCCACGACGAGGTAGGACGGGCCCTGACGCTGATGCAGCAGCATGGCGTCTCCCAGGTCCCGGTCGTTTCCGCGGAGGACGAGAGCGTCTTCGTTGGAGTTGTCAGCGAGCGCGGCTTGCTCTGGGCGTCGGCCGAGCACCCCGGGATCCTCAAAGAGGAGGTGACCGAGGTGCTGGAACCACCGCTGCCCGAGCTCGCCCCGCAGGACCCCGCCGAAGACGCGATCAGGCTGTTGGAGGAGGGCCGCCCGGCCGTGATCGTGATACGGGCGGGCAACCCGCTCGGGATCCTGACCCCGCTCGACTTGATCGAGGCCCTCAACAGGTGAGTGCGGCCGAGGCGAAGGGGGCAGGGGAGCGTCGGCTCGACACCAGGGTGGTCCACGCCGGGCTTGATCCGGACCCCAGCTACGGCTCGGTGATCCCGCCGATCCACCAGACCTCGACCTTCCGCCAGCCCGCTCCGGGCGAGTTCACCGAGGACTTCGACTACGCGCGCTCGGCCAATCCCACCCGGGCAGCGTTGGAGCGAGCGCTGGGCCAGCTCGAGGGCGGGCTCGGATCGGCCTTCGCCAGCGGCATGGCGGCCACCCACGCCGTGATCACCGCCCTCTGCAAAGGGGGCGACCACCTGATCCTGCCGGTCGACCTCTACGGCGGCACTTACCGGCTGGTGGACAAGGTCCTCACCGAGTTCGGGCTCACCTACGACCTGGTCGACCAGCGCGATCCGCAGGCGGTGCGCGCGGCGCTGCGGGAGAACACAAGCCTGGTCTGGGTCGAGAGTCCCACCAATCCCCTGCTCAACGTGGTCGACCTGGCGGCCGTCGCCGAGGCAGCGGGGACGGCCGCTGTGGTCGTCGACAACACCTTCGCCACCCCGGTTGTGCAGCGGCCGCTCGAGGTGGGCGCGACCGCCGTGGTCCACTCCACCACCAAGTACCTGGGCGGCCATTCCGACGTGGTCGGCGGTGCCGCGATCGTCCGGGACCCGGAACTGCACGAGCGAATTCGGTTCGTCCAGAACTCGGTCGGGGCTGTGCCGGGACCGCTCGACTGCTTCCTCGTTCATCGCGGACTGCGCACTTTGGCCCTGCGCGTCGCGCGCCACACCGAGAACGGTCGGGCGGTGAGCGCGTTTCTGCGTTCGGCGGCGCGGGTGGAGGAGGTGCGCTGGCCCGGCTTCGGCGGCATGGTCTCCTTCCGCCACCCTGACGCGGCCGGGATCGTGGCCCGCACCGAGCTGTTCACGCTGGCGGAGTCCCTGGGGGGTGTCGAGTCCCTGATCGAAGTGCCGCAGGCGATGACCCACCAGTCGGTCGAGGACTCGGCGGCAGCCGTGCCACCGGACCTGGTGCGGCTCTCATGCGGAATCGAGGCTACCGAGGACCTGGTCGCCGACCTGGAGCGGGCCCTGGCGGCCTGACGGCTTTCCCTGTCATGAGGTGGCGGTTGTGGTCCAGGCGGTCGCCGGTTCGAGCCCGGTCGCTCACCTCTCAGAGAGCCCCGCGGTCGCGGGACTTTCTCGATCGGTGGCCGCCGAGAGGCCGACGCGACCTCCTAGCAACGGCTTCAGCGCCAGGCTACGGGGTCGGCCGCCGCTTAACTGAGCCCGTCGCAGGATGAGCATTCCGACGAGCTCCTTGGTCCGATGGAAGGGGTCGGCGATCACGTCACCGCTCGCCAGTGAGATCGCTGCTCGGGGCTCGTCACCAACCAGGGCGATCAGTAGCTCGCCGTCGGGGAGCGCGCGGGTGTCACGCTGCGCGAGGTGGCGCAGGCCGCGCTGATCCTCGATCTGTGCCGCGCGAATGATGATCGAAGTGGAGGACTCTTCCAGATTCTTGTGGTACATCATTAGCCTCACTCTCGGCAGCCACGGTTGGTGAATTGCGCTACAGTAGCCAGGGTAGCTACCTCAGGCGGTCAGCGTATGTCATACAAAGATCAATTGAAGGACCTAGAGCGCAACGGCGAGCGCTCGCTCACCGAGCAGATGGTCGAGGCGCTGCGAACGGCGATCGACTCCGGCGAGCTCCCCGTCGGGGAGAAGCTGCCGCCGACCCGCGAGCTCGCCGAGCTCGCCGCGGTCAACCACCTGACCGCCGTGCGTGTCTACCGGAAGCTGCGCGAGCTGGGCCTGGTCAGCTCGCAGGTCGGGCGTGGGACCTTCGTGCGGGAGGTGGCCGGGGCCACCCTGCGGGGCGACGCCGGACGGGAGAGCCCCGAGTGGCAGCGCTACGTGTTGCCTCCGATGACTGAGAGCAGCGGCGACCGGGCGATGGACGAGATGTACCGCCACTCCCAGGCGAGGGGGCTGATCCCGCTCTCGGTCGGCTACCCATCTGCCGAGCTATTCCCCTTCGACCAGATGCGTGAGGCGATGTCCGAGGCGCTCGAGAGCCACGACAGCCGCGCGCTCCAATACACCGACATCGCCGGCCTGCCCGAGCTGGTCGAGCAGGTCACCGCGCTCCAGGCGTCGCGGGGCGCATCGGAGGAGCCCGGCGACATCCTGATCACCACCGGGGCACGCCAGGGCCTCACCCTCGCCGCCCGGGCGGTTCTCCGGCCGGGAGACGTCGCGGCCTGCGAGTCGCCGACCTTCATGGGTGTCCTGGAGTCGCTCCGGGACACGGGCGCCCGCGTCCTGCCGGTTCCGGTCGACGAGAAGGGGCTGGACACGGACGTGCTCGAGGAGTTGCTCGCCCGCCAGGAGATCAGGATGCTGGCGATCCAGCCGCGCTGCCACAACCCGACCGGCAGCGATCTATCTCCCGCTCGCCGCGCCCATCTAGTCGCCCTGGCGCGGCGGCACGGTTTCTTCATCCTCGAGGACGGCATCTACGCCGACCTGCGCTTCGAGGGCGAGGATCCGGGCTCGCTGCGGCGCGAGGCGCCCAGCCACGTGGTCTACGTCGACTCGCTGTCCAAGCTGGTCGGCGGCGGCCTCCGAGTCGGCTGGATAGCGTCCAGCGGTCCGGTTCGCGATCGCCTCCTGCACGAGAAGCGCACCGACGACATGCACACCGCAACCCTCACGCAGCTCGCCCTGGCCCGGTTCCTCGCCGCCGGGGAGTACGAGCCACATCTGGAGCGGGCTCGCGCGTTCTACCTCGAGCGCCGCGATGCGCTGGTGGAGGCGGCTGCCAGGCATCTGAGCGGACTGGCGACCTTTGAGAAGCCCGGGGGCGGGGGGCATCTCTGGCTGACGCTCTCCGTCGCTGTGGACGAAGGCGAGCTGATGACCGAGGCGGTCCGCCACGGCGTCACCTTCGTGCCGGGCGCGGCGATGATCCCCGAGCCTGGGGCTGGGACCCATGTGCGCCTCTCCTATGGCTATCTGGACCCGGAGAAGCTTGCCGAGGGCGTTCGACGCCTGGCGCGCGCCATCCGCGCCGTCGGCGAGCAGCCGCGCGTGAGCGGCGCGCTGCCGATCGCGTAGCCCCCCGGGCCGCCCTGCGCGGGCGAAGTATTCGAGTCCGGTCGCTCACCCCTCAGGAAAGCTGCGCATAGTCCATATTCGTTGCGGGCCTTCGTCAACTACCGACGATGTTGAAGCGCGCCCAGCACGCGTGGCCGTCGGCGAGCGATAGCTTTGGTCCGTGAGTCCGAGACGAGCGGGCTGAGATGAACGGAGGGCCGGTCAGTGGCGGCGCCCGCGTCGTCATCGTGGGCGGCGGCGTGGCGGGGATCGAAGCGCTTCTCGCCTTGGCAGACATGGCCGGGGATCGCGTTACGCAGACGCTGGTCGCTCCCCAGCCGGACTTTCTGTACAAGCCGCTGCTCGTCGAGGAGCCCTTCGACCTCGGGCCGGCCGCGCGCTACGAGCTGGAGCCCCTCGCCGCCGAGAAGGGGGCGAGCTTCGTCCAGCGGGCGGTCAGCGCTGTCCGGGTGCAGGATCACGCGCTGGAGTTGGACGACGGCTCGACACTCGACTACGACTATCTCGTTGTCTGCGCCGGGGGCAGATTCGAGCCCGCACTGGAGGGGGTGATCACCTTCCCCTCGCCGGAGCCCTTCAGCCCAGATCGGCTCCTCGACCGGGCCGCAGACAAGGACCACCGCCTCGCCTTCATCGTTCCACACGGGGTCACCTGGTCGCTGCCGCTCTACGAGATCGCGTTGATGACCCAGAGACGGGCCGCGCAAGGGGGAGTCGACGTGAAGATCGCCGTCATCACACCGGAGTCCGGCCCGCTTGCGATCTTCGGACCCACCGCCAGCACGGCGGTCGCTGAGCTGCTTAGGGGTCGCGGGATCGAGGTGATTACGGGCTCCACCGTGCGGGCGCTCGGGGACGATGGAATCCGGCTGAGCCCTGGCGACCGCGCGCTCGGCCCCGCGGAGGCTGTGGCGCTGCCGGTGCTGAAGGGCCCCAAGATCGAGGGCCTCCCAGCCGACGAGGATGGCTTCATCCCGATCGATGACTACGCCAGGGTCAAGGGGGTCGACGATATCTACGCGGCGGGTGACGGAACCACCTTTCCGATCAAGCAGGGTGGCCTGGCGACGCAGCAGGCCGACGCTGCAGCCGAGGACATCGCGCATCGGATCGGTGCAGGCCCAGCGCCGGAGCCATTCAGGCCGATGCTGCGCGGCAAGCTCCTGACCGGCGATGAGTCGGTCAGCCTCCGAGCCGACGTGGCCGGTGGGGGTGGCGAGGGGGAGGCCTCACTCGACAGTCTCTGGTGGCCACCGCACAAGATCAGCGCCCGCTACCTCGCGCCTCTCCTCTACCACGGCCGGGTAGCGGAGGAACCGGAGCCGCCACGCCGCTCCCTCGACGTCGAGGTGGCCCTGCCCAAGGAGTGGCACGAAGAGCCGATGGCAATCGATCCTCTCGAGCCGCCGAACATCGAATGATCGAGCGAGCCGAGAGCTTCTCCACGCGGGATGGCAGCGAGCTCTTCGTCCGTCCCCTGACGCCCGCTGATCGAGCCGCCTACCTGCGGGCATTCGAGCACCTGAGCGATGAGACGCGGTACCGGCGCTTCCTGGCTCCCATAAAGCACCTGACGAGTAGCGAGGTCGCCTACTTCACGAACGTCGACCACCGCGATCACGAGGCCCTGATCGCTCTGACCCGGGAGGGGGAGATCGTGGGGGTCGCTCGCTACATCCGGTTTGGAGAGGGGGCCGATGCGGCCGAGGTTGCGGTGACCGTGGCCGATGCCTGGCAGGGCCGAGGCGTCGGGACCGCTCTCCTCCACCGCTTGGCGGAGCGCGGCCGGCGGGCCGGGGTTAAGGCCTTCCGTGGCATCTGCCTGACGGGGAACACCGACATGCAGCAGCTGCTCCGCGAACTCGGGCCCGGCGCCCGGGCGAGCCATCCCGAACCGGGTCTCGTGGAGATCGAGGCGAGGTTGCCCTCTCCCGGCGAGACGCACGAGCCGATCACGCCGGCGCTCCGCGCGGCCGCCCACGGGCACCATCACGCGAAGTCGACCGGCAGCCCCGCCTCGGGCCCGGGGCCCTGACCGCGTTAACCCTCAGGCCTGGCCGGTCTCGAAGCGCGTGATGTGGTCGCCCTCGACGACGAACTTCCAGGCCGTGCGCATCTCGCCCCAGGTGGAGTTCGTGTAGTTGACGATCAGCGAGCGCCCGTCGTCGGATTCCGACTCGACCGACATGCGACCGTTCGAGGAGAAGATCTCGCGATCGACCCACTCCTCGAGGTCGGGCTCCGATCCGTCGTCGGACATCGTCGCGCGCCCTCAGCAGACCCCAGGGCGGTCGATCAGCAGCCGGATGGTCGAGTTTGGACGAACCACCGCTCCAGCGGCCGGTGAGGTCTCACAGACGTTCCAGTCCGATGGGACGATCACCCCGAACAGGCCGCCGCCCTCCTCGCTGGCGCGCAGTCCGAGATCGTCGAGCTGCCGTTCAGCGACGTCGAGCGGCTGACCGGCGAGCGATGGCACGGTGACGCCGTCGGGCGTCGCGGACTTGCCGCTGTCCGAGAGCCGCGGCGCCTCGATCACCGCGGCGGCGCCGAGCCCGGCGATCACGCTCAGGGCCACCAGGACCGCGATCAACCGCCTCCCGCGCCTTCCGCCGCGGCGGCGCGGAAGGCGGTCCGTCGGCGCCAGGGTGGTCTCCGCATCGAGGCGAACCGTCTCTGGCAGTGGAGCGGCCTCGCCGGCGCCGACGAGCCGCTCGGGCTCGGTGACCGCCTCGCCACGGACCGCGGCCACCGCGGCGCGACCAAGGTCGCCTGCCGACGGGAATCTGTCCGCCGGCTCCTTCGCCATCGCGCGGCGGATCACCGGATCGAGCGCCGAGGCCCGATCACCGGCCCTCGACCCCGTCGCGGGGGGCGGTTCGTTCAGGTGGGCCCACATCTTCGCCGTGCTCACGCGCTCCGGGAAGGGCACCTCGCCGGTGACCGTATGGAAGAGGACGCAGCCGAGGGCGTAGACGTCGGTGCGGGCATCGACGCGGCGACCCTCGATCTGCTCGGGCGCCATGTAGTCGACGGTGCCGATCACCTCGCCTGTGGCGGTCAGTCCGCTCGTCGAGGCAATCGCTTTCGCGAGCCCGAAGTCGGTCAGGTAGGCGGCCGCGTGCAGCTCGCCGGGCGCCGGCTCGGCGACGATCACGTTGGCCGGCTTCACGTCGCGATGGACGAGGCCGGCGGCGTGGACGGCGTCGAGGCCATCGGCAACCTGGGCGATCAGGTCGGCGGCGCCCTCGGCATCGAGCACACCCCGCGCGGCGATCAGCCGCCCCAGGTCGCGGCCGGGGACGTAGCGCATCGCGACGTAGAGGAGGCCGTCGCGCTCGCCCGCTCCGAACACGGTGACGACCCGGGGGTGCTCGACCGAGGCCGCGGTCAGCGACTCGGAGCGAAAGCGGGCGCGGAAGCTCTCCTCCGTGGCGAGCTCGGCCCTGATCACCTTGAGGGCGACGAGCCGGTCGAGCCGAAGCTCGCGGGCGAGGTAGACGATCCCCATGCCGCCGCGTCCAACTGTGCGCTCGATCCGAAAGCCGCCGAACGCCGAGCCGGCCGCAAGCTCGGTGGCCGCGCTGCCCCCGATCGTTCCCTCGACGGACATCGGTTCAGTATCGCTGCTCGGGTCGCGGGCATTTGGATGCCTTAGGCTCGGCACGTGGCCGGTCCGACGACGCGCGAGGAGCTGAGGGACCTGCAGCGGCCGATCAAGGATCGCTATGGCGAGGACCCGCGGGCGGCCCAGATCACCCTGGAGGCGGACGGGAAGCTCGACGAGGGCATCGCCTGCTCGGTCCAGACCGGGCGGGCGCTGGTCAAGGCGGGATTGCATCCCGGCACAGGGGGCGACGGCAGCCTGGCCTGCTCGGGCGACATGCTGCTGCAGGCGTTGGTCGCCTGCGCCGGGGTCACGATGCGGTCGGTCGCCACCTCGATGGGGCTCTCGGTGGACGGCTCGGTCCACGCCGAAGGCGACCTCGACTGGCGCGGGACGCTCGCCGTCGAGGGGGAAGCGCCCGTCGGCTTCAAGGAGATTCGCCTTCGCTTCGACGTGGTGAGCGACGCGAGCGACGAGGAGCTCGAGACCCTTCAGCGGCTGACCGAGCGCTACTGCGTGGTCTTCCAGACGCTGGCCGGATCGCCGGCCCTCTCCGTTTCGCTCGCGCGAACCTGATGCCCACGGACCGCTACGACGAGGTCCTCGACCGCATCCGCCGCGTTCCGCGCGGGCACGTCACCACCTACGGAGACCTCTCGCCTGGCGCGCCGCGGGTCGCCGGCCAGATCCTCTCCGACTGCCAGGACCCGACCGTGCCCTGGCAGCGCGTCGTTCGCGCCGACGGGTCGCTGGCGAAGGGCGCGGAGCAGCGGCGCCTGCTCGAGGCCGAGGGCGTGCCCTTCCGCGGCAAGCGGGTGGACATGGAGGCCGCCTGGGTCCCGGCCGACATCCCGGCCTGAGTTGCGAGAGACTGCGCGTCGATGACCGGCAAGGCCGACTTCACAGAGGAGGAGTGGAAGCTCGTGCTGGAGGCCCCGCCGAGCGCGGGGCTGATCGTGATCGCCTCCGACCGCGGGGGCTCGATCCGGGAGACCTTCTCGATGGCGAAGGCCTACGGCGAGGCCCGCCTGCAGCACGGCGAGAGCGAGCTTCTCGACGAGATCGCCTCGGCCAAGCCCGAGATGGATCACACCCGGTACCACTCGCCGGAGGAGCTCAAGGAGGCCTGCCTCAAGCACCTGCGCGACGCGATCGCCCTGCTCAAGGAGAAGGCGACCGACGAGGAGGTCGAGGAGTACAGGAAATTCATCGTCGGGCTTGCCGACCGCGTCGCGGAGGCGCGCAAGGAGGGCTTTCTCGGCCTGAGCGGCGAGCGCGTCAGCGACGATGAGCGCGCCGCGATCGACGAGATCGAAGCCGCCCTCGGCTGACCTGCCGCGACCTCGTCCCGGCTGAGCGCCGGGGGAGGGATTGCCGAACGCGGCGATTGGTGGGAGGCTTTGGTCGTGCCTCCGACTCAGGTACTGACGCCGAGCGAGCGCCAGGCGGCCGGCAGGGCGGCGAGGTCCAGGGCGCCGCGCAAGAGCCACGCCGTCTGTGCGCCGGAGGCCGATCGGCCCGATCCCGTCGAGATCCTCGAGCGCCAGGACCAGACTCGGGCACCCGATCTCGTTCCGATCCGCCACGGCCGGATGCTCGCCTCGCCCTTCTCCTTCTACCGAGGCGCGGCGGCCGTGATGGCGGCGGATCTCGCGGCGACCCCGAGCTCAGGACTCAAGGTGCAGCTCTGCGGCGACGCGCACCTCTCCAACTTCGGGGCGTTCATGGCGCCCGACCGCCGGCTCATCTTCGACATCAACGACTTCGATGAGACCCACCGCGGGGGGCCGTTCGAATGGGACGTGAAGCGGCTGGCGGCGAGCTTCGCCGTGGCGAGCCGCGCCCTCGGCCTGAAGCGCGGGCAGTGCGCAGCGGCCGTCAGTGCTGCGGCCGCCGCCTACCGCCGGGAGATCAGGCGCCTCGCCGGGCTGCGTGACCTCGACGTCTGGTACTCCCGCGTCGACGTCGAGGCGCTCGAGCGCTATCTCTCGGAGGTCTCGCCGCCCCGTAGGGAGAAGTTCATGAAGGGGGTGGCCAAGGCGGAGCACAAGGACAGCCTGCGCGCTTTTGCCAAGCTGACGCGGAGGGACGGAGACGTCGTGCGGATCATCAGCGACCCGCCGCTGATCGTGCCGATCGAGGAGCTCGTCAAGGAGAGCGAGAGCACGATCGAGATGACCCTCAGGGTTCTGGTCAACCAGTACCGGCGAACTCTCCATCCGGATGTCAGGCATCTGGCGGATCGCTACCGCTACGTGCACGCTGCTCACAAGGTGGTCGGCGTCGGCAGTGTGGGCACCCGCTGCTGGATCGTTCTGCTGCTCGGCCGCGACGGCGAGGACCCGCTCTTCCTTCAGGTGAAGGAGGCGGGCCCCTCCGTTCTCGCGCCGTACCTCGGCGCGGCGCGATACAGGCACGAGGGCCGCCGAGTCGTCGAGGGGCAGCGCCTCATGCAGGCTGCCAGCGACCTCTTCCTGGGTTGGCTCTCCGCCGAGGGGATCGACGGCGTCCAGAAGCAGTTCTACGTCCGCCAGCTCTGGGACGGCAAGGGGTCTTTCGAGATCGAGGAGATGGGTCCGGAGGATCTGCGCCGCTACGCGAGCCTCTGCGGCGAGACGCTGGCGCGCGGCCATGCCCGGTCCGGCGACCGGATCGCGATCGCGAGCTACCTCGGTCGCGGGGAGGCGTTCGATCGGGCGATCTGCGACTTCGCCGAGGCCTACGCCGACCAGAACGAGCGCGATTACAAGGCCTTCTCAGTGGCGGTCGAATCCGGGCGCCTGGCGGCAGAGACGAACGTCTAGGCACAACGCCCGCCTGCACGAAGGCTGGCAGGAAGCGCCGGCCCTGGCGGGAAGAGGGAACCCGGAGCCGGAGATGATCGTCGACAGCGCCCACTACAAGGACGGCGCCCGCCAGCACGAGGAGGCGCTCACACCTGAGCAGGCCGCGGAGCTCAGGAACGCCGCCGGCCCCGGCGAGTTCGTCTGGATCGGCATCCACGAGCCCGAGCCGGGGGACATGGAGCGGCTCCAGGGCCTCTTCGGGTTGCACGAGCTCGCCGTGGAGGACGCGCAAATGGCGCACCAGCGCCCGAAGATCGAGGACTACGACCAGGACGTCTTCATCGTGCTGCGCACCGCCCACTACCACCAGGATCGCGAGGAGGTCCACTTCGGCGAGATTCATCTCTTCGCCGGCCCCGGCTATGTGATCACCGTGCGGCACGGACCAGGCAGTGAGCTCGCCTCGGCCCGGCACAGCCTGGAGGCGCGGCCCGACCTGCTCAAGCTGGGCGCCTCGTCGGCGGTTTGGGCGGTGCTCGACAAGGTGGTGGACGACTACATCCCGGTCGTCGATGCCATCGAGGACGACATCGAGGAGGTCGAGAAGGACGTCTTCGACGACGACATCCCGGCGCCGACCGCCCGCATCTACAACCTGAAGCGCGAGGTGATCGAGTTCCATCGTGCCGTCTGGCCGCTGCTCAGCCCGCTCGCAACCCTCGAGCAGGGCGGATACGAGCGCATCCCCGACGAGCTGGTCAGCTACTTCCGCGATGTCGCCGACCACGCCCGCCGGGTCGACGAGCAGGTCAGCTCGCAGCGCGAGCTGCTGACCAGCGTGCTGCAGGCCAACCTGTCCTTGGTCAGCGTCAATCAGAACCTCGTCGTCAAGAAGATTTCGGCGGTCGCAGGAATCATCGCCGTCCCAACCTTCATCGCCTCGGTCTACGGGATGAACTTCGACAACATGCCCGAGCTGCACTGGCACCTCGGCTACGCGGCGGCGCTGGCGCTGATGGCGGTCTGCGTGGTGGCGCTGGTCGGCTTCTTCAGGCGAATCGACTGGCTGTAGTTGATGCGAGGGTGCTCCGAGGCGTAGCCGAGGAGCAACCCGTTTGATGGTGAGCCTACGATGGCTGGGATGCAGCCGCTAGTAGCGCACGTCGGCGGCCCGGTGTTCGAGCCGCTCCAGGTCGGGGTGATTACGCTGGTCGCGATCGCGTACTCGCTGCGCGCGATCAACCTCTCGCAGGAACACCGTCCGGTTCCGACCTGGCGGCTTGTCTGCTTCGCGTCCGGCCTCGCGCTGATCGCGATCGCGTTCGTCTCGCCGCTCGGCCACCTCGACAACGAGTTGGTTCTCGCCCACATGGGCCAGCACCTGCTGATGGGGGACATCGGCGCGCTGCTGCTCGTGCTCGGTCTGACCGGTCCGGTGCTCCAGCCGCTGCTGGCGAACCGCTGGCTCGGCTGGCTTCGCCACCTCGCGCATCCCCTCGTTGCGCTGCCGCTCTGGGCGGTGGACCTATACGTCTGGCACCTCCCCGTCCTCTACCAGGGCGCCGTCGCGCACAACTCGGTCCACGCCCTCCAGCACGCCTGCTTCATCGGCTTCGGGGTGTTGATGTGGATGCCGCTGGTCGGGCCGCTGCCGCAGCCGAGGTGGTTCGCCATTCCCGCGAAGATCGGCTACCTGATCGGTGTGCGCTTCGCCGGCATCGTGCTCGGCAACATCTTCATGTGGTCCAACTCGGTCTTCTATCCCGACTACGCCGCGGGCGAGGCCAAGTGGCACGTCTCGGCGATCACCGATCAGAGCATCGCGGGCGTGATCATGATGGTCGAGGGCGGGTTGGTGACGTTCGGCGTGCTGGCCTGGCTCATCCTCCAGTGGGCCCAGCAGGACACCGAGCGACAGCGCCTGCTCGACCTCGCGGAGTCCCGCGGGGTCCCGCTCAGCGACGCGCGCGCGGCGCGCGCGGCCGCGGCCGGACAGGCCGCCCGGCTCGAGGAGCGCATCAAGACCGAGGGCCGGACCTGACCAGCCCCCAGGCCCGCCGCGCGCCGTAGAGGCCGAGGGCCGCGAGGGACAGGCCGAGGTCGATCGAGAAGGAGGCCAGCCGTCCCGGAGCGCCGGTGTAGAGCCAGGCGCCGAGCCGCTCGCGTCGGGTGGTCTCTATGGTGGTCCCCTCCATGGAGACGACCGTAAAGGAGCTTGCAGACTCGCGCGTCCGCGTCGACGTGGACGTCGACCCGAAGGACGTCGAGGGCAGCATCAACCGGACCGCGCGCCAGCTCGGCCAGGACATGAAGCTGCCCGGATTCCGCAAGGGGAAGGTGCCGCCGGAGATGGTGGTCCAGCGCCTCGGGCGCGAGACCGTCCTCACCCAAGCCCTCGAGTCCTCACTCGGCGACTGGTACGAGCGGGCGATGCTCGCCTCGGGTGTGAACCCGGTCGGCGATCCGAAGCTCGATCTCTCCGACCTCCCGGATGAGGGCAAGCCCCTCCGCTTCTCGATCGAGGTCGCCGTCCGGCCCGGCGCCGAGCTCGGCGAGTACAAGGGGCTCGAGGTCGGTCGGGAGGAGCCGGAGGTGCCCGAGGAGGCCGTCGAGACGGAGATCAACCGCCTGCGGGAGGGCTTCGCCAGGCTCAACCCGGTGGACCGCGCCGCGAAGCAGGGCGACGTCGTCCTGATCGACTACGAGGGCAGGATCGATGGCGAGCCGTTCGAGGGCGGCACCGCCAGGGACTACCTGCTCGAGCTGGGGGAGGGGCGTGTGCTGCCCGAGCTCGAGAAAGCGCTAGATGGTGCGAAGCCGGGGGAGGAGCGCCAGGCGACCGTCCCCTTCCCGGACGACTATCCGGGGGAGGAGGTAGCGGGCAAGACCGCCGCGTTCGAGGTCCAGGTCAAGGAGGTCCGGGAGAAGGAGCTGCCCGAGCTCGACGACGACTTCGCCGCGGAGGCCTCCGAGTTCGACACCCTGGCCGAGCTGCGCGAGCACATCGCCGGGCAGATCAAGGAGATCATCGATCGTCAGATCGCCGAGCGCTTCCGGGAATCCGCCCTGGACGCCGCGGTCGCGAACGCGAAGGTCGATCTGCCGAAGCCGGTCGTCGACGCCCGGGCCGCAGAGATGTGGCGGCGCGTCGAGCGCTCGCTGCAACGGCAGGGGATGGACCCCGAGAACTACCTGCAAGTCCAGGGGAAAACGCGCGACGAGATGATCGAGCAGGCCCGGCCCGACGCCGAGCAGGCGCTGAAGCGCGAGGCCGTCCTGGAGGCGGTGGCGGATGCCGAGGGCATCGAGATCGCCGAGGAGGACATGCTGGAGGCCCTGCAGATCCCGCCGGGTCACGAGGATCACGGCCACCCCGAGCCCGAGGACGCGCTCAAGGACATCCGCGAGTCAGGACGCGAGGAGCTGCTCAAGGAGGACCTGCGAATGCGGCGCGCGCTGGAGCTGATCGCGGAGGAGGCGAGTCCGATCCCGATGGAGCAGGCGCAGGCCCGAGAGGAGATCTGGACGCCGGAGAAGGAGCGCGAGGAGAAGGGCGGCCTCTGGACGCCCGGCTCCGACTAGATCCCGAGCGAGGTCTGCTGCGCCGGATAGGTGATGAGGCCGTTCTCGACCACGGCGAACTCCGTCAGCTCGTGCTCCTCGAGTCGCCCGTTGGCACCGAGGTGGAGGACGCGCCAGCCGTGCGCGGTGAGCGCATCGGAGATCAGGCGGCGGTGGCAGCGGACCCACCAGGCCTCGGCGCACATGACCGCGACGCGCTGCTCGCGGCCGAGTTCCTCGAGCTCCGCCAGCCCGTCCCGGAACTCGCTGCTCGCCATGTGGTCGGCGTAGCCGCGGAACTGCTCACTGTCCCAGGCGCCGTTGGGGGAATCGGGCCGAGGCCTGCGCCGCCCGCCCAGGCTCTCGCCCAGCCAGCGGTAGTGCATTCCCGCCTCCAGCAGGACCGCCGCCAGCGCGGAGTGCTCGAAGTGCGGCTGACGGCGGGAGCCGGGGTAGCGGCGGACGTCAGCGATCAGCTCGACCCCGGCGCCGTGGACCAGCTCGAGGAACTCGCCCTCCTCATGGTTGGAGTGCCCGACGGTGAGGATCTCGCCCGCAGGCGGCATCCGCCGATTCTCCTCGGTCCGGCCGGGGGATGGCGGTCGCTAGACTGGCGCCCGCATGAGTCCCCTGGTCCCAATGGTGGTCGAGCAGACCTCCCGCGGTGAGCGCGCGTTCGACATCTACTCGCGCCTGCTCAACGAGCGGATCATCTTCCTCGGCACCCCGGTGACCGAGGACATCGCGAACCTCATCGTCGCCCAGCTGATCCACCTCGAGTCGGAGGACCCCGACAAGGACGTCTCGATCTACATCAACTCGCCGGGCGGCTCCGTCTACGCCGGGCTCGCGATCTACGACGCGATCCAGTTCATCAAGCCCGACGTGCAGACCATCTGCGTCGGCGTCGCGATGAGCATGGGCGCGCTGCTGCTCGCCGGCGGCGCCGAGGAGAAGCGGATGGCGCTGCCCAACTCGAAGATCCTGATCCACCAGGTTTCGGGCGGCTTCTCCGGCCAGGCCACCGACATCGAGATCCACGCCAAGGAGATCATCGACGTCCGTCGCCGGCTCGACGAGATCATCGCCAAGCACACCAACCAGCCGCTGGACAAGGTCGCGAAGGACACCGAGCGCGACTACTTCATGAGCGCGGAGGAGGCCAAGGAGTACCACCTGGTCGACCGCGTGATCGAGCATCGCTAGTCGCAGCTAGACTCGCGCGCCGCTTGAGGCGCCTCGGTCCACCTGTCCTGTTTCTCGTGGTCGCATTGGTGGCCGCTTCGTCGACGGCGGCCGACTACGCGGTCGTCCAGCGCGCCTCGGTCACCCCCAAGGAGGGCTTCACCGATTCCGCCGACGGAGTGCAGATCGGCTTCCGCGTCAACGCGTCTACGCCGGCCGACGTCTCGGTCAGGATCGTCGGCTCGGGCGATGAGGTGCGGCGAATCGATCTTTCCGGCGTGCAGCCGGGTGCGGACAAGACGGTCAGGTGGGACGGCCTCACCAATGGCGGCAAGCTCGTTCCCGACGGGACCTACCGGATCATGGTCGACATCGCAGGTGGCGGCGAGAGGGAGGCCGGCTCGGTCACCCTCCGCCGCCACTTCTTCCCGGTCCGCGGCCCGCACGGCACGCGCGGCGCGGTCGGGGAGTTCAACGCGCCCCGCAACGGCGGCCGACGCCACAAGGGCTTCGACGTCACCGGCCGCTGCGGCATCCCGCTGGCCGCGGTCACCACCGGCACCGTCGTCAAGCGGGCCTACGACCCGCGCCTCGACGGCAACTACGTGGTGATCAGGGGACTCGGGGAGAGGCGCAAGTACTGGTACGCGCACATGGTCCATCCCTCGCCGTTTCACCGGGGCGATCTCGTCCACGTCGGTCAGTTCGTCGGTCACATCGGCCGGACCGGCAACGCGGGCTCGACCCCCTGTCACCTCCACTTCGAGATCCACCTGAACGGGCGGCCGATCGACCCCGAGCCCTATCTGCGCGCCTGGGACCGCTACAGCTAGGACGACTGCTACGCCCGGACGAGAGAACGTCGAGCGGGGAGAGGAGTGAGATGTCCGAGGAAGGGATGGAACACGCCGTGCAGCAGGCGCTGGCGCGCGAGGGGATCGACGAGCCGGTGCTGGCCGCGGGCCGGTTCAACCCACGCGGGCACACCGCAGCAAACCGACAACCGACCAGCCGGGTCGCGTGGGCCTGGGGTCGATGTAACGGCGGAAGGAAACAGCCCGCGCGCGGCGTAGTCGTGTCGGGTCAGGCCGAGGTCGGCTGGCGTCTAAGCTTCCACCGAGGAAGGAGCCGGCCGGGCGAAGCGAGACCGAGGGAGTAATTCCGCTGGCACGTCCCACCGAATCCAACGAGCAACTCCTCTGCAGCTTCTGCGGCAAGTCGCAGCGCCAGGTCAAGAAGCTGATCGCAGGTCCCGGCGTCTACATCTGCGACGAGTGCATCGACCTCTGCAACGAGATCATCGATGAGGAGCTCACCGCTCCGCCGACCTTCGAGCTCGAGAACCTCCCCAAGCCGAGGGAGATCTACGACGTCCTGAACGAGTACGTGGTCGGCCAGGAGGGCGCCAAGCGGGCGCTTTCCGTCGCCGTCTACAACCACTACAAGCGGGTCCAGATGTCTTCGAACGGCGACGAATCGGAGATCGAGCTGCAGAAGTCGAACATCCTGCTGCTCGGCCCGACCGGTTGCGGCAAGACGCTCCTCGCCCAGACCCTGGCCAAGATCCTCAACGTCCCCTTCGCGATCGCCGACGCCACGGCTCTCACGGAGGCCGGCTACGTCGGCGAGGACGTCGAGAACATCCTCCTCAAGCTGATTCAGGCCGCGGACTTCGATGTGAAGAAAGCCGAGACGGGGATCATCTACATCGACGAGATCGACAAGATCGCCCGCAAGGCAGACAACCCGTCGATCACCCGCGACGTCTCCGGCGAGGGCGTGCAGCAGGCGCTGCTGAAGATCCTCGAGGGGACCACTGCCTCGGTGCCGCCCCAGGGTGGCCGCAAGCACCCACACCAGGAGTTCCTGACGATCGACACCTCGAACGTGCTCTTCGTCTGCGGCGGCTCCTTTGGCCAGCTGGATCAGGTGATCGAGAAGCGGATCGGCAACCACGGAGTGGGCTTCGGGGCCGAGGTCACCTCCGCCGCCGACAAGGACACGGGCGAGTACTTCGAGCAGGTGCTGCCAGAGGACCTGATGGAGTACGGCCTGATCCCGGAGTTCATCGGCCGCCTCCCGGTCGTCGCCGCCATCCACCAGCTCACCCGCGAAGACCTGATCACCATCCTGACCGAGCCGCGCAACGCGCTCACCCGCCAGTTCCGACGCTTCTTCCAGTTCGACGACATCGACCTGGTCTTCGCGCCGGACTCCCTCGGCGCGATCGCCGACAAGGCGCTCGAGCGCGAGACCGGCGCTCGCGGCCTGCGCTCGATCCTGGAGGAGACGCTGCTCGACGTGCAGTTCGAGCTGCCCTCGCGCGGCGATGTCAGCAAGTGCGTCGTCACCAAGGAGACGATCGAGAAGGGCCAGCGCCCGATGCTGGTGACCGACGCCACCGGCGAGCACGAGATGGTGCTCGAGGACACGGCACTCGGCGAGCAGACCGCTTAGCGCGCGTTCGGTCCAGCGAGCGCCCATCGCGTTACGGCTGCGCCGCAGGGGACGGATATCCTGAGGGCATGAGCACGCGATCGTCCCGCGACCCGGTGGAAACCGTCCGGCACCAGCTGCGGCCCCTGTTCGACCAGGTGGTCCTCAAGGAGCTTGACCAGGATCGGATGCGCCGGTCGGGGCTGGTGGTCCCGGCGGGCACAGACGAGCCGCCGCCCCAGCAGGGGATCGTGCTCGCGGTCGGTCCCGGGCTCGACTGGTGGGAGTCGGCCGGCGTCGACATGCCGGTCCAGCCCGGCGACCACGTCGTCTTCCCCTCATCGGCCGGCGTGTGGGTGGAGATCGACGAGGAGCGCCTGCTCGTCTGCCGTGTGGGCGAGATCCTCGGTGTGCTCGAGTCGCAAGAGACGCCGCCGAGCGACGCGTAGCCGAGCCGCGGGCCGCAACTAACATCGCCGCGTGGACGCGGAGCGACGCAAGACACTCGAGGAGACGACCCGCTGGGACCCCGGCATGGTCGAGCAGCGCGTCTTCCGCGGTTGGCTCGAGGGAGGCTACTTCCACCCTCCGGCGGAGGGCACCCCGGCACAGAACTACTCGATCTCGATCCCCCCGCCCAACGTCACCGGGGCCCTACACATGGGGCACGCGCTCAACGGATCGATTCAGGACACACTGATCCGCCTCAGCCGGATGCGAGGGCGCAACACCCTCTGGGTTCTCGGGACCGACCACGCGGGGATCGCGACGCAGGCGGTGGTCGAGAAGGAGCTGGCGTCACAGGGCACCTCGCGCGAGGAGCTCGGCAGGGAGGCGTTCACCGAGCGTGTCTGGGAGTGGAAGGAGCAGTACGGATCGACGATCGTCGAGCAGTACAAGCGGCTCGGCGCCTCCTGCGACTACGAGCGGGAGCGCTTCACCCTGGACGAGGGCTATGTGAAGGCGGTCTACAAGGTCTTCGTCGACCTCTACGAGAAGGGCTACATCTACCGGGACAACTACATGGTCAATTGGGACCCCGGGCTGCGCTCGGCGATCTCCGACCTCGAGTTGGAGAATCGGGAGGTCACCGACTCGCTGTACGAGATCGCCTATCCGCTCGAGGGTGGGGGCGAGCTCGTGGTGGCGACCGTCCGGCCGGAGACGATGCTCGCCGACACCGCGGTCGCCGTGAACCCGGACGATGAGCGCTACCGGGACGTGGTCGGCAAGAACGCGATCCTGCCGATCACAGAGAGGCCGATTCCCGTGATCGCGGACGAGCACGTTGACCCTGAGTTCGGCACGGGCGCGCTCAAGATCACCCCGGGCCACGACCCGAACGACTTCGAGATCGGGCGCGCCAACGACCTCCAGGAGATCAGCGTGATCGGCGAGGACGGCCGGATGATCGAGCCTGCGCCGGAGCGGTTCGTCGGGATGCCGGCGGCCGAGGCGCAGAAGGCCGTGGTGAGCGAGCTGCGGGAGCAGGGCCGGCTCCGGGGCGAGGAGCCGTACACGCACTCGGTGCCGTTTTCCCACCGGTCCGGCGAGCGGATCGAGCCGCTGATCTCGCTGCAGTGGTTCTGTCGCATGGACGAGCTCGCGAAGCCTGCGATCGATGTGGTCCGGCGCGGAGCAGTCCGGATCACCCCGGACGGCGCTCTGCGGCAGTACCTGCACGGGATGGAGAACATCCCGCCCTGGTGCATCTCCCGCCAGCTCTGGTGGGGGCACCGGCTGCCGGTCTGGTACCGCGGCAACGACCAGGACATCGAAACCTATGTCGGTGAGAGTCCGCCCGACGGAGAGGGCTGGGAGCAGGACCCGGACGTCCTCGATACCTGGTTCAGCTCGGCGCTCTGGCCGTTCGCGACGCTCGGCTGGCCGGACACGACCACTCCGGAGTTCAAGGCGTTCTTCCCGACCGACGTGCTGGTCACGGCGCGAGACATCATCTCGCTCTGGGTCGCGCGGATGATCATGACCTCGCTCGAGTTCACCGAGCAGGTTCCGTTCACCCACGTCTACGTGCACTCGATCATCCAGGCGCCCGACGGGCGGCGGATGTCGAAGAGTCTCGGCACCGGCATCGATCCGCTCGACGAGATGGACGAGCACGGGGCCGACGCGCTGCGCTTCGGGCTGCTCGCGATGACCTCCACCCAGGACGTGCGCTTCTCCCAGGCTCGAGTCCAGCAGGGCCGCGACCTCGCCAACAAGATGTGGAACGCGTCGCGCTTGATTCTTCTCAACGCCCGCGACGACGTCGAGCCTGGCCCGCGCTCGAACCGGGTCGAGGACCGCTGGATCGCCTCGCGGCTGCAGCGGGCCGTCCGCGCGGTGACCGAGTCGATCGAGGCCTACGACTTCTCCCACGCCGCGCTCGACCTCTACGACTTCTTCTGGTCGGAGCTCTGCGACTGGTACCTGGAGATCGTCAAGCCGCGCCTCTACGACGGCGACGAGGACGCCTCGGCCACGCTGCTCTGGGCGCTCGAGCAGGTGCTGGCGCTCGCCCACCCGCTGATGCCTTTCGTCACCGAGGAGATCTACTCGTACCTGCCGCAGCAGTCCGCGGCGGCCCTGGTGGTCCACGCCTACCCGCTCGCCGACGACGCCCTGATCGACGAGGACGCCGAGCGGGAGATCGGCGAGGCAATCGCCCTGACCCGCGCACTGCGGCGATGGCGTGATCTGGCCGGTGTGCCGGTCAAGCAGGTCCTGACCGCGCGAGCCGATGACGCCAGGCCGCATGAGCTGGTCTCGCGCCTCGCCAGGGTCGAGTTCTCCGAGGATGGCGGCGAGCCGATCGCAAGCGTCGGTGGAGTCGAGCTGCTGGAGACCGAAGGGGTGGATCCCGACGCCGTACGGGCCAGGATCGAGGAGCGCCGAGAAATGCTCCGCGCCGAGGTGAAGAGGGGGGAGGGCAAGCTCTCCAACGAGGGCTTCGTCGCGAAGGCGCCCGCCGACGTGGTCGACGCCGAGCGGGTGAAGCTCGACGCGTATCGCGCGGAGCTGGAGGAACTGGGCGGATAGCGAGCATTGCCGCAGAGATCCTTCGCGGGCGCGAGGTCCTGGGCTGGAAGCTGGGCCTGGAGCGGATGCGGCGGCTCTGCACGCTGCTCGGCATGCCGCAGAACCGGTTCGCCTCGATCCACGTGGTCGGGACGAACGGAAAGACCTCGGTCACCCGGATGACCGCCGCGCTGCTGGAGGCGCATGGAGTCTCGACGGGCGCCTATGTCTCCCCGCACATCAGCTCGTGGCGCGAGCGGGTGCTGATCAGGGGCGAGCCGATCTCAGAGGAGGCCTTCAGCGAGGCGCTCGAGCGCGCGGAGCAGGCGGCGGAGGTGGCCGATCGCTCGGCCGGCGACGAGGGACCGGTCACCCAGTTCGAGCTGCTCACCGCGGCGGCGTTCGTCGCCTTCGCAGCCGCCCGCGTCCAGTTCGCGGTGATCGAGGCCGGGCTCGGCGGCCGTCTCGACGCAACCAACGTGATCCCCTCGAAGCTGACGGTCCTGACCTCGGTGGGGCTTGACCACACGGAATGGCTGGGGGAGACCCTGGAGGAGATCGCGGGAGAGAAGGTTGCGGTGCTTCGGGACCACACCGCGCTGCTGACCGGAGAGATCCCGTCAGAGGTCGATCCGGTCATCGAGCGCGAACTGGAGCGGCGTCACGCGCGACGAGTGAAGGGTCCTACTCATTCCGCGATCGGTGGCGAGATCACCTACCAAGACCTGAATGAAGGGCTGGCTGAGGCGGTTGCGACGGAGGTCCTCGGTGGGTTGGACCGGACTGTGATGGCGAACTGGCATGGCGTGACGATTCCGGGTCGGGCGCAGCTCGTCGAGGGGGATCCGGATGTGGTCTTTGACGCGGCCCATAACCGAGATGGCGCCAGGGCCTTGGCACAGACCCTTCCGGAACTGGCTGGAGATCGCGAGGTCATCTGCTGCCTCGCGATCCTCGAGGGCAAGGACGCCGCGGGGATCGTCAATGCCCTGGCGCCCGCCGTCTCGAGCTTCGTCTGCACCGAGATCCCGCCGGAGCTGATCGAGGGCTCGGGCCGCCCGGGAGGGCGGGCGCGACCCGCCCTCGAGCTGGCGGCGCTCTGCGAGAAGGCAGGGGTTTTGGCGGAGGCGAACGCCGACCCGCCCGAGGCCTGGGCGCGGGCACGTGAGCTTGCCAGGGAGCGGAATGGGGTCGCGCTGGCTGCCGGCAGCCACTACCTTCTAGCTTCGATATGGACAGAGAGGCGCGCTCAGAGCTCCTGACCATGATGGGGCTGGTCGCCGTCGTCGTCGCGGTGGTGATCCTGGTCTTCTTCGCCTTCGGCTACGTGTTCGGCCTGCTCTTCCTCTGATAGCCAGGAAAGACCCGTAAATCCCGACCAGGCAGGGTTACACGCCCCCGTAAGGAAGTACGTACACTCGCGGCTCCCATTTCCCCATGCCTCTAGCACTCTTCGGAATCGACGGCGGGGCGCTCGCCCTCATCGTCAATCTGCTTGTCCTCTTCCTGGTCGTCGTCTATCTGGCGCTGATCTACTGGACCTACCTCGACGCCCGCCGGCGGATCGAGGACCCTGTGCTGATCGCCTGCGCGACAGCCGCTTCGGTCTTCCCGTACCTGGGCACGGTCGTCTACACGATCCTGCGTCCTCCTGAGTTCCTCGAGGACCGCGAGGAGCGGGAGCTCGAGCTGCGAGCGGCGGAGCTGGAGCTTAGGCAGCGGATCGAGCAGTCCTGTCCGCACTGCGAGTACCCGATCGAGCGCAGTTACCTGCGCTGCCCGAATTGCGAGCGGCGCCTGCGCAATCCCTGCCGCAAGTGCGGAAAGCCGCTCGACCCGCGCTGGGGGATCTGCCCCTACTGCGAGACCGAGGTCCGCAAGCAGCGTCCCGAGCGGGAGACGCGGCGCACGGACCGGCAGCGTACCGCCCGCGCGGCCGCCCAGCGTCAGGCCTCGGCCCGAAGCGACGGGCCGACCAGACGCCAGGAGCGCCCCCCGGTCGCGGCGCGACAACAGCAACGTCCCAGCGGCTCCGGCCGCTGACCAAAGAGCCCCGGTCGCTGCGGATCTGTAGGTTCTCGCGCCGATGGCGACCGAACGCACGCTGATCCTGATCAAGCCCGACGCCTTCGAGCGCGGGCTGACCGGGGAGGTGATCGCCCGCTTCGAGCGTAAGGGGCTGAAGCTGGTGGCGATGAAGCTGATGCAGGCGCACGAGGAGCTTGCGAATACGCACTACGAGGAGCACACGGAGAAGCCCTTCTTCGGCGAGCTCGTCTCCTTCATCACCCGCGGTCCCCTCGTTGCGATCGTGATGGAGGGAGAGAACGCGATCGTGGCGGCCCGCCAGGTGATCGGCGCCACCGATCCGCTGGAGGCCGACGCCGGCTCGATCCGCGGCGAGTACGCAACCGAGGTCACCTTCAATCTCGTGCACGGCTCCGACTCTCCCGAGTCCGCCGAGCGCGAGATCGGGATCTGGTTCCCAGACGCCTGAGCGCGGCCTCATAGGCTGGGCAAATGCGGCCCGCCCGAGTCATCCTCGCCTCAGGATCTCCTCAGCGCCGGATGCTCCTGCGCGCCCTTGGCGTCGAGTTCCGGGCGGTCGCATCATCGGTCGCGGAGACAACCGAGGGCGAGCCCCGCGACCTCGTGCTGGCGAATGCCTTGATCAAGGGCCGGGCGATCGCGTGGCGGAGGCGCCGGGGGACGCTGGTGATCGCCGCCGATACGGAGGTGGTGGTCGACGGCACGGCTCTTGGTCAGCCCGAGTTGGAGGGGGAGGCTCGCTTCTGCCTGCAGACCCTCTCGGGGCGCTCGCACGAGGTGCTCGGAGGGCTGGTGCTGCTCGGCCCGGACCGGATCGGCGGGGAGCCGGAGGTCCGTACCGGCATCGAGTCGACCCGCGTGACGTTCGCCGAGCTCTCCCCCGAGATGATCGACGCCTACCTGGCCGCGGGGGAGTGGCGTGGACGCGCCGGAGGGTACGCCGTGCAGGGGCTGGGCGCTGCGCTCGTCTCCGGGATCGAGGGCGACGCCTCGAACGTCATCGGCCTGCCGGTCCCACTGCTGCTGCGGCTCGCCCCGGAGCTGGTCGGCCCGTCCTGACGCGCGGAAATCCCGGATTTTGGGCATTTAACCGGCTTCGCTAGGCTGGGCACGGCTTCGCATTTTTGGCGACCTGGATGAGCATCTTCAGCTCCATATCCCCTGCCCGCGACATGGCCGTCGATCTCGGCACGGCCAACACGCTCGTTTACGTGCGCGGCCGCGGGATCGTCCTCTCCGAGCCGTCGGTGGTCGCGGTCGACACGGGCTCCGGCGAGGTGCATGCCGTCGGCGCCGAGGCCAAGCAGATGCTCGGCCGGACGCCGTCGACGATCAACGCGATGCGCCCGCTGAAGGACGGCGTGATCGCCGACTTCGAGGTCACCGAGTCGATGCTCCGCTACTTCATCAAGCGGGCCAATCACAGCCGGTTCACCCATCCGCGGGTAGTGGTGTGCGTTCCTTCCGGGGTGACCGGCGTCGAGAAGCGAGCGGTGGAGGAGGCCTGCCTCGGAGCGGGCGCCCGGGAGGCCTACCTGATCGAGGAGCCTATGGCGGCCGCGATCGGCTCGGGCCTGCCGGTCAGCGAGCCGACCGGCAGCCTGATCGTCGACATCGGCGGAGGCACGACTGAGGTCGCCGTGATCTCGCTGGGCGACATCGTCGTATCCCAGTCCGTCCGCGTCGGGGGGGACGAGATGGACGAGGCGATCGTCAACTTCTGCAAGCGCGAGCACCAGCTCCTGATCGGCCACCAGACGGCCGAGGACATCAAGCACGAGGCCGGCTCGGCGGCGCCCCTGGGCCATGAGATCGAGATCGAGATCCGGGGGCGGGACCTGGGCTCCGGGCTACCGCGGGCCGTGAAGCTGAACTCGGAGGACATCCGCAAGGCGCTCGACGAGCCGATCGCGCAGATCATCGCCGCGGTGCGCGACACGCTGGACCGGACGCCGCCCGAGCTCGCCGGGGACCTGATGGAGCGCGGCATGACGCTCGCCGGCGGCGGCGCGCTGCTCCAGGGTTTCGCCGACCGCATGAGCGAGGAATGCCAGATGCCTGCCAGGCTCGCGGAATCGCCGCTTAGCTGCGTCGCGACGGGATCGGGTCAGGCCCTGGAGGAGTTCGAGGCGATCAAGCGGGCACTGAAGAACTCGAGGGTCCGGAGGCGGTTCTAGACCGCCGGCTGAGGAGGAGACGCGGGCTTGTACCTCCTAGACCGACCCGACGATGTCCCGCCCCGCCTGACCAATCGCCTGAACGCCCGTATCGCCGTGCTGACCGCCGTTGTGATCGCGGCGGTGGCCACGGTGATGCTCCGGCTCTGGTCGCTGCAAGTGCTCTCCGGCGAGCACTACCGGGCGCTGGCCGGGGACCACGGCGTGCTCGATGTCCGGGTGCACCCGCCGCGTGGCGAGATCCTGGATCGCGACGGCCGGGTGCTGGTCAACAACAAGACGGTGATGACCTTGCAGCTCCGGCCATCCGGCCTGCCCAGCTCCCACGCCAAGCGCAGGGAAGAGCTGGATCGGCTGGGGAACCTGCTCGGCCTCTCCCAGGGGGCGATCCGCCGCAAGATCCGGGAGACGCCCCAATACGCCGGCTATCCGGTGGTGCTCCGCCAGGGCCTCGACCGGCAGCTGCTCTTCTACCTGCTCGAGAACAAGGAGCGCTTCCCGGGAGTCAGCGTGGAGCGCACCTATGTCCGCGACTACAAGGACGGCTCCCTCGCCGCGCACATCCTGGGAATCGTGGGGCAGGTCAGCCCGCATCAGCTGACCCGGCCGGCCTACCGGACCCTGAAGCCCGGGGACATCATCGGCCAGGCGGGTGTCGAATACACATACGACAAGTTCCTGCGCGGAACCGCCGGAAGCCAGCGGATCCAGGTGGACGCCCTGGGCCGTCCCCGCGGGCAGCTCGGCAGCCGGCCCGCGCAGGCCGGCGACAGCCTCCGGCTGACTCTCGACTCCGGTCTGCAGGCCGTCGGCGAGGCGGCGCTCCGCTCCAAGGGACTGCCGGGCGCGTTCGTGGCGATGAACGTCCACACGGGCGCGATCCTCGCGATGGGCTCCTATCCCACCTATGACCCGTCCTTCTACACGCAGCCCCACACCAAGGCCCAGTACGACGCGTTCGGCAGGCGCGCCGGCGACCCGCTCGTCGACCGCGCCGACCAGGGCGGCTACCCGACGGGGTCGGCGTTCAAGCCGATCACGGCGACCGCCGCCCTCGAGGACCACCTGATCTCGCCGAGCACGATCTTCAACGACACCGGCTCGCTCGACATCGGCGGAATCGTCGTCCACAACGCGGGGGGCGGCGCCAACGGGCCGATCGACATGAGCACCGCGCTCAAGGTCTCCTCCGACGTCTACTTCTTCAGCCTCGGGCTGCATGCCAGCGCGAGCGGCAACCACGGCCAGATTCAGGACTGGGCGCGCGCCTACGGGCTGGGGCGGAAGCCGGGGGTCGACATCCCGGACGCCACCGCGGGCCTGATCCCGACACCGGCCTGGCGCAACCGCGTCTACCGCCACCACTCGAACCCGTACATCGACCGGCCCTGGACGCAGGGCGACAACGTCAACCTCGCGGTCGGTCAGGGCGACGTCCAGGTCACCCCCCTGCAGCTAGCCCGGGCGTACGCGGCACTCGCGAACGGGGGCACGCTGGTCACCCCGCACGTCGGCGGACGCATCGTCGACATCCACGGGCGCACCGTGAAGAGGATCCGGCCCGCCCCGCGCCGCCACCTGCACATCTCGGAGGAGACGCGGAACGTGATTCTAGGCGGCATGGAACGGGCCGCGATGGAGCCCGGCGGCACCTCCTACCCGGTGATGGGCGGCTTTCCGTTTGCGGTCGCCGGTAAGACCGGGACCGCGGAGCGTGGGGAGGGGGTCGAGGACCAGTCCTGGTACGGCGTGATCGCGCCCTACCGGAATCCGCAGATTGTGGTGACCGCGACGGTGGAGCGTGGCGGTTTCGGCGTTGAGTCCGCGGCGCCAATCGCGCGCGCGATCCTCGAGCACTACTTCCAGTTGAACGCCGGTGGCGCCAGCGGCGCGGCCGCGGCATCAGCCGGAGGGGTCGAGTGATGGAAGCTGCGAAGCCCTCGCTGACGATCGCCCCGCGCCGCTCGCTCGCCGAACGGCTCAGCCTGACCGGAATCGATGGCGTCATGCTCGGCGCCGCCGTCGGCCTGATCGCCTTCAGCATCTTCACCCTGGCCACCTCGACGCGCCACGAGATCGCGGGGCGGCCCCTGTACTTCGTGGAGCGCCAGACTCTCTACGCGCTCGTCGGGATCGCGCTGATGATCGCGATCAGCCGGACCGACTACACGCGGCTGCGCGAGTTTCGCCTGACCATCTACGCAGCGATGGTCGGCTCGATCGCCCTCGTGCTGCTGGTGGGGACGGCGGTGCGCGGTTCGAATCGCTGGATCGACCTGCCTCTTTTCCAGTTCGAGCCCTCGGAGCTCGCGAAGGTCCTGCTCTGCGTCTCGCTCTCCGCCCTGGTCTACGAGCGGGTGCGTCGTCCGTTCGGCCTGCTCCAGACCATCGGCCTGCTGGGGCTGGGGCTTGCGCCTGCGGCGCTCGTCTTCCTGCAGCCCGACCTTGGCACCGGGATCGTGTTGGTCGCCATCCCAATCACGATCCTCTTCGTCGCCGGGATCCCCTGGCAGCACTTCGCCGCGATCGCTGCCGCCGCGGCGTTGATCGGCGGTGGGACCTACGCCGCCGGGTCCGCGGCGGGGGTTCAGTTCCTCCACGGCTACCAGCAGGACCGGCTCACCGCCTTCCTCCACCCGAGCGACGACCCGAGCGACGCGAGCTACCAGGTGAACCAGGCGGTGATCGCGGTCGGATCGGGCGAGCGGGTCGGGCGGGGCGATGACGCGACCCAGACCGAGCTGCTCTTCCTGCCCGAGCGCCACACGGACTTCATCTTCGCCGTGATCGGGGAGCGCTTCGGCTTCCTCGGCGCGGCGTTCGTCGTATTTCTCTACTCCGTGCTCTTCTGGCGGGCGATCCGGGTGATGAGGGTGTCGGCGAGCTTCTACGGGGTGATGATCGCCGGGGGCGTGGTCGCGATGCTCGCCTTCCAGATGATCGTCAACATCGGCATGAACCTGGGCCTGATGCCGGTCACCGGCATCACCCTGCCGCTGATCAGCTACGGCGGCTCCTCGGTGCTCGGGACCTTCCTGGCGCTCGGGCTGCTGCAGAGCATCCACGCTCAGGCGCGGGCTCAGGCGCCCTGAATGCGAGCGGCTCCGCAAGGAGCCACCCGTTGAATGGTGGGAACTCTTTCAGTCTCGTTGAAGGCTTGGCGCTACATTCGGGCACCGCGCGCGGCTGCCCATGATCGCTACAGAGAGAGCTAGGAAGAAGAGCACATGTACCGCAAGCAGGTGCGCCGTCGACGGGCGGTGCTGTTGCTGCTCGTCGCCGCCTCGCTGACTCTGCTCAGCCTCTACTACCGGGAGGGCTCCGCGGGCCCGCTACATGGCGCGGAGAACGTCGTCTCGACCGTCTTCGGGCCGATCCAGAGCGGGGCGGACCGCGCCCTGAAGCCGGTGCGCGACCTGGTCAACTGGTTTCACGAGACCTTCAACGCCCGTGGCGACAAGGCCCGGCTTGAGGACCAGGTGGCAGGCCTCCGGGACCAGCTCGCCCGGAACCAGACGCAACGCCAGGAGGCCAAGGAGCTCTCGTCGCTCAATGAGCTGACCAGCGGTGGGATCGTCCCGGACGGGACAGAGCCGCTGACGGCGAGGGTCGTCGGGCGATCGCCGACGGTCTGGTATTCGACGGTGACGATCGACAAGGGGTCGAGCTCCGGTGTCCGGATCGACGACCCGGTGGTCGCGGCGCAGGGGCTGGCCGGCAAGGTGACCCAGACCACCCCCAACACCGCCCAGGTCACGCTGATCACCGACGCCGACAGCGCCGTGACCGCCCGAGTCACTCCGGGCGGCGCCACCGGCGTGGTGGAGCCCAACGTAGGCAACCCGAACGATCTCCAGCTCGATTACCTGGAGCGGGGCACGGACATTGCCGAGGGCCAGATGGTGGTCACCGCGGGCTTCTCGACCGGGGACCTGGGGTCGATATTCCCGCCCGGAATCCCGATCGGCGAGATCACCCGGGCCAGCGTCGAGGAGCAGCAGGCCTACCAGCGCGTCCACCTCGAGCCCTTCGCCGACCTCCGCGACATGGACTTCGTGAAGGTCCTGACCACCCACGGTGGAAAGGCCAAGGGGTGATCCTCACCCGCGGCATCATCGCCCGCCTCGCCGTGCTCGGGGCGCTTGCGGCGATCGCTCAGGTCGTCTGCTTCTCGAAGATGGACGTCTTCGGGACCGCCCCGGACTTCGCCGTGCTGGTGGTCGCCTCGCTCGGGCTGCTCGGCGGCAGCCTGACCGGCGCGGTCGTCGGCTTCTCGGTCGGCCTGCTGATCGACTGCCTGCTGCTCGAGACTCTCGGCGGGTTCGCGCTCACCTTGCTCTCCGTGGGCTACGTCGCCGGCCGTTATCGCGAGACGGTCGGCCGCCCGACCCGCGCGGCCGTCGTCCTGCTAGGCGGGGCCTTGACCCTGCTCGGCGCCTTGGTGATCGCTGCGATCCAGATCGGGACCGGCATCGATGCCAACGTCAGCTTCCTGGTGGTGCGCGACGCGGTCGTCAAGAGCCTGATCGGGGCTGCTCTCGCCATTCCCGTCCTCCTGCTCGTCAGACTGGTGGTGCGCTCGGCGCTCGTCGACGAGCGCAGGGCAGCCCGGCGCCCCACCGGGCCGCGGGCCATTGAAGCGCCATAACCGTGATGTATCTGCGCACACCCGAATCGGAGCCGGAGCGACGGACCTCTCCGCTCGCGCTGCGGATCTCGATCCTGACCGCGCTCGCGATCGCGATCTTCTCGGTCCTCTTCCTTCGCCTCTGGTACGTGCAGGTGCTCTCGGGCGACAAGTATCGGAACGAGGCCAACGACAACCGGATCCGCGAGATCCGCGTGCAGGCCCCCCGCGGCGACATTCTCGATCGCAACGGCAAGGTCCTGGTGGCGAACCGTACGGAGCTGGCCGTCGAGGTCAGCCCCGATGACCTGCCCGACCCGGGGCGGGACCGCTCGCGGGAGCTCCACCAGCTCTCGACGGTGACGGGGATGACGATGAAGGAGATCCGCAAGGCGCTCCGGGGCGGGAACCGCGCGGCGCCGGGTGGTCCCGTGATCCTGAAGAAGGGCCTCGGCGTCGACAAGGTCTATTACCTGCGGGAGAACCAGTCGAGCTTCCCCGGCGTCAGCGTGGAGCGGGTCTTCACCCGGCAGTACCGGCAGGGCGACATCGCCGCCCACCTGTTCGGGAACGTCGGCGAGGTGACAGCGGATCAGCTCAAGGAGCCGCGCTATGCCGGGCTCCAGCAGGCCGATCAGGTTGGTCAGTCAGGGATCGAGTACGAGTACGACCGCTTCCTGCGCGGCAAGCCCGGTGTCGACCGGGTGCAGGTCGATGCGCTCGGCAGGCCCACCCAGCAGCTGCGCGGCAAGCCGGCGCAGGCCGGGGACGACGTCCGGCTGACGATCGACTCCGGCCTGCAGAGCTACGCCGAGGGGGCGCTGGACTCCTTCGGCCTGCCGGGGGCATTCGTGGCGATGAACGCCCAGGACGGCGAGATTCTGGCGATGGGATCGTCGCCGACCTTCGACCCGTCGATCTTCACCCGCCCAATCACGCAGAGCCAGTACCACGCGCTCACCTCTCGGAAGACAGACGCCCCGCTGGCGAACCGCGCGATCCAGGGCCTCTATCCGACGGGCTCCACTTTCAAGCCGATCACCGCGACCGCTGCGCTCCAGGACCACCTGATCTCGCCGAACACGATCTTCAACGACACGGGCTCGCTGAAGCTCGACAACAACCTGACCGTTCACAACGCGGGCCACGCGGTGAACGGGCCGATCAACATGACCGACGCGCTCAAGGTCTCGTCGGACATCTACTTCTACAACCTCGGCCTGAGGGCCAAGGCCTCGAAAGGCGGCGGGCAGATCCAGGACTGGGCGCGGCAGTACGGCCTCGGCGAGAAGACCGGGATCGACCTGCCCGCCGAGGTTGACGGGCTGATCCCGGACCCCGCCTGGCGCAACCGCCTCTACCAGGAGAAGCTCACCGATCGGCCGTGGTCCGTGGGCGACAACGTCAACCTGGCGGTCGGCCAGGGGGATCTGGAGGCAGATCCGCTGCAGATGGCGGTCGCCTACGCGGCGCTCGGCAACGGCGGCAAGGTCCTGAGGCCGCACGTCGGGGACGACGTCGAGAGCGTCACCGGCAAGGTGCTGCAGGAGATCCGACCGGCGCCGCGGCGGCAGATGCACCTCTCTGCGACCACGCGGGACACGATCATGACCGGCCTCACTCGCGCCGCCATGGAGCCGGGCGGGACCTCGTACCCGGTGTTCGGGCATTTCCCCTTCGCGGTCGCGGGCAAGACCGGTACCGCTCAGCGCCCGAACCAGCCGGACCAGTCCTGGTACATCGTCCTGGCTCCCGCGAAGGACCCCCAGATCGTCGTCGCGGTGACGCTCGAGCGGGGCGGGTTCGGGGTCGACACGGCCGCTCCGGTCGCCGCGAGGATCCTCGAGCACTACTTCAAACTCCCGATCACTCCAGCCGCCACGGCGGCAAAGACGCAGGAGTGATGGCGGCAGGATCCCACCCGGGCTTTACCCTGCCCTAGCTATGGAAGCGGCACCTCTGACGCTCACCCCCAGGCGCGCCCGGATCGGCGAGCGCCTCGGCCTGGCCTACTTCGACGGCTGGCTGCTCGCCGCCGCGCTCGGCCTGATCGCGTTCAGCATCTTCATCCTGGCCGTGGCCACGCCGGATGCCGTGCAGGGCCAGCCGCTCTACTTCGCGATCAGGCAGTCGCTCTACGCGGTGGTCGGGATCGCGCTGATGCTGGCCGTGGCCAGGATCGACTACTCCCGCTTCCGCGAGATCCGGGTCGGCATCTACTCGCTGATGATCGCCTCGATAGTCCTCGTCCTCATGTTCGGGGCCGCAGCTCGCGGCTCCCGCCGCTGGATCGAGCTCCCCTATTTCCGCTTCCAGCCCTCCGAGCTCGCCAAGCTGCTGCTCGTCGTCGCCCTCGCGGCGTTCGTGATCGAGCGCACCCGCCATGGCACGCCGATGCGGCAGACTCTCCGGATCCTGGCCCTCGGTCTCGCCCCGGCGGCACTCGTCTTCCTGCAACCCGACCTCGGCACGGGAATCGTGCTGGTGGTCGTCACTCTCACCATTCTTTTCCTCGCCGGAGTGCCTTGGAGGCACTTTGCGCTGATCGGCGGCCTGGCGGCTCTTGCCGTCAGCTTCGTCCTGGTCATCGTCCCGGCTGCCGGCCTGCCGAGCCCGCTGCACGGTTATCAGCAGGACCGGCTCACTGCATTTCTGCATCCCAGCAACGACCCGAGCGATGGGAGCTATCAGGTCAATCAGAGCGTCACCGCGATCGGATCCGGAGAGAAGACCGGCCGCGGAGACAACTCGACGCAGACCGAGCTCCTCTTCCTCCCCGAGCGGCACACAGACTTCATCTTCGCCGTGATCGGGGAGCGCTTCGGGTTTCTGGGAGCCGCATTCGTACTGTCCCTCTACGCCCTGCTTCTCTGGAGAATCCTGCTTGTCCTGACGCTCTCCAAGAACTTGTACGGGACCCTCATCGCCGGCGGCATCGCCGCCATGCTCATGTTCCAGATCCTGGTCAACGTGGGCATGACCCTCGGCGTCATGCCGGTCACCGGCATCACCCTCCCCCTGATGTCATACGGGGGCTCGTCGGTGATCGCCACCTTCCTGGCGATAGGGCTCCTGCAGAGCATCCATGTTCAGGCGCGGCTCGACTCCCGCAGCAGGGCGCCTACACCACTGTTGCGCTGAGCCACCGAGAGCACACCCAAACCACAAACCACTCGTCCGGCCCCGTCCATGGCGGCTTGACGCGTCGGTCATGCGAGGGCGCGCCGCCAGGCGCGACCCGTCTCATGCTGGGGAGCAACCCGTTTGATGGTGCTGCTCTGCTCGCGCAGAAAGGAACCCCATGAAGAAGAACATCCTCGTCAGCGTGGACCGGGGTGAGACCCGGGTCGCGACTCTCGAGGCCAACGGAGCGCCCACGAAGAAGCGCAAGAAGGCGTCCCCAAGCGATGAATGGAAGGTCGCCGAGCTCTACGTCGAGCGCCGCGGCCGCCGATCGATCGTCGGCAACATCTATAAGGGCAAGGTCGACAACGTCCTGCCCGGGATGGAGGCGGCGTTCGTCGACATCGGCCTGGAGCGAAACGGCTTCCTCCACGTCGATGAGATCGTGCTGCCCGGAGGTCAGGCCGTCCCCAAGCGGGGCCGGGGACGCGGCCGCCGCATCGACGAGCTGATCAAGCCGGGCCAGGAGATCATCGTTCAGGTGGTCAAGGACCCCCTGAAGACGAAGGGGGCGCGACTCTCGATGCAGCTCTCGATCGCCGGCCGCTACCTCGTCTACATGCCGCAGGGCGGGGGGATCGGCGTCTCCAAGCGCCTCCCGGACAACGAGCGCCAGCGGCTGCGCAAGCTGATCGAGAAGGTGGACATCGGCGAGGGGGGCGTGATCGTCCGCACCGCCGGGCAGGGCGCCAAGAAGGAGGACTTCGTCCGTGAGATCGCGTACCTGCATCGCCTCAACGAGGTGGTCACCGAGCGGGCGGAGCGCTCCGACGTCGGTCAGATGGTCTTCCAGGAGGCGGACCTCTCGATTCGAGTGGTCCGGGACGTGCTCGTCGAGGAGTTCGAGGGCGCGATCATCGACGACCAGAAGCAGCACGACCGCGTCACCAAGTTCCTGCAGCGGACCGCGCCCGAGCTCGCCGAGCGAGTCGAGCTCTACAAGGGCAAGGAACCGCTGCTCGAGAAATGGGGCGTCGAGGAGGCGTTCGACTCGGTGCTCTCACGCCGCGTCGATCTCCCCTCCGGCGGTTACTTGATGATCGACTACGCGGAGGCCCTGACCGTCATCGACATCAACACCGGCAGCTTCACCGGCAAGGGGAAGGGCCGGCTCGAGGACACGATCACGAAGGTGAACGTCGAGGCAGCCGAGGAGGTCGTGCGCCAGCTCCGCATGCGGGACATCGGCGGGATCATCGTCATCGACTTCATCGACATGGCGCGGTCGCGAAATCGCGACATGGTGCTGAAGACGCTCCGCAGTGCCCTCGACGAGGATCGGACCAAGACCTACGTGGTCGAGGTCTCGCCGCTCGGCCTCGTCGAGATGACCCGCCAGAACGTCACAGACGGCGTCCGGGAGATCCTCACCAAGCGGTGCCCGACCTGCGACGGCGAGGGCGTGGTCGCCTCCGAGGAGACGGTCGCGATCTCGATCGTCCGCAAGCTCCAGGAGGTGGTCGCCGACGACCCGAAGCCGGAGGCCTACCTGATCCGGGTCAACCCGCGGGTGGCCGCGGAGCTGCTCCGGCCCGACTCGGGCCTCACGGACCTCGAGGAGGAGACCGGGAAGCGGTTCCACTTCGAGGGTGGCGACGCGCTGCCGCTCGACACCTTCCACCTTGTGGAGACCGGCGATCGGGAGGAGATCGAGGAGCGCGCCCTGCCGTTCAGGGTCGGCAACGAGGTACTGGTCACGATCGAGGAGCCGCACATGTACAACGTGGACGATGCGGTCGCACGCGTCGACTCGTACATCGTCAGCGTGACCGGCGGCGGTCCTCACGTCGGCGAGCAGCGGATGGTGCGGATCGAGAGCGTGGGGCGCTCCGCGGCCACCGCGTCGCTGCTGGACAGCGAGGGGAACGTCGTGCAGCCGGCCTCCGATGGAAATGGGAGCGAGCAGGTAGAATCCTCGGCCTCCGGTGGCCGCAGGCGTCGCGGAAGCAGGGGCGGAAGGCGGCGCTCCCGCGCCGGCGGTGGCAGCAAGAACTGAGAGAAATTCCCATGGCCAGCTACGCAGTGATCGAGACAGGCGGCAAGCAGTACCGCGTCGAGAAGGGGTCCACCCTCCTCGTCGATCGCCTGACCGCCAAGGAGGGCGACAAGGTCGATCTCCGCGCGGTGGCCTACCGCGACAAGGAGATGGTGCTCGGCAAGGACCTCGAGAAGGTCAAGGTCGAGGCCAAGGTCGCCGGGCATGAGCGCGGACCAAAGCTGCGCGTCTTCAAGTACCGGCCCAAGAAGGGCTACCGGCGCCGGGCCGGGCACCGCTCCGAGCTCACCCGCCTGGAGATCACCGACGTGAAGATGCTGCAACGCAAGCCAGCCGCGAAGAGGCCGGCCTCGACGGCAGCGAAGAAGCCGGCCGCAAAGGAGGGCAGCGATGGCTCATAAGAAGGGGCTCGGATCCAGCCGCAACGGCCGCGACTCGAACCCGAAGATGCTGGGGGTCAAGGTCTTCGCGGGCCAGGCCGTGAACGGCGGCGAGATCATCGTGCGCCAGCGCGGGACGCGGTTCCGCCCCGGCGACGGGGTTGGCATCGGCCGCGACCACACGATCTTCGCCACCCGCCCGGGCGTCGTGCAATTCAGCACCGGCCGCCGCGGCCGCACGATCTCGATCGTGGAGGGCGACTAGCCGCCTAGCCCTGCCCGGGCGGGACCTGCTGAGGTGCGGGTCGCCGAGGAGGTGCACCGTGCCGCGCAGGGCGCGCCGCCGCGCCCCGAGATGGCGCTCGGCCTGACCGAGGCGCCGCCGGCGTTGGCTGCCGAGG
>DASXSZ010000033.1:0-4028 GCA_036505735.1 Solirubrobacterales bacterium
CACGGTCTACTCGTTCTCGACCGAGAACTGGACCAGGCCTCGCGAGGAGGTCGACGGGCTGATGTCGATGTTCGCCGAGCGCATCGACCGCGAGACGCCGGAGCTCAACGACGAGGGCGTCCGGATGCGCTTCATCGGCCGCCGGGAGGGGATCAGCGAGGAGCTCATCTCCCGGATGGAGTGGGCGGAGGCCGAGACCGCTGCGAACGACCGGATCACGCTGTTCGTCGCCTTCAACTACGGCGGGCGGGCCGAGATCCTCGACGCGGCCGCGGCCTACAGCGGAGGTGGGGAGGGGGAGTTCCGGCGGCATCTCTACGCACCCGAGATGCACGACCCGGACCTCTTGATCCGGACCAGCGGCGAGCAGCGGATCTCGAACTATCTGCTCTGGCAATGCGCCTACTCGGAGTTCGTCTTCCGCGACGAGCTCTGGCCCGACTTCACCCGCGAGGCATTCGAGGCCGCGCTGGCCACCTACGAGGAGCGCCGGCGGCGCTTCGGGTCGAGGCAGTGATGCTCGAGGACATCGATCCACCCTCGTTCCAGTTCGGCCGCGACCGCGAGGAGAGGGGGCGCGGCGAGCGGTTCCTGCCGGATCCCGACGACCTGCTCGACTTCGACGAGCCGGAGGAAGTCCCCGAGGAGCCCGAGCCACCGGCCCGCTCACGGCTGAAGCGACTGACCCCGGAGATGTCGGAGACCACGGCCCGGGTTGTCGTCGCCATCCCGTGGATCGTCTTCGCCATCGCGATCGTCGGTATCGGTGGCGACGTCTTCATGCTCGCGATGATCCTGCTCGGGATTCTCGGCCTGCGCGAGTTCTTCCGCATGGCGCAGTCGATCCACCCGATCCTCCTGCCGGGCTACGCGGCCGTCGCAGGAATGGTCGTGGCGGCGCACTTCGGCACCTCGTTCCAGATCCTGCTCGTCTTCGCCTGCCTCTTTCCAGTCGCCTTCGCCTTCGCCGCGGTCCGCCGCTCGCACGAGCTGATCACCACGTCGATGGCGTTCACCGTGCTCGGGGTCGCCTGGATGGGGATCGGCTTCTCACACGCCGTGCTGCTGCGCGACCTGCCGCTGCACGGTGGCGCGCTGCTGATCGACGTGCTGGTCGCGACCTTCCTCAGCGACACGGCCGCGTACGGCGCCGGGCGGCTCTTCGGCACGCGCAAGATCACGCCCCGGATCTCGCCGAACAAGACCCTCGAGGGCCTGATCGGCGGATTCGTCGGCGCCACCCTGGGATTCTGGTTCGCCGGGCTCTACCAGGACTGGCTCTCCGGGATCGACGCGCTGCTGATGGGCATGTCCATCGCCGTGATCGCGCCGATCGGGGACCTCTTCGCCTCGATGCTCAAGCGCGACCTGGGCGTCAAGGACACCGGCCGCCTCTTCGGCCCGCACGGCGGCCTGATCGATCGCCTCGATGCCGTGCTCTTCACGGTGGTTGCCGGCTACTACCTCTCGGTCGCCTTCGTGTATTGAGGTGCTCCGAGCGAAACGCCGCCCGCCGTCGAGGCCCGCACGCCGCAAAAGGGAAGCCTCGTCACGGCTTACGCTGGCGGCACCACCGCTCGACACGAGGAGGCCCGCATGGCCGTTGCCTGGTTCGTCATCTGGTTTATCGCCAACCTGATCGGCGGCGATGAACCGCTGAAGCTCGACCCGGTGAACGCCTGGACGGCGACGCTGATACTCGCGCTAGCCCTCGACATCAACCGGCCCAAAGGCTGGATGGGGCCGCCACCTGGCCGGCGAGGCGGGCCGCCGTGGAAGCGGTCTCACGCCTGAGCATCGGGGCGGACTAGCGACCGCGGCGCTGCTTCACCGAGCTGACGGTGAGGTCCGCGGGTGCTCCAGGGGCGTCGAGTGGGCGCTCGGTCCCGAACTTGTAGCGGCGTCCGTCGAGCTCGTCGCGAACGATGCCGGAGACGAGGACCTCGCCGCCCGCCGCCGCGTCGCCGACCCGGGCTGCGATGTTCACGTCCACGCCCAGGAAGTCCCCCTTCACCTTACGCGGCGTGCCGCGGTGAACGCCGGCCCGCTGCTCGGGCCGATAGCCCTCGACCGAGATCTTCGAGATCCCACGCTGGGAGGAGAGCGCCGCCACGACGGCCTGCTCTGAATCGCCGAACACGGCCATGGCCCCATCGCCCAGGCGTTTCACCACCGCGCCCTTGTTCTGAGAGATCGCCTTCTGCTCGACGTCCCCGACCTGGCGGAGGACCTCGAGCGCGGCGTCGTCGCCAGTCTCCAGCGCCCAATCTGAGAAGCCGACCAGATCGGTGAAGAGGATCGCGACGTCGGCGCTCCCGCGCCTGCGCCGCTGGGCCTCCGAGAGCGCCTCCCAGGCCTGCAGCGCCCCCTTGCCGATCTCGCGCATCGCGCTCGGGCCCGTCGGCTGCACCTCCTGGACCAGGCGCTGCATCGGCTCGGGCATCTCCGAGGTCTCGAGGTCTCCCCCCGGGATCAATCCACGCAGGAACCGAGCCGTCGCCACGAGCTGCGGGTTGGCGTCGGTTTTCCGAACGACCTCGCGGATGCTCGCTGGATCGATCGCCGGATCGGGCTTCTTACGCCCGCGCCTCCTCAGGGCCATGAATGCATCCTCGCAGCGGCGCAACTTCTCCGCCTCATGCTGTTTCGTCACGCTGAAGGACTCACAACGGCAGAAAGGGAGTGGTTCCGGATGACGAAGCTGTTCAAGCGCAGGCCCTCGGCCGGCACTTTGATCGCATTCATCGCGCTCTGCGTGGCCCTTGGCGGAGGCGCGTATGCGGCCACCAGCAAGAAGGTCGAGTACAAGGGGCTCAGCAAGGACGCCCGGCTCAAGGTACTGGGTGTCAGCAAGACAAACGCGCAAACGGGCACGACGCCCTGTGACCCGACGAGCTCGACGACCTTCACGAAGTGCACGTCGGTGGACGTGGACGGGTCAACCGGATTCCCGCGCAAGTACCTGCTGACCTTCGACGGCACCTTCGACGGTGGCGGCTCGACTGCCAACGGCGTGTGCCACCTCGAGGTCGACAACACGGAGATCACCGGCACAAAGACCAACGTGCATACGCCCGGGGGAATCCAGGCATTCGGCATCAACATCGTCACCACCCCCCAGGGCGGACAGCACACCTTCTCCGTCGCCTGCAACGAGACGACCGGCGACCTGAAGGTGCCGCAGTTCGAGCTCTCGGCGGTCCAGGTCCGCTAGCGCGCATCCCAGCCAAGACGCTCAAGGACGGGAGGCCAATTGGCCTCCCGTCCTCGTTCTCGGGGTGCAGAAGCCCGTTTACGGGGGGTTTCGGCTGAGACCTACACTGGGGCGGCCGTGAAGCGCGTCCTCATACTCGGATCGACCGGGTCGATCGGGACCCAGGCGCTCGAGGTGATCGCCGCGAGCGACGGCCTCCGGGTCGCGGGCCTGGCTGCCGGCTCGAGCTGGGAGCGAGTCCTGGCCCAGGCTCGGGACCACGGCGTGCCGGCTGTCGCGCTGGTGGAGGACGAGGCGGCTGAGCGGGCCTCCGCGGCCTGGGGAGGCCAGGTGCTCGCCGGTCAGGAGGGCGTCCGCGAGCTGATCCTCACCTCCAAGCCCGACCTCGTCCTCAACGCCGTCGTCGGCGCGGCCGGCCTCGGGCCGACGATCGTCGCCCTCACCGAGGGGACCGACGTGGCGCTCGCCAACAAGGAGAGCCTGGTGATCGGCGGGGAGTTGGTCACGGCGCTGGCTGAGGCCACCGACGCCCGGATCATCCCCGTCGACTCCGAGCACTCCGCCCTCTACCAGCTGATCCGCGCCGAGCCGCCGGGCACCGTCGAGCGCCTTGTGCTCACCGCATCGGGCGGCCCCTTCCGAGGCAGGACGGACCTCTCCGGGATCAAGCCCGACGAGGCGCTCGCCCATCCCACCTGGGAGATGGGCGGGCGG
Source organism: Solirubrobacterales bacterium (assembly GCA_036505735.1). Taxonomy (GTDB): domain Bacteria; phylum Actinomycetota; class Thermoleophilia; order Solirubrobacterales; family 70-9; genus DASUPK01. The sequence goes on from DASXSZ010000033.1 coordinate 3,929, forward strand.
ATCACGATCGATTCGGCGACGCTGATGAACAAGGGCTTCGAGATGATCGAAGCGCATCATCTGTTCGGCGTGGACTACGAGCGAATCGAGGTCGTCGTCC
>DASXSZ010000034.1:0-2275 GCA_036505735.1 Solirubrobacterales bacterium
CGTGAACGTGGTCTCCATGCCGGCCACGGACCCCGACTTCAACGGCGGCTATCGCATCGAGTTCACGACCAGCTCGGGTTGCGCCTTCGCCGTCGAGCTTCAGGGACAGTAGAGGCGGAGGGCCAGGAGGGAGGGCATATAATCCCGTCGTCCCTCCAATGCCGATCTCGTCCGGGACGCGTCTCGGGCCCTACGAGATCCTGGCGCCGCTGGGGGCCGGTGGGATGGGCGAGGTCTACCGCGCCCGCGACACCCGCCTCGGCCGCACCGTCGCGATCAAGATCCTCGCTGCCGACTGCTGCGACGATCCCGAGCGCCGCAGTCGCTTCGAGCGCGAGGCCAGAGCCATCGCCGCCTTGAGCCATCCGCACATCTGCACCCTCCACGACATCGGCCGGCAGGACGGGACCGATTTCATCGTGATGGAGCTGCTCGAAGGAAAGACGCTGGCGGCTCGCCTCGAGAGCGGCCAGATATCCGTCGACGAAGCCGTACTGTACGCGATCCAGATCGCGGAGGCGCTCGACGCGGCGCATCGACAGGGGATCGTTCACCGCGATCTGAAGCCCGCCAACGTGATGCTCACCCGATCGGGCGCCAAGCTCCTGGACTTCGGCTTGGCCGCCATGCGGGCCGAGGATCCGGCGCTGACGGAAGGCGCGACGCGCAGTGCGCCGATCACCCGCGAGGGCACGGTCATGGGGACGCTTCCCTACATGGCGCCGGAGCAGCTCGAGGGGAAGGCGGTCGATACCCGGACCGACATCTTCGCGTTCGGGGCCGTCGTGTTCGAGATGATCACGGGCAAGAGGCCGTTCGAGGGAAACAGCGAGGCCAGCCTCATCGGGGCGATCCTTCACACGCCCGCCCCGCCGATCAGGCAGGTGAAGGCGGACGCACCGGCGGCATTGGAGCGCGTCCTGGCGGTCTGCCTCTCGAAGGATCCGGAGACCCGATGGTCGTCGATTCACGATGTGCTCCTTCAGCTGAGAGGGATGTCCGAAGCGTCCGAGAGCTCGACGGCCCGCGTCGGCCGGCACGTCGGACGGCGGGAGCGCGTGGCAGGGGGGGCGGCGATCATCACGGCAATCGCGCTGACCGCAGCCCTTCTCGGGCGGCGCGCTCCGGCACCGGCGGAGGTGGCCGGGCTCGACCTGCTGTCGATCCTTCCGCCCGAGCAAACGACGCGTATCTACGGCGAGGCCCCGGAGGTCTCCCCCGACGGGAGACGCGTGGCATTCGTTGCGACCGACGGGTCGGGCAGGAGCTCGCTGTATGTCCGGAGCCTGGACTCGCTCGCCGCCCGACTGCTCCCTGACACCGACGGTGCTTCGCTGCCGTTCTGGGCGCCCGACAGCCGCCGGATCGGCTTCTTCGCCGAGGGCCAGCTCAAGACGATCGCCCTCGCCGGTGGCCCTTCCCACACGCTCGCCCGCGCGCCGGTGCCGCGCGGCGGCGCCTGGAGTCGCGACGACGTGGTCCTCTTCACGCCGATGCCGAACCAGCCTCCATTGCGGGTGCCGGCTGCCGGCGGCGAAGCCACGCCCGTACCCATCGCAGGCCCCATCCTGGGGTTCCGCTCCTTCCCGGCGTTCCTGCCGGACGGCCGCCACTACGTCTACCTGGCCCGGATCCCGCGGGAAGGGTCGGTGGCGATCGAGGTCGCATCGCTCGACTCCGCAGAGATCAAACAGGTGGTTCGATCGAAGGCGAGCGCGGCCTATGTCCCGCCGGGCTACCTGCTCTTCCGACGCGAGGCGCAGCTCGTCGCGCAGCGCCTCGACGCGAGCACGCTGCAGCTCAGCGGGTCTCCGATGCCGGTGGTCGACGACGTCGGTTTCAACCCGCTCACCTTCCAGGCGCTCTTTTCCGCCTCCGACAACGGCGTCCTCGCCTATCAGCGGTCGACGCCCGGCTCGCAATTCGTCTGGTTCGATCGCCAGGGCAAGCGCCTGGGCGTGGCGGCTTCTCCGGGCGACTACAACGCGCCGTGCCTCACCGCGGACGAGAAGAGAATCGTGTACCAGGCCGCCGACCCCATCTCGGGGAACGTCGATCTGTGGGCGATCGACCTGGCCGGTGGCGCTCCCTCGCGGCTGACCTTCCATCCGGCGGTGGACGTGTATCCCGTGTGCTCGCCGGCGGGTCCGGAGATCGTCTTCTCCTCGCTGCGCGACGGCCCTCCCAACCTCTACCGTCTGGCGCTGAGCGCGCCGGGCAGCGAGAAGGAGCTCCTGCGGTCTCCGTTGGCCAAGATCGCGTCCGACTGGTCGCG
>DASXSZ010000035.1:0-20155 GCA_036505735.1 Solirubrobacterales bacterium
TACAACTAGTCGCCCATGAGCTTGCGCAGGTCGCGCTCGAAGCGCGGGTAGCTGACCGCAACCGAGTCGAATCCCTCCACCTCCACCCCCTCCCGCGAGGCGAGCCCGGCGATCGCGCCCACCATCGCGAGGCGGTGATCGCCGCGGGCATCAAGCGTCCCCCCTCTGAGCCCGCCCGTGTCCCTGACCGCCAATCCATCGGGCCGCGCCTCGATCTCGGCGCCCAGAGCCGTGAGCCCGTCGACGATCCCGGAGATCCGGTCCGACTCCTTCGCGCGCAACTCGGCGGCGCCCTCGATCACGGTCTCGCCCTCGGCGAAGCAACCGAGCAGAGCGATCAGCGGCAGCTCATCGATGGCGGCAGGAACGTCCTCGGCGGTCACGGTGGCGCCGCGCAGCGGCGCCTGCCGCACATTCAGGATCGCGGTCGGCTCGGGGCCCGGTTCGCGGATCTCATGCACGGTCATCGGCCGGTCACCCTCATGGGCGCCGCCCATCGCCACACCCATGCGCGAGAGGATCGAGAGGAGCCCGATCCTGTTGCGATTGATGCCGACCTCCCGCAGGCTGATCTTGCTCCCAGGGACGAGCAGTGCCGCCGCGATGAAGAAGGCCGCGGACGAGAAATCCCCGGGTACCGGCACATCGCCGGCCTCGAGCCGCTCCAGCGGGCGGATCGTCAGGCTGGTCCCCTCCCGCTCGAGCGAGGCCCCCATGGCCGCCAGCATCCGCTCGGTGTGGTCGCGCGTCGCGAACGGCTCCCGGACCGTCGTCTCCCCCTCCGCCAGCAGCCCGGCAAGGAGCAGGCAGGACTTCACCTGTGCGCTCGCGACCGGCATCTCGTAATCGATCCCGCGCAGAGCCGATCCGCGGACCCGAAGGGGCGGCAAACGGCCGTCGCGGCACTCGACCTCTCCCCCCATCTCGGCGAGCGGCTCGGCGATGCGATCGACCGGGCGGCGGCGGATCGACTCGTCCCCGTCGAGGGCCCACTCGCCGGACGGCTGACCCGCCAGCCACCCGGGCATGATCCGCAGCAGCGTCCCCGCGTTGCCGACGTCTATGTCCGCCCCGCGCGCGCCCCGCAGGCCGACGCCCTCGACCTCGACGAAGAGCCCGCCGCGATCGTCGGCCTCGCCCTCGCGGACCACGGCGCCCACCGCTGCGACCGCCCGCAGCGTGGCGCGGGTGTCGGCGGAGTCGAGGTAGCCGGTGATCCGGGTCGGCCCCTCGGCCATCGCACCGATCAGGGCCGCGCGGTGCGAGACGGACTTGTCCGGGGGCGGCTGGAGCTCGCCGCGCAGCGGCCCGGCGGGCTCGAATCTCATTCGGCCCGGGAGACGTCGTGGCCGAGGTCGCGCACCAGGCGCTCGGCTCGCTCGGTCTCCTCGTCACCCACGATGTACAGCGAGATCGCTCCGGAGGTCATGTCGGCCGCCGGGTAGAGCGCCATGTCCTCGATGTTCACGCCCGCGCGACCGAGCTCGAGGGCGACCTCGGCGACGATGCCCGGGCGGTTCGGCACCCGCACGCGGAGCTCGTGCAGCGGCCCGCCGGCGATCTCGGTCTCGATCAGCTCGCGGCGGCGGCGCCCCGCCTGCTCGTGCCAGGCGGCGACGGCGTCGCGGTCCCCGTTTCGCAGGAGCTCGGCCGCCTCGTTGAGGCGGTCCACCGCCGCGTCGATCTCGGCGGCCACGGCCTCCCGGTTGCCGGTGAAGATGTCGCCCCAGATCGCCGGGTTCGCACCCGCCACCCTGGTCGCGTCCCGGAAGCTCGGACCGACCTCGGGCAGGTGCTCGGCCTCCTCGCTGAGCGCCGTCGCGACCTGCGTGACCAGCACGTTGGCGATCACGTGAGGCAGGTGGCTGATCGTCGCCATCAGGCGGTCGTGGGCCTCGGCCTCGATCGCCTGCGGCCTCGCCCCGATCTCTGCGATCGCCCGCTGAACGCGGTCATAGAGGAGCCCGCCGGTCGTCGGGGTCGGCGTCAGATACCAGCGCGCACCCTCGAACAGGTCGGCGCGGGCGTTCTCGACACCGGAGGTCTCGGCGCCCGCCAGCGGGTGCCCGCCGATGAAGCGGCTGTCGGAGCCGAGAGCCGCGATCACGTCGCGCTTCACCGAGCCGACGTCGCTGACCGCGCAGTCCTCTCCCGCCGCATCGAGCGCCTCGGCCGCCAGGCCCGGCAGGGCGGTGACCGGCGCCGCGCAGAAGACCAGCTCCGCGCCCTCTATGGCCGCGGCCACCGTGTCGCGTCCCGCGTCGATCGCCCCCAGCTCGGCGGCGCGGTCGAGGAGGTCCGGGTCAGGGTCGAAGCCGACCACCTCCGCGTCGAGCCTGGCGCGGGCGGCGAGCCCGATCGACCCGCCGATCAGCCCGACGCCGAGGACGGCGATCCTCATCTGCCCGGTTAGCCGGCCTCGCGCCGCTTTCGAACAGCCGAGGCGAGCCGGTCGAGGGTCAGCACGGTGGTGTCCCAGTTCATGCAGGCGTCGGTGATCGACTGGCCGTAGATCAGGTCACCGTCGTCCTCGAGGTCCTGGCGGCCCGCCACCAGGAACGACTCCATCATCACGCCGACGATCGCGCCGTTGCCGGCGGCGATCTGGTCGGCGATGTCGCTGACGACGCCCGGCTGGCGCTCGTGGTCCTTGCCGCTGTTGTCGTGGGATGCGTCGATCACGACCCGCTCCGGCAGGCCCGAGTCCCGCAGCCGGGCCAGGGTCTCGGCGACCGTGTCGGGTCCGTAGTTCGGCGCGCCCCTGCCGCCGCGGAGGATCACGTGGCAATCCGGGTTGCCCTCGGTGTAGAGGATCGCCGGCGTTCCGCTCACGTCGACCCCGGCGAAGGCGTGCGGCGCGGCGGCGGCCCGAACTGCATCGACGGCGAGCCTGACGCTGCCCGCGGTCCCGTTTTTGAAGCCGACCGGCATCGACAGGCCCGAGGCGAGCTGCCTGTGGATCTGGCTCTCCGTGGTGCGCGCGCCGATCGCGCCCCAGGCCACGACGTCGGAGATGTACTGCGGCGTGATCGGGTCGAGGAACTCGCAGCCGATCGCAAGCCCGCGGTCGGTCACCTCCAGGAGCAGGCGCCGAGCGGTGTGCAGCCCGACGTTCACGTCCCGCGAGCCGTCCAGGTGCGGATCGTTGATCAGGCCCTTCCAGCCTGTCGTGGTGCGCGGCTTCTCGAAGTAGGTGCGCATGGCGATGCAGAGGTCGCCGCTCAGGTCCTCGGCGCGAGCCCCGAGCCGCTGCGCGTACTCCATCGCCGCCTCCGGGTCGTGGACGCTGCACGGCCCGACGACCACAAGGAGGCGGTCGTCCTTCCGGTCGAGGACCGACTTGACCTCGGCGCGGTGGCCGACGACGGCATCCTCGCGCTTCTCTCCGAGTGGCAGGTCCTCGAGAATCTCCGCCGGGGAGACCAGCTCGACGACGCGCTCGATCCGCTGGTCTCGAACGCGGTCGGACTTCTGTCTCGGTAGCTCCTTCATCTCGAAATTCATCCTGTCGCCCTTCTTTCTACTGGTCTGGCGGTGGTCCTTGAGGGATGGATCATTCGGCTGGCGGCGTTTGGCAGCCGTCGACCGTGGAGGCGGCGCCCGGCGGGTGGTCTGTCTGCGTCAGCGGCTAATGGCAGCCGCGGGCCGGACGCCTAGGTAAATCGCCAAAAGTAGAAGTAGGCACGCGCGCGAGCTGCGTGGCGGCTCGAGGGAGAAGCGATGTGCGTGCCGTGCTGCATGCGCCGACATTGAAGCAGACGGACCACGCCTTGTCGAAGGATTCAGCCCGCGAGAGAGTGGAGCGCCTCGAGGAAGCGCTCGTTCTCGGCGCGGGTGCCGTAGGTGACGCGCAGGTGACCGGGGCCGCCGAGCGGCGTGCCGGGACGGACGGCGACGCCCGCCCTGCTCAGTGACTCGACGACCTCTCCCTCGTCGAGGTCTCCGAGCGCGATCCAGGAGAAGTTGGTCTGCGAGTCGGCGGTCGTGAAGCCCATCCCGCGCACCTCCTCCTCGACGAAGATCCTCTCGACCAGGTTTCGCTCGACGCGATCGGCGACGTCGTCCTGGTGGCGGATCGCCTCGGCGGCGGCGGCCTGGGCGAGGGCATTGACGCTGAACGGCTGGCGTACGGCATCCACCGCGGCCCGGAACTGTGGCGCGCAGAGCGCGTAGCCGACCCGCAGCCCGGCGAGGCCATGGCATTTGCTGAACGTTCGAAGCAGGACGACGTTGGGGTGCTCGGCGAGCAGGTCGAGCGTCGCGTCCGGGTCGTCGTTGGTCTGGTACTCGATGTAGGCCTCGTCGAGGATGATCGTGGTCCGGTCCGGGACGCTCTCCACGAAGGATCCGATCGTCTCCGCCGGGAGATGGGTTCCGGTCGGATTGTTCGGGTTGCAGACGACCAGCAACTGGGTCGCCGCCGTGACCTCCTCGAGCATCGCGTCGAGCTCGTGGACGTAGCCGTCCGCGAGCGGGACCGCGATCTCCCGGGCGCCGGAGAGCGCCGGCAGGTGCGGGTAGATCGAGAAGGACGGCCAGGCGTAGAGGATCTCGTCCCCGGGCTCGCAGAGCGCCAGCGCAGCCGCGAGCAGGATCTCGCAGGAGCCGTTCGAGACCGCGATCCGCGCGGGATCGGTGTCGTGGCGGTTGGCGATCTCCCGTCGCAGCGCCCGGGCGTCGGGGTCGGGATAGCGGTTCACGTCCGCCGCTGCCCTCGCGATCGCCTCGACCACCGCCGGGTGCGGCGGGAAGGGCGACTCGTTCGAGGCGAGCTTGATTGCGTCGGGCGTCTCGGCGCGCGCCTTGGCGTCGTCCAGCGAGGTCCCCGGCTCGTAATGCGGGATCCGGGCGAGCTTCTCCGCGAAGGTGACCGTCATCAGGCCCCTAATTGTGTCGGACGGCGATATCTCACCGCGATGGCCTGCGACCGCTCATGCACCATCTCGGCCCCGTCGGACCGCCAGCCCTGCCGCTCGTAGAAGGCGATCGCGCGTTCGTTCTCCTTGAACGTCCAGAGCACCACCTCGCTGTAGGGGAGCCGCGTGAGCCGCTCGATGGCGGCGTCCATCAGCGCGGCCCCCGCTCCCTGCCGCCAGTGATCCGGGTCGACGTAGATCGCGACCAGCTCAGCCACCCCCGGTCCGAGCTCGGCCTCGCGCGACGGCGCGGCGACGTAGCAGTACCCCGCGAACTTGCCATCGACCTCGGCGACGTAGGTGAAGGCATCGTCCACCGGGCGGCGCAGGCCGACGGACACCTCGTGGCGCCAGCGCTCGACCGGGAGCTCGGCGAGATGCTCCGGCGCCACGATGTCGCGGTACCCGATCCGCCAGCCCCGCGCGGTGACCGAGACGATCGCCTCGGTGTCCTCCGGCGTCGCCTCGCGGACGCTGACCAAGCCCTACTGCGCCGCCTTCAGGTCGGAGCGCAGCTTCTGCGCCTCCCCGAGGTATGCGTGAGCCGGCGTGTGGTCGGCGGGCGCGTAGAAGTGCACCAGGGTCCGGATCACCGACACCATCGCGCCGGGGACGTCGATCTCCTGTGCGCAGAGCAGCGGGACTCCGTTGAGACCCAGGTTGCGGGCGGCGACGGCGGGGAACTCGGCGTTCAGGTCGTGAGTCGAGGTGAAGATGCAGCTCACCATGCGGTCCGGGGTCAGGTCGTTTCGCCCCATCAGCTCCCCCATCAGCTCCTCGGTCGCCTCGACGATCGTCTCGGGGTTGTTGCTGCGCGCCTTGATCGCGCCGCGCACGGCCCACAGCCGGAGGTCCTCGCTCATCGCGCGGAATCTTTCCAGAGCGCGTCGATCTCTCCTTCCTCGAGCAGCCGCGCCTCGCCGCGGCGTAGGTCGCCGAGCTCCAGCGAGCCGATCCGTATCCGGGTCAGCGCCTCCGCCTTGTTGCCGACCGCCTCGGCCATCCGGCGCACCTGGCGCTTGCGTCCCTCGCGGATCGTGATCTCGATCTCGCGCTCACCCAGGTGCTCCACCCCGGCGGCGGCCGTCGGCCCATCCTCGAGCCGCACGCCCCTGCGCAGCTGATCGAGCTCGGCCTCTGAGGGCGGTCGCTCGAGCTGGATCACGTAGGTCTTGGCCACGCCGTACCGCGGATGAGTCAGCCGATTCGCCAGCTCGCCGTCGTTGGTGAGCAGGATCAGGCCGGTGGAGTCCGCATCCAGGCGGCCAACCGGGTAGAGGCGCCGAGTCGAGTCGACCAGCTCCGTGACCGCGCGGCGCCTTCCCGGCTCGCGCGCCGTCGAGACGACTCCCGCGGGCTTGTTCACGGCCCAGACCTCTCGCGGTTCGGGCGCGACCGGCCTGCCGTTCACCTCGACCTCGGAGCCCTCGTCGACGTCGCGGGCGGGGTCCGTGATGACCTCGCCGCCGACTCGCACCTTGCCTGCGGCAATCAAATCCTCCGCCGTGCGCCGCGACGCGACACCCGCATGGGCGAGGTACTTGGCGAGCCTCATCCCAAGATTGAAGCCGAGCATGCGGAGGGGCGGCCCGCCGGCCGCCCCTCCGCCGAAGGGCTACGCGGCTGCCGGAGCTGCCGGGGCTGCCGGGGCTGCGCCCTCGCCCAGCTCCCGCCTGATCCCCCAGATGCTCACCACCAGGAACCAGAGCGGGCCGATGAAGAAGACGATCCAGAACACCGGCGACACGAAGAGGACCCCGAGGACGATGCTGGCCCAGGCCAGCCACTTCGGCATGGCCCCATGGCGCACCGCCGAGATCCCGGTTGCCAGCACCACCGTCCCGAGACCGACGGGGAAGAACATGAACATGTCGAAGTCGATCCCGTTGATCGCCTGCAGGGCAATCGGGTTGATGTCATCGGCCAGGTCGGCGAGCGCCAAGTGGATCGAGCCGGCCACGGCAGCACCGGCCGAGAAGACGACCGCTCCGCCGAAGACAACGGCCGAGAGGATCCCATCCGGCCCCTCCGCGTCCCTCAACACTCTCCGCAGCCAGCCGCCGAAGTACAGGACGAATATGGCCGCGATCCCGATCAGGATCGACGCGATGCTCTCCTTCGTGTTGTGGTCGCTGTAGTGGTTGACGATCTCCTGCGCCGTCTTGTCGGTCGCATCCTGCCCCTGACCGATCAGGATCGTGATCACGATGGCCAGGGCCACGAAGACCAGGCCCGTGAACGGCGGGAACCACCTGCTGATTCTTCCCATGCTTCCTCCTCACCCCCTCTTAATCCCCACCGGTCGGTGGAGCGGCGGCAGTCTCCCACCGCGCTCCGATGCGAACAAGTGATGTCGCTCACTCTGCGACCGTGACAGCGGAATTAGCGCTCAGCAGTCGCCGAGCTTGGCCAGATCGGAGCGGTAGATCTGCATGTCGGCGTGGTTCCAGTCGCCGTGCGTCTGGCCCTGGAAGCGGGGGTCGAGCTCCTTGTAGAAGGGCGAGGAGAGGCTCTCGTTGTGTCCGATCACCTGGTCGATCGGAAGCCCGAGCCGGCAGCGCAGCCACTGCGTCAGCTGCAGGGAGGCCTTCAGCTGCGCCGGGCGGTTGAGGATGTCCTGGTCCGAGAAGCCGACGTGCTCGATGCCGACGGCCACGTGATTGAGGCCCACGACGTGGCGGCAGCGAATCGAGATTGGCACGAACTTGTAGATCCCTCCCCTGGCCGAGACCGCGAAGTGGGCGCAGACGCCGGGCAGCTGATGGAACTCGACGTCCGGCCGGTCGGGCGCGAAGGTGTTGTAGATCGCCGAGATGCTGCCGGCCTCGGAGTAGTGCTCGACGATCAGCTTCGGGTCGATGAGCCGCCACTTGTAGTGGCCGTAGTGGTGCTTGGAGTAGGCCGCCATCTCCCGCTTGCGGTGCTTCGGGTAGGGGATCAGCATCTTGTGAATCGCGGGCTTGGTCGCCGCGGAGGGGCCCGCCGTCGGAGAGCCACCCGCGCCGGAGGCGGCGCTCGCGCCGACCACGGCCGCGATCGCCACCAGCGCCACGATCAGCAGGCGGGTCACCTCAGCGGCCCTCCGCGACCGTCAGCGCGGCGCGCGCGTGCCGGTCCGCGGAACTCGCGGTGACCACGCCAGGCGGCATCTCGACGACGAAGGCGCCACTCCCGGGAACGGCGTGCGTCTCCCAGCTGATCGCCGTCCCGCGCAGTCCCTCCCCCCTGCAGCTCGTACCCATGCCGACCAGCTTCGCGTACTCCACCGCCACCTGCGGCCTGCCGTGACAGGCAAGCACCGCGCCCCACGGCTGGTGGTACCAGATCGAGAGGTCCGGCTGGATCCGCCTGACGAAGGCCATCACCGCCCTCGTCTCCGGCTCCGAGGCCGGCCTCGGGCCCGGGTAGTAGCCGCTCGAAGGTGGGACGTGGTCGCGCCATCGGTACGGGAAGTTCCGGTTCAGGTCCACCCCATGTGCGTTCTTGCGGGTATGTGCGCTCACCCCATCCGGGTTAACCGCATCGATCACCCAGAGTTGCGTGCCCTGCAGGGCGGCGGCGTCGGCTGGCGCGCGCCGCTTCAGCGCCCGCATGATCCGGAGCCCGGCGGGCTCGTCTCCGTGGATCACGCCCACCACCAGCGCGACGCGGGCCCCGACCGGGTCGCCTACCTGGACGGCGGTGACCCCCCGCTTCTCGACGGACCTTCCGATCAGCTCCCTCTGGCCGGCAAGGCCGGCCCTCGGGCTCGCCGACGTCCCATGCCCCGCGATTCCCGCCGCCACCGCCGCGAGCGCGAACGCCGCTGCGGCTCTCGCGGTCACTCGACCCTCTGCTCACCCGCCTTCAGCAGCCGCTCGCGCAGCTCGCGCTCGTCCTCCGGCGTCGGATCGAACTGGGCCGGATCGGGCAGGGCGTCGAGGCCAGAGAGCCCGAAGAGCTTCTCGAAGAGCGCGGTGGTGCCGTAGGTGACCGCGCCGAACTGGGTCCTGCCTCGCTCCTCGATCATCCCCCGCTCGGTCAGGCTCGAGACCGCGGAGTCGGAGGAGACGCCGCGGATGCGCGCGATCTCCGGCCGCGAGACGGGCTGGAGGTAGGCCACAATCGCCAGGACCTCGGCCTGCGCCTGGGTAAGCGGCGGCGTGCGGGGCTTGGCGAGCAGGCGGCGGGCGGCATCCTCGGCATCCGGGATCGCCGCGAGCGCGTAGCCACCGGCGACCCGCCGCAAGCGGATGCCCCGGCCGTCCGACTCGAGCCGCGCCTCGAGCGTCTCGATCGCGCCGGCGATCGCGTCCTCCTCGACCTCGATCGCCTCGGCCAACTCGGCGGCCGAGACGGGCTCGGGCGAGAGAAAGAGCAGGGCTTCGACGGTCTGTCCCAGCCCGTCCGGATTCACTGGGCATGCACCTCGATCCGCCCGAAGGTCTCCTTCTGGGTCCAGGTGGCCTCGCCGCGGCGGTAGAGCTCGAGCAGCGCGAACAGGGTGACCGCCTGGGTGAAGCGGTCCTCGGAACCGAAGGCCTCGTCGAAGTCGAGCGTCTTGCTGGAGCGGAGCAGGTCCCTGACGACACCTAGACGCCGCTGCAGGGTCACGGTCGTCCGGATGTGACGGGTGTCTGGCGCCGGCGGGGTCGCCAGCAGGTCGCCCAGCGCGACGCCGACGCGCTCCGGCTCGTAAACCTGGGTCGCCGCGTCGAGCGCCGCACGGCGCAGCTCGGGGGGTAGCGGCGCCGACCGGTAAATGACGCCGCCCTCCCGCTCGAACCGCTCGCTGAGCATCCTCGCCGCCTCGCTGTAGCGGCGGTACTCGAGCATCCGGGCGATCAGCTCGTCGGCGGCCTCCTGCGGGCCGAGCTCCTCGTCACCCTCCTCACCGGGCAGGAGCAGGCGGGACTTGAGCTCGCAGAGGGCGGCGATCAGGACGAGGAACTCGGTGACGGCTTCCAGGTCGAGCTCGCCGGTCTCGCCGGCCCGATCGACGTAGGCGAGCACGATCTCGCCCAAGGGCACCTCCCCAAGCGAGATCTCCTCGCGAAGCAGGACCGCGAGCAGCAGGTCGAACGGGCCCTGGAAGACGTCGAGGTCCAGGTCGAGCTCGGAGACCGAGGTCACCGGCGAAACAGTAGACCCCGGACCGGAACAAAACGGCTGCGTCGACTCAGGCGGGGCCGATCCCGATCGCCGAGCGCACCTCGGCGAGGGTCACCGAGGCGATTGCGCGGGCCTTCTCGGCGCCCGCGGTGAGCGCCTCCTCGAGCTCGTCCTCGTCGGGACGAAGCTCCTCGTATCGCTCTCGGACCGGCGCGAGGAACTCGACCACCGCCTCGGCCACCGCCCCCTTGAAGTCGCCATAGCCGGAGCCCTCGAACTCGCGCTCGATCTCGTCCTCGGATGACCCGCGCGCCACGGCCAGGATCTCGATCAGGTTCGCGATGCCCTCCTTGCCCTCTCCCCTCTTCACCTCGGAGCCTGAGTCGGTGACAGCGCTCTTGATCTTCTTGCTGACGGTCTTCGGGTCGTCGAGGACCAGCAGGGTGCCGGCATCGGTGCCACCGGTGGTCGACATCTTGTTCGTCGGCTCCTGGAGGTCCATGATCCGCGCGCCGACCTCGGGGATCCGGTGCTCGGGCTCCACCAGGATCGGCCCGAAACGCTCGTTGAAGCGGCGGGCGATCTCGCGCATTAGCTCGATGTGCTGGCGCTGGTCCTCGCCGACCGGGACCTCCCGCGCCTTGTAGGCGAGCACGTCGGCCGCCTGCAGCACCGGATAGAAGAAGAGGCCGGCTGAGACCAGCTCGCGCTGCTTCGCCGACTTCTCCTTGAACTGGGTCATGCGGTTGAGGTCGCCGTGCGCCGTCATAGCCGCCAGATACCAGGTCAGCTCGGCGTGCTCGCGGACGTCGGACTGGCGGAAGAGGATGCAGCGCCCGGGGTCGAGACCGGCGGCGAGCAGGATCGCGGTCGTGTCGTAGAGGTTCTCGCGCAGCGTCGCGGGATCCCAGGGCACGGTGATCGCGTGCAGGTCGACGATGCAGTAGATCGCCGGATCGCCGCGATCCTGCCCCTCGACGTATTGCCTGATCGCGCCGATGTAGTTGCCGAGGTGCTTGGCGCCCGTCGGCTGAATGCCGCTGAAGATCCTCATGGCGGCGGGAGTCTAGGCGCCCCCGCCCGACGCACGGGGGCGCCCGGTGGGACTTAGGCGTCCACGCTCGCCAGTGCCGGCTCCTGGTAGCGATCCCCGGCGACCTCGCCAGCCGCCCGCTCCAGCTCATCGATGTCGCGGCCGAGCTCGACGTCGAAGGCGGCTGCGTTCTCCTCCAGGCAGCGGCGCCGCTTCGTGCCCGGGATCGGGAAGACGTCCTCGCCCCGCGCGTGCACCCAGGCGAGCGCGAGCTGCGCGGCGCTGACGCCCTTTTGCTCCGCCATGCGGTCGAGCCGCTCGACGATCGCGATGTTCGCTTCGAGGTTGTCGCCCTGGAAGCGCGGCACGACGCGCCGGAAGTCGTCCTCGGCCAGCTGGTCGAGGGAGCGCACCTGGCCGGTGAGGAAGCCCCGGCCGAGGGGGCTATAGGCGACGAAGGCGATTCCAAGCTCCCGGCAGGTCTCGATCACGCCGTTTCGCTCCGGGTCCCTGCTCCACAGCGAGTACTCGGTCTGCACCGCGGAGATCGGACGCGTGGCGTGGGCGCGGCGGATCGTCTCCGGCGCGGCCTCCGAGATCCCCAGAGCCCGCACCTTGCCCTCGTCGACCAGCTCTCCCATCGCTCCGATCGTCTCCTCGATCGGGACCTTGGGATCGACCCGGTGCAGGTAGTAGAGGTCTATGTGGTCGAGGCCGAGCCGCTCGATCGACCCCTCGCACGATCGCCGCGCCGTCTCGGGCCGCCCATCCAGCTCGAGCTCGGCGGTGTCCGGGTCAACGCCGGAGATCCCGAACTTGGTGGCGATCACGGCCTGGTCTCGGCGGTCCGCTATCGCCCGGCCCACCAGCATCTCGTTCTCGTAGGGGCCGTACACCTCGGCCGTATCGAGCAGGGTCACGCCCAGCTCGAGCGCCCGGTGAATCGTCGCGATGCTCTCCGCGTCGTCGGGCTCACCGTAGACCTGTGACATGCCCATGCACCCGAGGCCCTGGGCGGAGGCGATCAGTCCCTGGCTGCCAAGTGCTCGCTGCTCCATCACTCCTCGCTCCTTTCGGGCTCGATCTCGACTCGGGGCGAGGGTACGAGTTAAAGCGCGCTCGAGGTCAAGCCCACGGGCCCGTTCCGCTCACCCTCTCGGGGGTGGTCCTGATCACGTACCCGGGCGGCGGGTCATCAATCGGCGGGAACTTCACGTCCGGGCCGATGTAGACGCGCGCGAGGCGCTGCAGGAGGTCCGCGGCGCCTCCCTCCTGGATCCGGGCCGTTCCCCGGACGACCAGGTACTCCGGCAGCCCGATGTTCTTATCGATGTTCTTGCCCTCGATCGAGATCGACACCCGCGGGTCCCGCTCGACGTTCCTCACCTTCAGGTAGCGAGCGAGGTGGCCGCTGACGATCTCGCCGTCCTCGAATCCGACCCAGACGCAGCTCACCTGCGGGCTGCCGTCGGGATTGAGGGTGACCATGTGCGCGAGCTTGTCCGACTCGACCAGTTTCCGCGCCTCGGGGTGGAGATCGGCCATCGGCCGCTAGGCGGGCTCCGCCACCGGCTCGCGCTCGGGACGCTCGACTTTGCGCCCGGCCCCGTCGAGGTGATCCGGGCAGTGAGCGCATTCCCCCGCCGGCACAGCGCCGGGCGCCCCGTATTCGGTCTCGCGCTTCGGATTGCGCAGGCCGACCCCCGCGATCACGCCGCCGACCACCATCAACAGGCCGCCGGCCGCGACCCCCAGCCGGAAGGCGTCGGTGGAAGCGTCGGTGACGGCGCTGTCGACCCTGGTGGCCTCGACCGCGGCGAGGTCGGCTGTGTCGGCGCCGCCGAGCGGCTTCGACTTCGCGTCGCTCACCGCCTGTTGCGCCTGCGGCGAGAGCTGCGTCCCCGCGAGGTTGCTGTCGATCGTCGAACCGAACTTGCCGGCGATCAGGGCGCCGAGCACGGCGATCGCGAGCAGGCCCGCGACCCTGGAGACGCCGTTGTTGATGCCGGAGGCGATCCCGACGTGGTTCTCCTCGACGGAGTTGAGTGCGGTCGCCGTCAAGGGCGCGACGGTCGCCGACAGGCCGAGACCGAAGACGAGGATCCCGGGCAGCACCTCGGTGACGTAGTTGGGATCGGAGCTCACCCGCATCATCAGCAGCAAGCCGATGCCGCCGACGATCGGGCCGACGCACATCGGCACGCGCGGGCCGATCCCGGTGGCGAGCTTTCCGAAGCGCGGCGAGAGCAGGAAGAGGATCACCGAGACCGGGGTCGTGGCCAGCCCCGCCGCGATCGGGGAGTAGCCCGCGGTCTGCTGCAGGAACAGGGTGATGAAGAAGAACGCACCGATCAGGCCGGCGTAGACGATCAGCGTCTCCACGTTGGTGATCGCGAAGTTCCTGACCTTGAACAGGCCCAGGTCGAGCATCGCGTGGCGGTAGCGGGACTCCCAGAGGAGGAAGAGGGCGAACACGGCTACGCCCGCGATCAGCGATCCATAGACCATCGGGTCGCCCCATCCGTGACTCGGCTGCTGGATCAGGGCGAACACCGGGAGGCCCAGCCCGACCGCAGAGAAGGCGATCCCGAAGCCGTCGATGTGTCGGTCGGCGTCGGGATCGACCGTCTCGCGAACGCAGCGCTGGGCGATCCACATCGTCGCCAGGATGAGCGGCACGTTGACGAGGAAGATGGCTCGCCAGGAGAACGCCTCGATCAGCACGCCGCCGCCCGCCGGGCCGATCACGGTGGCGATGCCGGTCCAGGCCGTCCAGGTCCCGACCGCTCGCCCGCGCTCGGCCCCCTCGAAGGCCGCGGCCAGGATGGCGAGCGATCCGGGGACGAGCAGGGCCCCGGCGAGCCCCTGCAGCCCGCGCGCCGCGATCAGGACGCCGCTGCTGGGCGCAACGCCGCAGAGGACCGAGGTGACGCCGAACAGCCCGAGCCCGAGGATGAAGATCCGGCGCCGTCCGAACTGGTCGCCGAGGGATCCGCCGACGAGCAGCAGGGCCACCATCGCCAGCAGATAGGCCTCGACGACCCACTGCTGGTCCGCGAGCCCGGTCCCCAGGTCGTCGCTGATCGCCGGGAGGGCCACATTGACGACCGTCGCGTCGAGGAAGACGACGACCGACCCCATGATCGTCGCGATGATCGTGAAGCGCAGACGTCGGCGCTCGTCGGACAAGGCAGAACTGAGTCTAGGGAGGCGCCCATCTCGGCCCGGATCGCCCCCGCCGACACCTTGCGCGCGCCCGCCCGAGGCGCGAGACTGGTTCGTCCGATGCGGGGACGGGCCGCGTTCATAGCGATCGCGTCAGTCGTGCTCGCCGCTGCGCAGGCCGGCGGCAGCGCTGCCGTTCCACGCTCGGCGGCACGGGCGCGGCCCGGTAGCGATCCCGGCGCGACAAACCTGCCGACGGGCTGCACCCACGGCGGGGCCCGGTTCGTCACGAACGGGCCGCGCGGCCGCAAGAGGATCGCGATCGGGTTCGACGACGGGCCGAGCGACTACACCACCAGCGTCCTCCGCGTCCTACGCCGGTTCGACTCCCACGCAACCTTCTTCGAGATCGGGCAGGAGACCTCGGGGCGGGCGGAGATCATGAAGAGGGTCCTGGCACAGGGCAACGAGATCGGCAATCACTCGCTTCATCACGAGATCGATCCGTCCTCCGAGTCGCTGCGCGAGACGAACAGGTTGATCCGGAACGCCACCGGCTTCCGGCCCTGCGACTTTCGCCCGCCGGACGGCAGGGTCAACAGCCGGCTGATCAGCCGCGCCCACGCCGAGCACATGGTCACCGTCGACTGGGACGTCGACCCGCGCGACTGGGCGGACCCGGGCGTTGCGGCAATCGCGTCGAAGGTGATCCACGGCGCCCGCAACGGCTCGATCGTGGTGATGCACGATGGCGGCGGCAATCGCAGCGAGACCGTGGCGGCGCTCCCCGCGATCCTCTCCCACTTCCGCCACCGCGGCTACCAGTTCGTGACTGTGGCCGAGCTGCTCGGCCACCAGTTTGTGTACCCCGCTTCGCCATAAAACGGGTTGCTCCTCACCCATTAAACGGGTCGCGCCTAGCGGCGCGCCCTTGCATAAGCGGAGCACCCTCGCATCTAGGGAACTGGTGGGTCCCTGAGCTGGTGCGCCGGCGTGAAGAAGTTGCGTCTCGCCAGGGTGATCGCAATCAGGGCGGCGATCGACACTGCCCCCAGCAGAACGTAGAGCAGGATCAGCTGCAGGCGGACCGCATCGGTGGGGTCCGCCCCCGCCAGCAGCATCCCCACCATCGTCCCCGGGAAGAAGATCAGTCCGGTCGTCTTGGTCGAGTCGACCAGGGTGATCATCCCGGAGCGCAGGCTGCGCCGTACCAGCGGGGTGACCGCCTGAGAGGAGGTCGCCCCGAGCGCGAGCGTCGCCTCGATCTTCCGGGACTGGTCGTGCACGTCCTCGCCGAGCCGGTTGAGTGCCACGGCAGCGGCGGTCATCGAGTTGCCGACGACCATCCCTCCGACCGGGACCATGTATCGCGGCGTCGCGTCGAAGATGCCGAGCCCGACGACCAGCCCGAGCGTTGCCGCGGCGGCGACCCCGAGCGAGATCAGCAGTGGCCAGAACGCGCCGGGGACCCCCTGGGCGCGGTGGCGGGCGGTGAAGGCGCCGAAGACGACCATCACGGAGATCAGCGCGAGCACCAGAAGCGCCGAGTCCTCGTCGAAGATGACCGTGATCACGTAGCCGATCGCGGTCAGCTGGATGAAAGAGCGGACCACGGCGATGCCGATGTCCTCCTCGAGCCCGGCGTGCCAGGAGCGCGAGGCGATAGCGGCGATGGCCACCAGCGCGAGCGCCGCGGCCACCTCGCCGAGGGTGACGTGGATGGAGGAGGCGGCGAGCGGGAAGCTCATGAGGCGTCCTCCGCGGCGGCGATCGCGGGGACTGCCTCGTCCAGCATCTCCGCGGCCGGACCCTGGCCGGTTACCCGGCCGGCGTCGATGCGAACCACGTAGCCGGCCAGGCGCCGGGCCTGATCGATGTCGTGGGTGACCAGAACGAGCGAGATCGCCGTCCGGGCGCGCAGGCGCCGCAGGGTCGTCTCGACGGCGTCGCGGGCGGCCCGGTCGAGGGCGGAGGTCGGCTCATCGAGGAGCAGCACGCGTGGCTCCAGCGCAAGGGCCCGCGCCAGCATTACCCGCTGCTGCTCGCCGACCGAGAGCTTCGCCGCATCGCGATCCTCGAACGCGGGGTCCAGTCCGGCCAGCTCGAGGCAGCTGCGGGCGTCGAAGCTGTGCCCGGCGAGGCGAGGCCCGTACGCGACGTTGTCGTGGACCGTGCCGTCGATCAGCGCCGGCAGCTGCGGGACCAGGCTGACCTCGCGCCGGAGCGCCAGCGGATCTCGTTCGCGTACGTCCGTGCCCTCGTAGACGACTCGGCCCGAATCCGGGTCCGCCAGCCGGTTGAGCAGCCGCAGCAGCGTCGACTTGCCGCTGCCTGACGGCCCTACCACCGAGCTCGCCCCGACGGGAATCCGGACGTCGACTCGGTTGAGCACCACGGTGCCCGCTCGTGAGTAGGTGACGTCCTCCAGCTCGAAGAGCACGCACCGATTATCCGACCCGCCTCTAAACGCATCCGCATAATCGGTGGCGTGGCCAAGGCGAAGGCCAAATCGCCCCTCGAAGAGGCGCCCAGGGAGAAGATTCCGAGCAGCCTCGACCCGATGCTGGCGAAGCCGGGCGACGTGCCCGAGTCGGACTCCGAGGAGTGGGCCTACGAGATCAAGTGGGACGGCGTGCGAGTGCTCGGCTACGCCGACCACGGCAAGTGGTCCATGCTCAGCCGCCGGCTCGAGGACGTCAGCGCCCGCTATCCCGAGCTCGCCCCGATCGCCGAGGCGCTCGGCGACCGCTCAGCCGTCCTCGACGGCGAGGTGGTCGCGCTCGACTCCGAGGGCCGGCCCCGTTTCCAGCTGATCCAGAGTCGCATGGGCCTGACCTCGGCAGCCGCCATCCAGGCGCGCGCCAAGCAGCAGCCGGTCGACTACGTGGTCTTCGACTTGCTCCACCTCGATGGGCGCCGCGTCCGAGACCTCCCCTACGTCGAGCGCCGCAGGCTTCTCGAGGGCCTGGGCCTCGCCGGGCCGCGCTGGCGGACGCCTGACTACCGAACCGACGGTGGCGCGGACCTGCTCGAGGCCGCCCGCCGCCAGGGTCTCGAGGGGATCGTCGCCAAGCGCACAGAAAGCCCCTACCGCCCCGGCAAGCGCACCGGCGAGTGGGTCAAGACCCGCGTCTGGCGCCGCCAGGAGTTCGTGATCGGCGGGTACATCCCGGGCGAGGGGAGCCGCGCAAAGCGGGTGGGCTCACTGCTCGTCGGCTACTACGACAAGCGGCGCTCGGAGCTGCGCAAGGGCGAGCGGCAGCAGCTCCACTTCGCCGGCGCCGTCGGCTCCGGGCTGAAGGAGGACGACCTCGAGTTCGTGACGCGCGAACTGCACAAGCGCGAACGGGCCGAGAGCCCCTTCGATGTCGGGAGGCCCACCGGCCCGAAGGCGCGCTTCGCGGTCTGGTGCGAGCCAGAGCTCGTCTGCGAGGTCTCCTGGACGGAGTGGACGAACGAGGGAACCCTGCGCCAGCCCTCCTTCAAGGGGATGAGAAGCCCGGACGACAAGGACCCTCGCGAGGTGGTCAAGGAGTTCTAGACCGATTAGTTCCCGCCACGGCGCCGGTCATAGCTTGCATGGGACGCAAGCGAGCGCCCGGTTCGAGACACGTGCCCAGGGGTAACCTGAGTGATGTCGAAGGTTCCGGATTGAGGTGATAACGCGTGGCTAGGGCGATATGGAGCGGTTCGATCAGCTTCGGGCTGCTCAACGTGCCGGTGAAGCTCTACAGCGCCGTCTCAAAGCAGACGGTGCGCTTCCGCGAGCTCCGGGAGGACGACGGCGCGCGCATCCGCCACAAGCGCGTCGCGGAGTCCGATGGCAAGGAGGTCCCCTACGAGAAGATCGTCAAGGGCTACGAGTACGCGCCGGACCAGTACGTCGTGCTCAGCCGCGACGAGCTCTCCGATCTCGACCCGCAGCGGACCCGCGCGATCGAGATCCAGGACTTCGTCGACCTCGACGACATCGACCCGATCTACTTCGAGCAGCCCTATTACCTAGGCCCGGACAAGGGCGCGGCCCACGCCTACGCGCTGCTGGTGCAGGCGATGAAGGAGGCGCGCAAGGTCGCGATCGCCCGCTTCGTGCTCCGCAACAAGGAGCACCTGGCCGCGATCAGGCCGATGGATGACGTTCTCACGCTGACCACGATGCGCTTCCACGACGAGGTCACCTCCCCCAACGACCTCGACGGCGAGGTCTTCGAGGAGGAGAAGCCCAAGAAGCCCGACCAGCGCGAGGTGGACATGGCCAAGCAGCTGATCGAATCGCTGACCAGCGACTTCAAGCCCGCCCAGTACCGCGACGAGTACCGCGAGGAGCTGCTCGACCTGCTCGAGCGCAAGGCCGCCGGCAAGGAGGTCGTCTCCGCCCCGAGCGAGGAGCCCAAGCCGACCAAGGCCCCGGATCTGATGGCCGCACTCGAGGAGAGCCTCGCGGCTGTTCGCGGCGAGGAGGCCACGACCGACGGCAAGGCCACCAAGCCGAAGACCAAGGCCAAGTCGTCCTCGAGATCGAAGAGCTCGTCCAAGACCAAGAGCTCCAACGGCCGTCGCAAGACCACGCGTAAGAAGGCAAAGGCATAGCGGCAGGCAAGGAAGTAACGATTGGTCGGCGCAAGCTGAAGCTGACCAACCTCGACAAGGTCCTCTACCCGAAGACGAAGACCACCAAGGCGGAGGTGATCGACTACTACGCGCGCGTCGCGGACGCGATGCTGCCCCATCTCCGCGGCCGGCCGCTGACGCTCAGGCGCTTCCCGGAGGGCGTCGGCAACCCGGGCGCCTCCTTCTTCGAGAAGAACTGCCCCAAGCACCGGCCCGAGTGGGTGAAGACCACCCCGATATACGTCGACCGCCGGGCCGGCGAGATCGACTTCTGCCTCTGCGAGAACCTCGCCACCCTCACCTGGATGGCGCAGCTGGCGGCGCTGGAGCTGCATCCCTCGCTCTCCAAGGCCTCCCACATGGAGCAGCCGACGGTGCTCGCCTTCGACCTCGATCCCGGGGCGCCGGCGGGGCTGGTCGAGTGCTGCAAGGTGGCGCTGCGCGTGCGCGCGATCTTCTCCGCCTTCGACCTCGACTGCTTCCCCAAGGTCTCCGGCGGCAAGGGCCTCCAGGTCTACATCCCCCTCAACACCAAGGTCACCTACGAGCGGACGAGCCCCTTCGCGAAGGCGGTCGCCCAGCTCCTGGAGAAACAGACGCCGCGGGATGTCGTCTCCAAGATGGCGAAGGCCGAGCGCCGCGGCAAGGTCTTCGTCGACTGGAGCCAGAACCACCAGAAGAAGACGACGATCGCCGTCTACTCGCTGCGCGCCCGCGACCTCCCCACGGCATCGATCCCCCTCCACTGGCGGGAGGTAGAGCGGGCGGCGAAGAGCGGCAAGGCGGAGAACCTCCGCTTCGAGATCCCGGACGCGATCAAGCGGGTCGATCGCGAGGGGGACGTGTTCGAGCCCGTGCTCAAGCTCAGGCAGAAGCTGCCCCGCGTCGAGGAGCTCGGGGAGGCCTGAGCGACCATCCGCCCGCCACGACGCGGCACTCTGCGCAGGACCTAACCGAGCGGCTGGCGGACGACCGGATTGCGGTTGGCCGCCACCTCGTCGAGGCGGCGGACCGGGGTCGTGTATGGCGCGCTTTGGGCGATCCCGGGCTCCTCGGCCGCCTCGGCGAGGATCGACTCGATCGCCTCGGCGAAGGCATCCAGGGTCTCGCGGGTCTCCGTCTCCGTCGGCTCGACCATCAGGGCCTCGTCGACCAGCAGCGGGAAGTAGACGGTCGGCGGGTGCATGCCGTAGTCGAGCAGCCGCTTGGCGATGTCCAGCGTCTTGATGCCCAGCTCGCGCTTCGCCGGGGCGCCGGAGAGGACGAACTCGTGCATCGGGCGGCGATCGAAGGCGACGGGCGTGTACCTGCCGGCCTTCCCCTCGCTCATCCTCGCGAG
>DASXSZ010000036.1:0-9296 GCA_036505735.1 Solirubrobacterales bacterium
GCCGACCCAGGAGCTCTACACGCTCTTCGGGACCGCCGTCGCATCGGAGCGGGGCACCCGGACGCTGACCGGGGTAGAGGCCCAGGGCATGACGGCCTGCCCCTGCGCCCAGGGCCTGGTGGAGGACGGCGCCCGCGACCGCCTGGCTGAACAGGGATTCAGCTCCGAAGACATCGATCGGATCGTCGACGCGGTCCCACTCGCCACCCACAACCAGCGCGGGATCGGCACGCTCTACGTCGGCCGCCCCGAGGACTCCGGCGTGGAGATCGACGCGCGCCAGCTCCTGCGGATCGTCGAGAGCTCCATGTCCAGCGAGATCTACGAGCTGATGAAGCGCGCCGACGAGCGCGCCGTAGTCGAGAAGGCCCACGCCAACCCCCGCTTCGTCGAGGACTGCGTGCGGGAGATGATCCGCCAGGTGGTGGAGGCCTTCCCCGAGCTGCGCGACGGCGCCTTCGTCCACTCCCGCCAGGAGAACCTCGAGACGATCCACCGCCACAACGTGGTCGCGGAGCGCTACGGCCTGCTCTCCGAGATCACCGAGGAGCTGGAGAGCGGTGAGCACTCGCGCCACCACACGACGATGCGCGAGTGGCTCGAGGCCCCCGCGGCGTAGCTCCGCCTAGACGGTCGGCTTCGCCCGCGGCCGGGCAGCCAGCATCCGCCGGAACCCAAAGAAGTAGTCGACCCCACTGATCACCGTGGCCGCGACCGCGGCGTAGACGAGAAGGTTCACCCCGAGCGGCGCCGGATTCACGGCGATCAGGCAGATGATCGCCGCCACCTGGAGGATCGTCTTCGCCTTCCCCAGCCAGCTCGCCTGGATCACCACCCCCTGCTCGGCCGCGACCATCCGCAGCCCGGTGACCGCGAACTCGCGGGCGATGATCACCATCGCGATCCAGGCGTCTAGCCGATTGAGGGAGACAAGCGCGATCAGCGACGCGGCCACGAGCAGCTTGTCCGCGATCGGGTCCATCAGCTTGCCGAACGTCGTGACCGCCCCGCGCTGACGAGCGATGTAGCCGTCGAGCGTGTCGGTGAGCGCGGCGAGCGCGAACACGCCGGCGGCGATCGCATCTCCGTTCGGCGTCTCGTCCAGCAGCGCCACCACGACCACCGGCACCAGCAGGATGCGCAGCACGGTGAGCGCGTTTGGCAGGTTGAGCGGGAACACCGCGCAAGTATCGCCTGCTCACGAGCCGGCACGCTCCCGGGCGCGGACGAAGACCGCGTCCATCATCGGCTCGGTCAGCCGCCCGGTGAAGGTGTTCTGCTGGGAGGGGTGAAAGCAGCCGACGAGGGAGAGCTGCCGCCGGTCGCGGCCCGGGATCTCGAGCACCGCCTCGGCCCCGTGGGCGAAGCGGGGACGCGGCCGGGGCAGCTCCGCCCCGAGGGCGGAGAGTGCCAGCAGCGAGCCCGCCCACGCGAAGGACCCGAGCGCGACGATCACCCGCGCGGCGCGAAGCAGGCGCAGCTCGCGAACCAGATACGGCACACAGTTGTCCCGCTCCTCCGCGGTCGGACGGTTCTCAGGCGGCGGGCAGCGGTTCACCGCCGTTACGTAGGCACCCCACAGCCGCAGACCGTCGTCGGCGCTCACCGAGGTCGGCTGGTTCGCCAGGCCGGCCCGATGAAGAGCGGCGAAGAGCCAATCCCCGGAACGGTCGCCGGTGAAGATCCGGCCGGTGCGGTTGCCGCCGTGCGCGGCTGGCGCCAGCCCCACGATCACGATCGAGGCTGCGGTGTCGCCGAAGCCCGGAAGCGGCCTGGCCCAGTACGGCTGACCGCGGTAGCGGCGCGGGGGCGCGGCGGCGCTCCGCTCGCGCCACTCCACCAGCCGCGGGCAGCGAGTGCACGAGGTGACCTGCCGGCGAAGAGCTTCGAGTGAATCGGCCATCAGCCCAGCATTGCCGAAGCTGCGTATGGCTCAGGTCAGAGCGAGGCTGCCGCGGAAGCTCTCGATCGTCCGCCTGAGCCCCTCCTCGAGCGGCATCTCCGCCTCGAACCCGACGAGCTTGCGGGCACGACTCACGTCGAGATACCGCTTTGGCTGCCCGTCCGGCCTGGAGGTGTCCCAGCTGGTCTCCCCGTCGAAGCCGGCCAGCTTGGAGATCGATTCGGCGAGGTCACGGATCCTCGTCTCGGTCCCGGTGCCCACGTTGACGGGCTCCGAGGTGTCGAGCCTCTCCGCGCAGAGGAGCAGCGCCCGGGTCGCGTCGTCCACGTAGAGGAACTCGCGCGACGGTTCGCCCGTCCCCCAGAGCACGACCTCGGGCTCGCCGCGCTCGACGGCGACCACGTACTTGTGGATCATCGCCGCGATCACGTGGGAGTCCTCGAGGTCGAAGTTGTCACCCGGCCCGTAGAGGTTGGCCATCACCGGGGCGCAGGAGTCGAGTCCGTACTGGCGTCGATAGGCGTCCGAGAGCACGAGCAGCATCTTCTTGGCCAGCCCGTAGGGCGCGTTCGACTCCTCCGGGTAGCCGTCCCAGATGTCGTCTTCGCTGAACGGCACGGGCGTGAACTTGGGATAGGCGCAGACCGAGCAGGCGGCCACCAGCTTCTCCGTTCCCAGCTCGCGGCAGGCCTCGAACACGTTCAAGCCCATCGCGAGGTTGTCGCGGGCGAGCGGGCCCGGGTTGCGGCGGTTGTAGCCGATGCCACCGACGTTGGCCGCGAGGTGGATGACGACGTGGGCGCCTTCGAGGGCGGCGAAGCAGGCCGCCCGATCGCGAAGGTCGTGCTCGGCCGAGCGCACCACGGTGACGTCCGCGCCGAGCTCCTCCAGTCGCGCGACCGTCGGCCGGCCCAGGAAGCCGGCCCCTCCGGTGACCGCGACCGCCTTGCCGGACCAGAAGCGCTCGTTTGGGCTCACATGAGCCATCGAGGAAAGGCTAGCTGCCGGAATCCGTCTCGCCGACGCGGTCCCGGTGGCGGATCTTGGGGCGGATGGGCTCGGGCACGAAGTCGAGGGCACGCCCGCCGGCGCGAAGGATGCCGTTGACGGCGCGCTGGAAGAGCTCCTGCCTCGGCCGCCTGAACAGTTCCGACGAGGATGCGTCGGCGGCGAGATCCCGGCGCACCTCCGCGGGGTGCTCGAGCGGGAACGAGATGCCCTCCAGGGGCCGGCTGGCGATCTGGAGTGGATCGGCGATCGCGGTTGTGGCCTTGTCCCCGAAGCCGATGTTCGAGATGAGGTTCCGGTTCGGATTGGCGCTGAGGAGACCGCGGCCGAGGCACACGTAGCTCCACTGGGCGTCCCAGTTGTCGATCTCCAGGGAGTGGTCCCAGACGAAGCGCCAGTAGCGCCGCTCAGCTTCCAGGTCGAACATGCGCCGAAGCCGGGCCCTCCGCTCCGCCTTGGTCTGCGCGTGCCAGTCGCTCAGGTCGACGTCGAAGAGGCGCCATGCACGCCGCCAGGTCGCCCAGCCCCAGATGTGCACGTAGCGGGAGAAGTGGTAGCTAGCCTCGGCCGGCGGCCTGCGCAGCAGCTGGCTGCCCGAGATGTGAACGATCCGCTCGTCGTCCCGATACCGGTGGAGGAGCTCGTCGCAGTAGGGGAAGAAGCTCGGATGGGGCAGGCAATCGTCCTCGAGGATGACCGCGTCATCGACCTCGGCGAAGACCCGATCGAGGCCACTGGGAATCCGCCTTTTCACACCCAGGTTCTCGTCCGCGAAGTCCCGTACGACGTCGCAAGGCCAGTCGACTCCGTCGACCACGGCGCGGGCTTCCTCGCATCCCCGGGCATCGTCCTCGTTTCCGGGCCGCGGTCCATCGGCGATCAGGAAGAGCTTGGGCGGGCGCGCCTCGCGAATGCGCTCGAGGACCCTCGCGGTTCGCTCCGGGCGGCGGAAGAGGATCAGTGCTACCGCGGTCTCCATCAGCGGAAGCGTGCCAGACGCGTGGGCATGGCTAGTCGGTTCGGAGCTGCGCGGCGAAGATCGCTGGACGCACCTTCCTCGCGCGCTGGATATTGCGGCGCTTTCGCAGGGTCGAGGGCATCGCCCGGAGGAAGGAGGCGTAGGCGCGCAGGACGGTCCGGGCGACCCCCTCCCGCCTGGCGGCGATCAGCTGCCCGTAGTGGTAGCGCGCGATCTGCGGTAGCGAGCGCAGCAGGATCGAGGCCGGGAGGTCCTTGAACAAGGTGATCAGCGCGTTCCGGACCAGGTAGAAGCGAGAGAGCTCGGATTGAACGCCCACGGTCCCACCCCTGACGTGGAACGCCTTCGGCTCCGGGACGTAGAGCCCGGTGTAGCCGGCGAGCAGCATGCGCAGGCAGGCGTCGCCATCCTCGCAGTAGAGGAAGTAGTCCTCGTCGAAGCCGCCTGCGCGATTCAGCGCCTCGCGGCGGTAGAGCGCCGCGGCCGCGGTCACGATCGCCGTGGGCCGGCGTTCCTCGTACTGTCCCGTGTCCGGCTGGTCGAGCCCTATCGGCTCGAAGCGACCGCACACGAAGAAGTCATGCCCCGCCTGCTCGATCACATCGCGATCGTCGTGCCGCATGATCTTGCCGGTGACGAACCCAACTGCTTGGTCGCGGTCCAGCTCATCCACCAGCAGCTCGAGCCAGTCGGGCGAGAGCTCGACGTCGTTGTTGAGCAGGGCGACGTACCGGCCCCGGCTCGCATCGACGCCGCGATTGATCGCCGTCGGAAACCCGGCATTGGCCGGGAGCGCGACCACGTTCACCTCCGGCCATCTCCGCCGCAGATACTCGACCGAACCGTCGCTTGATCCGTTGTCCACCACGGTGACGTCGAAGGCCCTGAAGGTCTGCTTGGCGAGGGTCTCGAGCACCATCTCGAGGTACACCAGGCCGTCTCGCGGCGTCGCCCCGTCGCGGCTGGGGATCACGATCGAGACGGTCGGCTGGGAATCGGTCTCCATCTGGAGCGCGTTTTTAGCGGGGCCGGCGTGAGCCCGCTTCGAGTCTGCATCGACGCGCGCCTCCGCGGCGGGCGGTGGGGCGGCGTCGAGCAGGCCCTGATCGGCATCGCGGCCGGCCTCTCCAAGCTCGAGGACGGCGACGAGGAGTTCCTCTTCCTCATCAACCGGGGAGAGGAGGACTGGATCCGTCCCTACGTAACCGGGCCCTG
The DNA here is from genome assembly GCA_036505735.1 of Solirubrobacterales bacterium. GTDB lineage: Bacteria > Actinomycetota > Thermoleophilia > Solirubrobacterales > 70-9 > DASUPK01. The sequence continues at coordinate 5,106 of DASXSZ010000036.1, forward strand.
CCGGCTGCTGCCGACGCGGCGTGGACGGCCCCAGCGGAGGGTGCGGGCGATCGGCAGGGGGCTCCTGGAGCGGACCCCGCGGATCGGCACTCGTTTCTCCGTCCGCACCTCGGACGGAACGGTGGAGCGCGCCGCCGTGGACCTGGTCCACTTCCCCATCCAGGATGCCTTCGTCACCGACGTGCCCAGCATCTACCAGCCACACGACCTCCTGCACGTCCACCATCCCGGCTTCTTCAGCCCCTGGGAGTGGGATCGCCGCGAGCGCATCTACCGGACGCACTGCGAGCGGGCCCGGATGGTGCTGGCGATGACCTCGTGGGGGAAGCGTGATCTGATCGCCCACTATGGCCTGCCCGACGAAAAGGTCCGCGTGGTGCCGTGGGGGTCGGTGCTGTGGGAGTACCCGCAGCCATCGTCCTCGGATCTGGAGCGGCTGCGTGAAACGCTGTCGCTTCCCGAGGGCTTCCTCCTCTACCCGGCGCAGACCTGGCCGCACAAGAATCACGAGGGGCTGCTCGAGGCCCTCGCGCTGATCCGAGAACGCGAGGGCGTGACCATCCCGTTGGTCTGCCCGGGCAAGCGGAACCGTGACTTCGGCCGGATCGAGGCGCGCATGCGCGAGCTCGGCCTCGAGGCGACCACCCGGTTCCCGGGGTTCGTCAGCCCGCTTGACCTCCGCGGCCTCTACGAGCTGGCGACCGCGCTGGTCTTCCCAAGCCGCTTCGAGGGCTGGGGCCTGCCCGTCTGCGAGGCGTTCTCGGCCGGGCTGCCGGTGGCGTCGTCATCAGCGAGCAGCCTCCCCGACCTCGTCAGCGATGCGGCGCTCCTCTTCGACCCTGACGAGCCCGAGCGGATCGCCGAGAGCATCCTGCGCCTCTGGCGGGACCCGGTGCTGCGCGAGACTCTCGCCGAGCGCGGCCGGGCGCGGGGCTCGCAGTTCAGCTTCGACCGCACGGCGCGCCTCTTTCGCGCCCACTACCGCCGCCTCGGTGGGCGAAAGCTCCCAGAGGAAGACCGTATCCTTCTGGCCAGCCCGCCCCTCGCCTGAGGGCGCCTGGGCTCTCACCGGCGGATCCATGACGGAGGCAACGACACCCGTACGGCGCGCCGTCCTGGCGGTCAGGCGCTTGGCCGCGATCCTGGTCTCCCGGCTGCGCAAGGCGTTCGGTGGCCTGTTGGCGCTGGTCCTGCACGGCCAGCTTCGCGACCTGAGCCGTCAGACCCAGCGGCTCGGGGCCGCCTCGGTCGAGTCGATGACGTACGTCGGAGGCGAACTTCAGGCCCTGGACGAGCGCCTCTCCCGGATCGAGGAGGAGCTGGCGGCGCTCCGGGCGGAGCTGGAGGAGTCGCGCCAGCACGAGTCAGCCGACCCAGGCCAAATCAGGCAACCCTCGGGCTGAGATGTCACTCGCGCCAGGCTCCGTCTGGCTGGACGCTCGGGGCACCCAGAGCGCGGCCCACGGCGAACGCGGCGTCGCCCGCTATGTCGCCGAGCACTCGAAGGCGCTCCTCGAGGTGGCGCCGGAGGCGATCGAAGCGGTGGGCCTCGAGCAGTCGGTCCCGATCCCGCCGTCGATGCGGTCGCTGGAGGGGTCGGGGGTGATCGGCTGGCATCGCAGCGCCCGCGGCACCGGCCAGCCGGTCCCCGGCATCTACCACGTGATGTCGCCCTTCGAGATGACCATGACGCTCGACGAGGTCTGGCCCGCCTGGATCCGGCGAAGCGAGGCACGCCTGGTGGTGACCCTTTACGACCTGATCCCCCTCGTGATGCGCGAGGACTATCTGACCGAGTCCTCCTGGGGCCACATGGGCACCGTCTGGACGGCGCGGCTCGGCATGATCCGGGCGGCGCACCAGGTGCTCACCATCTCGGAGCGCACCGCCGAGGACGCCATCGAGCGGCTCGGGATACCGGAGAGCCGGATAACCGTCATTCACTCGGGTGTCTCGTCTCATCACTCCTCCCTGGTACGGACGCGCGCTGAGGCCGTCGACCTCCTCCGCCGCCAGCGACCGAGAATCCGGGCCGGATTTCTCCTTTACGTAGGAGGAGACGACGCGCGGAAGAACATGGAGGGCACCATCCGCGCGTACGCACAGCTGCCGGCCGCTCTGCGCCGCGAGCACCAGCTTGTAGTCGCCTGCAGGATCGGGCCCCTGAGACGCTTTGAGCTCCGCACGTTCGCCGCTTCGCTCGGCATCGGAGGCGACGAAATCGAGCTGACCGGCTTCGTCTCAGAGGACGAGCTCGCCGCCCTCTACCGCGGCTGCGGGCTGTTCATCTTCCCCTCGCTCTACGAGGGCGCGGGCCTGCCGATCCTGGAGGCGATGTCGTGCGACGCGCCGGTCGCGGCCAGCAACACCTCCTCCATCCCGGAGCTGCTCGGTGACCTCGAGGCGACCTTCGACCCCGCCGACCCCGCGGACATCGCGCGCTGCCTGGGCGAGGTCCTCTCCGATCGGGCCTCGCTCGAGGAGCTAAGCGAGCGATCCCGCAGGCGGCTGGGGCTCTACACGTGGGAGCGGGTCGCTCGAGGAACCGTCGCTGGCTACGAGCGAGCGATGAGAATCCCGATCGGCGCGCGATCGCACGAGTCGCATCACCTCGGCCACATCGTGGAGCGATACGCGGAGCTGCTCGAGCCGTGAGCCGCGCCCTGATCACGGGAATCAGCGGGCAGGACGGCAGCTACCTCGCCGAGCTCCTGCTGGAGAAGGGGTACGAGGTGCACGGCCTGGTCCGCGGCTCCACCGACCGGACCTTCGAGCGCCTCGAGCCGATCGCGGACCGAATCAAGCTGCATCCCGGTGACCTCCTCGACGAGGGCTCGCTGGTCGAGGTGCTGCGCAAGAGCCGGCCCGACGAGATCTACAACCTGGCCGCGATGTCGTCGGTCGCCGAGTCGTGGAGGCTGGCGGTCGCCACCGCCGAGTACACGGCCGTCGGCGTGACCCGCCTGCTCGAGGGCATCCGCGAGACCTGCCCGGAGGCCCGCTACTACCAGGCCTCCTCCTCCGAGATGTTCGGCCGCGCGCGAGAGGCGCCGCAGAGTGAGAAGACCCCGTTCTACCCCCGCAGCCCCTACGGCGTGGCCAAGGTCTACGGGCACTTCATCACGGTCAACTACCGCGAGAGCTTCGGCCTCCACGCCAGCTCGGGAATCCTGTTCAACCACGAGTCGCCCCGGCGCGGCGCGGCGTTCGTCACGCGGCGGATCAGCCAAGGGGTGGCCGCGATCAAGCTCGGGCGCACCGACGAGCTGGTCCTCGGCAACCTGGACGTCCGCCGCGACTGGGGCTACGCGAAGGAGTACGTCGAGGCAATGTGGACGATGCTGCAGCGCGACGAGCCGGACGACTTCGTAATCGGTACCGGCGTGTCCCACTCGGTTGGGGACTTCGTGGATGAGGCGTTCGCCTGCGTCGGCCTGAACCGCGAGGACCACGTCCGCATCGACCCGGATCTCGCGCGGCCGGCCGACATCGAGGAGGTCGTCGCGGACCCAGCCAAGGCGAAGCGTCAGCTGGGCTGGGAGGCGCGCGTCACCTTCGCTGAGCTGGTCGAGATGATGGTCCGGGCAGACCTTGACGCCCTGGCCAGGTCCTAGCGCCGTCTCAGGCGGGAGACGATGGGATACGCGCGCTTGCCCAGCCACTGACGGGGCGAGCGCCGGGGCGGCAGCTTGGGAGCGCGGCGCCGCCACTCGGATGCGGGCAGACCCGACTTGATCAGCGCCACGTGCACGCTCGTCCAGAGATAGTCGCCGTCCCGAAGTACAACGTGCGGGTATTGGCTCCACCCTCTGGTGCCCACCTCGAGATCCGCCATCGCATCCCGCATCAGGACCGGATGGCCCAGGGTCTCCTCGTCGATCGACAGGTCGAGGGGAGTCCCCGGATCCCACCAGAGCCCGTCGAGGAGCAGGGACCGGAGCTCCGGCTCGTCGAATCGCAAAAGGCCCGGCAGGCCGATTCCCGGCCCCTCGAGCCGGAACTCCGTGGCGAGCGCAGCCACACCACCTGGGCGCAGCACACGAAACATCTCCTCGACGCTTCGCCTGACGTCCCCGAAGTCGCCGAAGTGCTCGATCGAGCTGGAGGAGAAGATCGCGTCGAACGACTCATCCTCGAAGGCGAGGTCGAGACCGCTCATGTGTCGGACCTCGAGCCGCTGCGGGTTCCATG
>DASXSZ010000037.1:0-7042 GCA_036505735.1 Solirubrobacterales bacterium
ACGCCGATCTTCTCCCTGGGCGGCTTCGTCGAGCTGCTCGAGACGGAGAACCCCAGCGCCGCCGAGCGGCGAGCGTTCGTCGCCGAGATGCGCGCCCAGATCGAACGGCTGCAGAAGCTCACGATCGACCTGCTCGATCTCTCGCGACTCGACGCCGACGTGATGGAGATCAAGCGCGAGCAGGTCGATCTGAAGGAGGCCGCCAGGCAGGTGGCCACCGAGTTCCGCCCGGTCGCCAAGGCACACGATTCCGCGCTTCAGGTCCGCGGACGGGGCCAGGTTGTGGCCCTCGCGGACCTAAATCGGGTCTCACAAATCATCCGTATTCTCATCGACAATGCCCTCACCCATACGCCGCAGGGAACGAACGTGACGGTCACCGCTGTGCGGGGCACTACCGCGGCCGAGCTGATCGTGGGCGACGACGCGAAGAAGGGCATCGACCCTCGCGCGATCGACAAGGTCTTCGACCGTTTCTACACCGGCGATACCGCGACAGGGTCGGGGCTGGGCCTGGCGATCGCGGAGGAGCTCGCCCTGCGCATGGACGGGCGCCTCGAGGTGGTCTCGCGCCGCGGGCACACCGCCTTCACCCTCAGCCTTCCCCCGGCGAAGGCGCAGCGGCAGCAGCGCGAGCCGGCGGGGGCGGCCGCATGAGAAAGCTCCGAATGACGCTGTTGATCGCCCTGACCGCGGCGCTGATCGCCGGGTGCGGTGGCGGTGGAGACGACAACTCGGCGACGGTCTCCGCCTCCGCTACGCCGACCACGACCCAGGAGGTCGTGGTCGAGGCGAGTGACGGCAGCTTCAACCCCGCCCAGATCTACAAGGACGTCGCGCCCGGGGTCGTCACGATCACCTCCGTCTTCGAGGCCGGTGGCAACTCACTGCTCGGTGGCGGTTCGGCGGGACAGGGCTCCGGCTTCGTGGTCGACAAGGACGGCGACATCGTCACCAACGCCCACGTGGTCACCAACGGAGGACACCTGAACGGCGGCGGCACCCCGCACGAGGCGAAGCAGGTCTTCGTCGAGTTCGGGGATCGCAACCGGGTCCCGGCCGACATCGTCGGCTTCGATGCCGACGCCGACGTGGCGCTGATCAAGGTGGATCCCGACGGCCTGGACCTGAAGCCGGTCCCCCTCTCCGACCGCTCCGCATTCGCCGTGGGCGAGCCGGTGGCGGCGATCGGCAGTCCATTCGGCGAGGTCCAGTCCCTCTCGATCGGGGTGATCTCGGCGACCAACCGCACCGTGGAGGGACTCACCAACTTCGGGATCGACAACGCGATCCAGACCGACGCCTCAATCAACCCCGGCAACTCCGGCGGGCCGCTGCTCGACGCCAAGGGCCAGGTGATCGGCATCAACGAGCAGATCGCATCGAGCTCGGGGAGCAACTCCGGGGTCGGGTTCGCGATCCCGGTCACCTCCGTGCGCTACTCGCTCGATCAGCTCAAGTCGGATGGCAAGGTGGATTACGCGTTCCTGGGTGTGAGCAGCGAATCCCTTTACCCGCAGCTCGCCGACCACCTCGGGATCGACACCGACGGCGGCGCCCTGGTCACCGACGTGGTCGATGGGAGCCCTGCGGACAAGGCCGGGTTGAAGGGATCGACGGATGAGACCACCTTCCAGCTTCAGCACGTCAAGACCGGCGGGGACGTGATCGTCGGCGTGGACGGCAAGCCTGTGCCCACGAGCACCGACCTCTCCGAGCTGATCGCCGCCAAGAAGCCCGGTGACGTGGTCACCCTCGAGGTGATCCGGGACAACGACACGCATCAGGTTCAGGTGACGCTCGGCGCGCGCCCGGCCGACGTGAGTCAGTAAGAACACCGTATGCGGATCCGCGAGCTGGTCGCCGACCTTGCCGCGACCCTGCGCGAGGAGGTCCTGCCGCACCTCGGCGCGCACGCCGGCCGAGCCCACTCGGGCGAGGCCGAGGGCGGCGACGTCACCTTCGGGATCGACGAGCGCGCCGAGGCCCGCATGGAGGCGTTCCTGGCCGAGCGGGCGCCCGAGGTCTCCTTCTACTCGGAGGACCGCGGTCTCGTCTCACCGGCCGGCGATCGCGCCGAGTGGGTATTGGTGGTCGACCCGATCGACGGGACCCGGCCGGCCCTGGCCGGGCTCGAGTCCTGCTGCGTGTCGGTCGCCGCCGCTCGCCTGGACTCGGAGCCGACGATGGGCGACGTCGAGGTGGGCTGCGTGCTGGAGCTGAAGAGTGGCGCAAGCTTCGTCGCCGAGCGAGGTGGTGGCATGGAGCCGGCGGCGCGGCTGTCCGGGAACACCTCACTCGAGCGGATGTTCTGGACCTACGGGTTCCGCGGCCGCCCGGCGCGGGCGCTCGTCGAGGTGCTCGCCGACCTGATCGACACCTCGTCGGTCGGCGGCGGGACCTTCGACCTCGGCTCGGCCACCTTCGACATGACCAGGATCGCCACCGGGCAGCTCGACGCCTACGTCGAGCCCGGGCCGCGAATCATCGACGACGTGCCCGCGATGCGCGCCGAGTTCGAGCGAGTGGGCGGCGGGGCCGTGCTCAACAACTCGCCCTACGACCTGGCGGCGGCGGTCATCTGCCTCGAGGAGTGCGGTGCCGTGGTCACCGACGCCTACGGCGCGCCGCTGCGGGCGCGGCCACTGCTCGGGTCGAGCCACGAGTTCCAGATGTCCTGCGTGGCGGCCGCCAACCCCGACCTGCACTCGGCGATCTGCGCAGAGCTGGACGCAGGCATCGAGCGGCTGCGCGCGGCCACGCCCTGACGAGTACTTTTCCGCCCTTGCGAAATCAACCTTTCACGGGGTGCTCGTGCTTCAAGAGGTAGCGCTCGGCAGCAAGTCGCTGGCGGACTACACCCACCTGGCCGGGCGCGGCCTGGTCGACGAGGTCCGTGAGCTGGCGGAGAACCTGCAGGGGAAGCGCGTCCTGCACATCAGCGCGACCGCCTTCGGGGGTGGGGTCTCGGAGATCCTCTACACGCTCGTGCCGCTGATGCGCGACGTGGGCCTCGACACGCATTGGCAGGTGATCATGGGCCGCGAGGAGTTCTTCAACGCGACCAAGCTGCTCCACAACTCGCTGCAGGGCGATCCGAACACGCTCACGCCCAGCCAGTGGGAGCTGTTCGACCACTACAACAAGATGAACGCGGAGAGCCTGGACGGCGAGTGGGACGTGATCATCGTGCACGATCCACAGCCGGTCGGGATGCGGCACAACGCCACCGACCACGCCAAGAACTGGGTCTGGCGCTGTCACATCGACCTCTCCGAGCCGAACCCGGAGCCGATCGAGCGGCTGCTGCCGCTGATCTCGGAGTACGACGCCACCGTCTGGCACCTGCAGCAGTACGTGCCCGATGGGCTCGATGGGCACGACGGGATCAAGATCGTGCCGCCGGCGATCGACCCGCTCTCGCCCAAGAACATGGCCCTCTCGCCCGACGACGCCTCCTTCGTCTGCAACCAGTTCGGGATCGATGTCGACCGTCCGATGATCTGCCAGGTGTCCCGATTCGATCCCTGGAAGGACCCGATCGGGGTGATCGACGCCTACCGGCGGGTGACAAAGGAGATCCCGGAGGTGCAGCTCGCGCTGGTCGGCTCGATGGCGACGGACGACCCGGAGGGCTGGGAGTTCTTCCACCGCACCTTCGAGTACGCGGGGTCGGACCCCGACATCAAGATCCTCAACAACCTCAACAACGTGGGGGCGATCGAGGTCAACGCCTTCCAGTCCCAGTCCGACGTCGTCCTGCAGAAGTCGGTCCGCGAGGGCTTCGGCCTGACGGTGGCCGAGTCCCTCTGGAAGGCGAGGCCGACGATCGGGGGTGACGTGGGAGGCATTCCGCTGCAGATCGTCGATGGCGAGGACGGGTACCTGGTCTCCTCGCCCGACCACGCGGCCGAGCGCTGCATCCAGATCCTGCAGGACCCCGAGCTGGGCCGCCGCCTAGGCCGGGCGGGCAAGGAGCGCACCCGCGAGCGCTTCCTGACGCCGCGCCTGCTGCTCGACTGGATGCGCATCTTCACGTCGCTGGAGTAGCCGCGACTGCGGCGCGGCGCGCCTCCCAGGGACGCGGCCCCTGCCTGCTACAAACCGGACGTGCCGGAGAACCATCCCCTGACGATCGTCTCCAACCGCGGTCCCGCGGAATTCAGCGTCAACGATCGAGGAAACCGAGTCGTCCATCGTGGCGGTGGTGGCCTGGTCACGGCGCTCTCGGGCCTGGTCTCCCACCGGCGCGCCCTCTGGATCGCCTCGGCGATGACCGAGGAGGACGTCGCCGTCGCCAGCGAGAGCGACGGGCCCGTGACGATCGAGCTCGATGGGATCTCGTACGACGTCCAGCTGGTCGCCTCGAACCCCACGGCATACGACCGCTTCTACAACGTGATCGCCAACCCGATCCTGTGGTTCATCCAGCACTACCTCTGGGACCTCTCCAACGCCCCGGACATCCGTCAGGACGAGGTCGATGCCTGGGAGCAGGGCTACAAGGTGGTCAACGACGACATCGCCGACTGTGTGATCCGGGCGATCGAGGGCCAGGAGGAGCCGGTCGTGATGCTCCACGACTACCACCTCTACACATGCCCCGGCTTGATCCGCCAGGCGCGCCCCGACGCCTTCCTCCACTACTTCGTCCACATCCCCTGGTCGCAGCCCGACTCCTGGCGGATCCTCCCCAACCGCTGGCGCGAGGAGATCTACCTGAGCATGCTCTCCAACGACATCATCGGCTTCCACACCACGGCTTACTGCCGCAACTTCCTCACCTGCTGCCGAGAGCTGATGGAGCTCGAGGTCGACTACGAGCGGATGGCGGTGATCCACGAGGGCCGCGAGGTCTGGGTTCGCGCCTATCCACTCTCAATCGACCCGCAGCGCCTCTACCGCGCCGCGGAGTCATCGGACGTCGCCTTCTACGAGAAGGAGCTCCTGCGGCGCCGGCGGGACCACCTGATCATCCGGGTCGACCGGGCGGACCTCTCCAAGAACGTTCTGCGCGGGTTCACCGCCTTCGACGTGTTCCTCGAGCAGCATCCCGAGTTCCGCGAGAAGGTCACCTTCATCGCCCATCTGCAGCCGTCCCGCCAGGATGTCCCGGAGTACGCGGAGTACCTGGAGCGGATCGAGGCGCTCGTCGCGGTCGTCAACCACCGGCACGGGACGACGGACTGGATGCCGATTGACCTGCGGATCTACGAGAACTTCCACGAGGCGGTCGCCCGCTACAAGCACTTCGATCTCCTGATGGTCAACTCGCTCTTCGACGGCATGAACCTGGTCGCCAAGGAGGCTCCCGCCGTCAACACCCGCGACGGGGTCGTGATGCTCTCGGAGAACACCGGCGCCCACGAGGAGCTCGGCGATTGCGCCCTCTCGGTCAATCCGTTCGACATCCAGGAGCAGGCGGACGAGATCCATCGGGCCCTGACCATGGAGCCCGAGGAGCGTGCGCTGAGGGCGCGACGGCTGAAGGAGATCATCACCGAGCGCGATCCGGGCGACTGGGTCGACGAGCAGATGGCTGACATCCGCGCGAAGCGCTCGCCGGCCAAAGTTCCCTGACGGCCGCCACTGCAGGCGGTCGCTAAGGCTCGATGCGGAATTCGCCGGCCGACGGCGGCGGTGTGTAGATCGGGGCCGGAGAGTAGGTCGGGGCGGGAACCTCGCCGCTGGTCCCGCCGTCCGCGGCGCCGGGACGGCGCGCCGGCGGCCTGCGGTGTGCGCGGTTCCGCTTCCGCACCGCTGGACGATGTTCGGTGCGATGCCGGTCTCGCTTCCGGGACTTCGGCGCGAGCGGCGGCCCGGCCGGGGGCTCCGCGGGAACGGGTGCGGGTGTGGCGCCGCGAGCCTCAGCGGGTGGCGGCCTCAGGCCGACGTCGGCCGGTACCGGCGGTGGCGCCTCGCCGGCCAGCAGGGCGGGGAGGGAAACGATCCCGGCGATCACGGCAGCGGCGATCGCAGCCGCACGGCCCGCGCTTGCCCATCTGATCCGCCTTCCTGCCACGCTGGTCTGAGCGCCGCGAGCAGGCGTTCTCTCCCCTGCCGACCGCTATAGTCGCACGCCGCTGTGAACCGGAACTACGAACTCGTGCTGATGCTCGATCCCGAGGCCGCCGACGAGGCCCGCGAGAAGGTCGCGGGCGATGTCCGCCAGGCGATCGAGGGCGCCGGCACGCTCGACCGCGCCGACGTCTGGGGCATGCGGAAGCTCGCCTACGAGATCCGCCAGCGCAACGAGGCCGATTACCGCTACTACCGCTTCCAGGGCGAGCCCGCCCTGCTCGAGCGCCTCGACCACAGCCTGAAGATCACGGACGGGGTGCTGCGCTTCCGGATCTTCAAGGTGGAGCAGGATACGCCGACGAACGCGCCTCCGGCCACCGAGCGGCCCGCCGCGGTGGGCGATGGCCGCCCGGACCGCGGCGATCGCGAGCGGCGCCCGCGCCGCGAAGACCGGGACGACTAGTTCCACGCCGCATAGTTCTGTCGGCTGAGACCTCAACCCTTGTGGCGTGGGCGTTTCCGCATTCCACAAATCACGTTGGCAAGAGATCATCCGGCGATATGAGGCCGGCGAAGAGATGAAGTCGATCGCCGAGGACCTGGGGGTGGATCGAAAGACCGTCTACAACGTCGCAAGACGCGCGGGGCTTCCCAACCGGCATAGGTTCGATCCTGACCGGACTGCTCGCATTCTCAGGGAATACGAGGCCCGAACTCCCGTTCACGAGATCGCCACCACCGAGAACGTTCACCGAGCATTTGTGAGCCATGTCGCTCGAAAGGCGGGACTGCCTCCGCGACCGACCTGGCGCCGACGGTATCCGCTCAACGAGAGGGCGTTCGACAACCCAACGCCCGTCGGGTGGTGGTTGATCGGCCTCCTCGCAGCCGACGGTCACATCGGCAGCGGAGACAACCTGGTGGCGCTAACCCAGTCCGCCAAAGATGCCGACGTGCTTCACGCGTTCTATGAGTACCTCGGCTGCCCTGAGAGGCCATTTACCGAGCTGCGCCTCTCACC
>DASXSZ010000038.1:0-5094 GCA_036505735.1 Solirubrobacterales bacterium
GATCGACTGCGGCTCGGCACGAGACCGTCAGCCGAGGCTGGATCGCGTCGATCCGCGGCCGATCAAATGCTGAGCCATCGGGTATCGAGACTGGTCGTGCCGCAACTTCACGATCCTGCCCTCGTTATGTTCGTTTGATGCCTTCGCGGGGAATGCTGGCGGCGACATGATGGGGACGTGCAGGGGTTGATCCGGGCCCGGGCGGCCAGGGCGGGGGTGCTGACGGCGGGAATCGCCTGCCTGGCCCTGCTCGCACTCCTCGTTCGCGGGGAGAAGTCGCGCGCGGCCAGCAGTAAGCCGAACATCATCATGTTCACGACCGACGACCAGACGGTCCGCGACCTGGCGGTCATGCCGAAGACCCAGGCGCTGATCGGAAGCGCCGGGGCGACCTTCCTGAAGGCCTTCGCCTCCGACCCGCTCTGCTGCCCATCCAGGGTCACGGTGCAGACCGGCGAGTACGCGCACAACACCGGGGTGCTCGGCAACACCCCTCCGGCGGGCGGCTACAGCAGCTTCAACGACAAGAACGACCTGCCGGTCTGGCTGCAGGCAGCCGGATATCGAACGATTCACATCGGCAAGATGCCGAACGGCTTCACGGACAAGGGCGACACCTACGTGCCGCCCGGATGGGGTCCCTACGCGGGCGGCATCGGCCCCGCCTCAAAGGGCGAGTTCTACGGCTTCATCGGCCCGCCCTCCGACTACACGAACTTCGAGCTCGACGAGAACGGGATCCCGCACCAGTACACGGCGAACGACTACTCCACGGACGTCTACTCCGAGATCGCCGTCGACCGGATCAACAGTCACCTGACCCACTTCCCGGACGCCCCGCTCTACATGCAGGTCCAGTTCTTCGCGCCGCACGACCCGGCCACCCCGGCCCCCAGGTACGACGGCGCCTTCGCAACCGCGCCGCTGCCGATCGACCCGAGCTTCAACGAGAAGAACGTCAAGGACAAGCCGGGCTGGATCCGCGGGATCAGGCGCTTCGGGACGGGCCTGATCGCGAAGATCCAGGCGCGGTATCAGCGCCGCCTCGAGACGCTGCTCTCGGTCGATGACGCGGTCGAGAGGATCGTCGCCGACCTCGCGTCCAAGGGCGTGCTCGGCAACACCTATCTGATCTTCACCTCCGACCAGGGGTTCATGCAGGGCCAGCATCGCCTGCATCAGGGCAAGTTCGTCGCCTACGACCCCTCGACTCAGGTGCCGCTGCTGATTCGCGGGCCCGGCATTCCCGCCGGCTCCCAGCCCCGCGCCCTCGTCTGGAACGGGGACATCACCTCGACCATCCTGCAGATGGCCGGAGCGAGCGCTGGCCTCCCGCAGGACGGCCAATCGATATTGCCGTTCGCGGCCGACCCCGCCCGCAAGTCGACGCGTCCGATCCTGATCGAGACCGGACCTCCCGGCAGCACCTTCGAGCCCGGCGTCGGGACTGCGGCGTCGGCCCACCGCCCGGTGAGGCTGAGCACGTACGTCAAGAACCTGGACCTCGACCACTCGGCTCAGATCGCGCGGACGATCACCGCGCCCCGCTACAGGGGGATCCGTACCGGTCGCTACCTCCTGGTCAAGTACTCCGACGGGAGCCGGGAGCTGTACGACCTCTTCCACGACCCGCTCGAGGACCACTCGATCTACAAGGACTCACGCTACTTCCCGGTCCGCAAGTTCCTGCAGAAGAAGCTCAAGGACCTCGTGCAGTGCAGGGGATCGACCTGCAACACCGAGATCGGCAAGCCCCCCAAGCCGCTGCCAAAGAGGAAGAAACACTCCCTGAAATAGAGGCCGGGGATAGGGTCCGGGGCATGGCCGCGCCGGAGACCGCGGGATCCGCTCGGGCGCCGACGCCTTCAAGGCCCTGGCACTGGGGGCCGACGCGGTGTTGGTGGGCCGCCCCTACCTCTGGGGACTGGCGCTCGACGGCCAGAACGGCGTCGAGACCGTGCTCCGCTGCCTGCTCGCCGAGCTGGATCTGACGATGGCGCTCAGCGGCTGCACGCGCATCGGCGAGATCGACTCAGGGCTTCTCCGTCAGCCCATCTAGCCGACGCTGAAGCTCGGGACGGTCGCGTGCAGCGAGACGGTGCAGCCCATCCCGTTCCTGATCTCCACCGCGTCGCAGAGCAGCCGCGTCAGCCACAGCCCGCGACCGCCCCGCTCCGCAGTCGGCGGGGCCAGTTGCCCGGCGAGGGCGTCCCTGATCCCGTCGCCGCCGTCGCTCACCTCGAAGACGATCTCGTCGTCCCCGTGCCAGAAACGGAGCGTCGCTGGAGGTCCACCGTGGACCACTGCGTTCGTCGCGACCTCGTTCACCGCGAGCACCAGTTCGTCCGCTCGCAAGCGGGCCAGCCCGGCCTCGGTCGCGATGGCGCCAACCGCCCGCCGCACCTCGGGCAGATCGGCGAGCCCGAATCGAAGCTCGGCGAAGGGCTCGCCCGCAGGTCGATCCACCGCCGAATCGAGCCGTCGGCAGAACTCGACCGGCTCCTCGTAGCCCCCGCTGCAGGTCACACCCGCCGTATCGACGATCTCCGGGTGGGTGCTGCGGGCATGGCCGAGAATGTCCTCGGGCATTACGCGCGCGTCGTAGGGGCAGACGAAGGTGACCGGGTACTCGGAAAACGCCAGGTTGAGCACCGACTCGTGTCGCGCCCAATCGCGAACCTGCGCCGGGTGGCCGACGGCCCAGGGCGGCTCTACCATCACGCGAACCCGGCCACGATCGGCGCGCTCGGCCACCCAGCGACCGAGCCTCTCCCGCGTCCGGGCTGAGGTGTCGTACCACCGCTCGACCGAGGCCAGGGTGAGCCCAGGCGGCGCGTCACCGAGCGCCGCCCTGAGGCTCTCGACGTTCCGCTCCCCGACCGCGACCAGGGTCGGCTCCCCCGACGCGACACCCTGCTCGACGAACGGCAGCGCAACGTCCATGAACTCCTGCTCCGAGCCGTAGATCAAGGCCTGGTGGACGAGCCCCTTCGAGGGGGCGGACGCTTCCCCAGCATGCTGCATCGTCATCTCTTTACCCGCCGAGATCCGTTTGATGCCAGAGGGTTCGCGGACCCGGGCCGCTTGGATCACAGCAGCGCTCCTCTCGGCCGGGCGCCGTGTTCCCTCACCGATGCCGAACGCGAGATGGGCAGGACGGATGCTGGCCACGCTGGCTGCGGCGGCCGGGTTGATGGCGGCGGGCGCCACCCCGGCGAGCGCGGGCACGAAGGCGATCGGGATCGACGTGTCGCGCTTCCAGGGGGCGATCGACTGGCCGAGCGTGGCGGCGTCCGGAATTCGGTTCGCCTTCGTCCAGGCGAGCCGCGGGAGCGGCGCCGACTGCACGGTGAAGCCGGCCCAATGCGGGCCGGATCCGTACTTCGCGCTGAATCGCGTCGCCGCCGAGGGGAGCGGGATCCGCGTCGGGGCCTATCACCGGGCCTTCGCAAGCGGTGGCACCGTCGCGGACGCGCGCGCCGACGCCCTGGCGGAGGCCGACGTCTTTCTGGCGCAGGTCGAGACGCTTGGGAGCGGCGAGCTCGTTCCGGTGATCGACGTGGAGACGCCGTTCACGGGCATGACGGCGACCACCCTGCGCACCTGGGTTCGCGTCTGGGTGAAGCGGGTCAACAAGCGCCTCGGCCGCAAGCCGATGATCTACACCAACGCCACCAGCTGGGCCGCCACGGGGAACACCGCTGAGTTCGCGAAGGCGAGGTACCCCCTCTGGGTCGCCCAGTGGGGCGTTTCGCACCCGACGGTCCCGGCATCCAACTGGGCCGGCCGCGGTTACTCGGTCTGGCAGTTCACCAGCTCGGGAAGGGTGCCGGGAATCTCGGGCCGGGTCGACATGGACCGGCTCGGCAAGGGCCTGGCCAAGATCACGGTGCGCTGAGGCCGCCTACTCGACGGTCCAGATATCGCCGGAGCGCAGCAGGGAATCGAGGTCCTCGTCGCCCAATCCGTCGGCGACCTCATCGATCCGCTCGGTCACTGCCTGCCCGTAGGTGGGCCGCTCGCTCGAGCGGAGGACTCCGACCGGGGTCGGGCCGTTGGGCCGCTCGGCGAGGTTGGCGAGCGCGAAGGCGTGCGTGGGGTTGTCGGCGTCATGGACGACCAACTCGGCCGCGCCGACCTCGGCCACGTCGGCCACCTGCAGGCGTCCGTCCGGAGCCCGGACGACGCCGCGCTCGCCCTCCGGCCCGAAGCGGATCGGCTCTCCGTCCACGAGCCGGATCTGGTTGGCCGCCTTCCCCTTGCCGCGCACGGCCTCGAAGGCGCCGTCGTTGAAGACGTTGCAGTTCTGGTAGATCTCGACGAAGGAAGAACCGGAGTGAGCGGCGGCGGCGCGCAGGACCTCGGTCTCGTGGTCGCGATCGGTGTCGACGGTGCGGGCGACGAAGCTGGCGTCTGCGCCGAGGGCCAGCGCCAGAGGGTTGAACGGATGGTCCTGGGAGCCGAAGGGGGTCGACTTGGTCACCTTGCCCTCCTCACTGGTCGGCGAGTACTGACCCTTGGTCAGGCCGTAGATTTGATTGTTGAAGAGCAGGATGTTGATCGGCACGTTGCGGCGGAGCGCGTGGATCAGGTGGTTGCCGCCGATCGAGAGCGAGTCGCCGTCTCCCGTCACGACCCAGACCGAGAGGTCCGGGCGGGCGAGGGCGAGCCCGGTCGCGAGCGCCGGAGCCCGGCCGTGGATGCCGTGGACCCCGTAGGTGCTCATGTAGTAGGCGAAGCGCCCGGAGCAGCCGATCCCAGCGACGAAGACGATCTTCTCGGGCGGGATCCCGAGCTCCGGGAGGAACTGCTGGACGGTCGCGAGGATGGCGTAGTCGCCGCAACCCGGGCACCAGCGCGTCTCCTGGTCGGACGCGAAGTCCTTCTTGGTCAGGGTGACGGTGCCGGGATGTCCGTTGGTCTCGCTCATAGGAGGTCCGTGATGACCTCGTCGAGCTCCTCGGCGAAGATCGGCAGGCCCTCGACCTTGTTGTAGCGAAGCGCGTCGACCAGGAACTCGGCACGGATGATCCGCCAGAGCTGGCCGCTGTTGGTCTCCGGGATCAGCACCCGCTCGTAGGAGCGGAGCAGCTC
>DASXSZ010000039.1:0-6077 GCA_036505735.1 Solirubrobacterales bacterium
CCTGGAGCCGGACGCGATCCCGTCAATCCTGGCCGTGGCCGGGATCGTGGATACCGACCACTCGAACCGCGCCCTCTTTCGCCGCTTCGACGGGAGCCAGGCCCGCGTGTGCCGTCACGCCGAGATCGACCAGGACGCCCCCCTGCCCGAGGGGGCGCCCGTCGTCAGCCAGGTCTCCCGCTGGGACCGGCTCAAGGACCCGGTGGGCGTGGTCCGCTGCTTCGCCGAGCACAGTCGCAGCGATCAGGCGCACCTGCTCCTCGTCGGGCCGTCGGTCGCGGATGTGGCCGACGATCCCGAGGGCGCCGAGGTGCTCGCCGAGGTGCGGGAGTGTCGGCAGGCGCTGCCACCGGATCAGCGCTCCCAAGTCCACCTCGTCTCATTGCCGATGGACGACGTCGAGGAGAACGCGGCGATGGTCAACGCGATCCAGCGCCGCTCGGACGTGATCCTCCAGAAGAGCCTGGCCGAGGGCTTCGGCCTGACCGTCGCGGAGGCGATGTGGAAGGCAAAGCCGGTCGTAGCCGGCAGGGTGGGCGGGATCCAGGATCAGATCGAGGACGGTGTCTCGGGGGCTTTGGTGGACGACCCGGCGGACCTGGAGGCCGTGGCGCGGGCGATGGACGCCTTCCTCGCCGACCCCGACGAGGCGGCCAGGGTGGGCGCGGCCGCGCGGGAGCGCGTGCTCGAGCACTTCCTCGGCACTCGCCACCTGGTCCAGTACATGCAACTGCTCGAGGGCATGCTCGCCCCCGAACGCGCCTAACCCGCCGGCCGCCCCTCGCTCCAGCCGCGGAAGGCAGCCAGCAGCTCCTCCCGGGCCTGGGGGTCGATGTCCTCCTCGGTGAGGCGGCCGGTGGCCTCCATCACGAGCCGCATCTGATCGACGTAGGCGGTGCAGTGGTCGCAGCCGCTGATGTGCGCGCGGAAGCGGCGGCGATCGGAGCGGGAGAGGCTGCCGTCGAAGTAGGCGGTGACGAGCTCGACGAGCTCCTGGCACGCCATCTCGCGGGTGAAGATGCTCATGCCTTCCCTCCCGCGATGTCGGGATCGAGATACATCTCGAGCGCGGCGCGGACCTTGGAGCGGGCCCGGTGCAGCAGCACCCGCTGGTTGCCGTCGGTGATCTCGAGGGCGTCCGCGACCTCCATCGGGCTCCAGCCCTCGACGTCCCGGAGCCTGATCACCTCGCGCTGGGCGTCCGGCAGCTCCTCGATCGCCGTCTGGATGACGCCCAGCGTCTCCCTCTCCACCACCTTGTCCTGAGGCCAGGCGCGCGGCGGCGCCGCCCATGCCCCGGGGTGTGGGGAGTCGATTCCGAGGAATCGGTCGGGGTCGACCGAGGGCTCGTCCGCCTCATCGCCGGCGGCCGCCAGGGCCGAGAACGGGAGGACGCGGCCATCGCGCTCGCCCCTGGTCTTGGCGCGGTTGGTGAGGATGCGGAAGAGCCAGGTCTTCAGGCTGGAGCGCCCCTCGAAGCGGTCGATGCCGTTGAGGACGGCGAGCCAGGTCTCCTGCACGACCTCCTCGGCAGTCGCCCGATCCCGCACGTACATCTGCGCGACCCTCAGCATCGTCGCGCCGTAGCGGTCGATCAATTCGGCGAACGCCGATTCGTCACCATCGCGCAGCCGGGCGACGATGTCGGCGTCCACGGTCTCGACAGCGGGAGCGCGCTTGCCTCTGAGCCTGGGCATCAGGCCAGCATCTTGCCGCTTCAGCGCGAGCGGGAGCGTGAAGGCGAGGGAGGTCACGAGATTCAGTCAACTCGCGCGCCCCGCGGTTACAACTCGGCTTTGCCGTAGATGGGCGCGGCTGGGATCGAACCAGCGACCTCTCCCGTGTGAGGGGAGCGCTCTCCCGCTGAGCTACGCGCCCGGGGCGGCTGATGATACGTCGCTCCCAGCGGCAGTTCCTCGCCTTCGGGGATGTCGAAGCGCCGGGCGAGGCAATACCGTGATCGCACTTGCCTCGGCGTCTGCACCGACTCGGACTCGCCGCCGCTCACCAGAAGTGGGTGTTCATCCTGCTCTGGGTGGTCGCAGTGACCGTGTTCGTCGCGCTCTACCACGCCGCAGGATCCAACACGAGCAACAACCTGAATCTGCCGGGCACTGACAGCCAGGCCGCGACCGAGTTGCTCGAGGACCAGTTCCCGCCCCAGCAGAACGGCAAGAACCCGATCGTCTTTCGGGCGACCAAGGGCAAGGTCACGGACCAGGCCAACAAGCAGGCGATCGAGCAGTCCTACAAGAACATGAAGGCGCTGCCGCACTTCTACAGCGCCACCGATCCCTTCAGTCAGCAGGGGCAGGCGCAGATCAGCAAGGACAAGAAGACGGCATTCGTCGCCGTGCTCCTCAACATCCCGAACTCGGACATAACCGAGGACCTGGCGCAGTCCTATCTCGACGCCGCCGAGCCGGCGCGCAAGGCGGGAATGAAGGTCGCTGCCAGTGGTCAGATCGGATCGGAGCTCTCCGAGCCCGAGACCGAGAGCAGCGAGGTCGTCGGCCTGACCGCGGCGATGATCATCCTCGCCTTCACCTTCGGGACCCTCGTCGCCATGGGGATGCCGATCATCTCCGCGGTGATCGGGCTTGCGGTCGGGCTGTCGGGGATCGGGCTGCTCGGGCACGTGACCACGGTGCCGACCGTCGCCCCCACGCTCGGGACGATGATCGGCCTGGGCGTGGGGATCGACTACGCGCTATTCCTGGTCACCCGCTACCGATCGGAAAGGCAGGAGGGCAAGGAGATCGACGAGGCGATCGCTACCGCAGTCTCCACCTCCGGAACGGCGATCGTGTTCGCCGGCGGCACGGTGGTGATCGCGCTGGTCTCGCTCTTGGTGGCGGAGATTCCGCTGGTGACGTCGCTGGGCTACGCGGCCGCCCTCGCGGTGGTCACCGCAGTGCTGGCGGCGATCACCCTGCTCCCCGCCGTTCTCTCGGCGGTCGGTCGCCACATCGACTCGATCCGTGTCCCGGCCTTCATGCGGCCGAAGAAGAAGCCACCCGACCAGGGCTTCTGGGGTGCATGGGGCCGCTGGGTCACGACGCACCCCTGGTCCGCGATCGGCATCACGTTGCTGATCCTGGGGGTCCTGCTGATCCCGTTCTTCTCGCTCAACCTGGGCCAGGAGGACACCGGCGCGACGCCCAAGTCGACCACCGAGCGCCAGGCGTACGATTACCTGGCGAGTGGCTTCGGGCCCGGCTACACGTCGCCGCTGCTGGTCGCGGTGAAGCTCCCGACGCCCGCCAAGCCGAGTGGCACCTTCAACAAGCAGTACGCACGGGCCCAGGACCTGCAGAGCCAACTCGAGTCCGAGCAGGCGACCGGTCAGGCTCAGGCGTCGAGCCTCCAGGCCCAGGCGAACGACCTGGAGGCCGAGCAGGCCCACCTCGAGTCCGAGAAGACTTCCCTGCAGAATCAGGGGCAGGGACTGAAGGGACAGAAGTCGACCCTCGCGAAGAGCGCCAAGAAGCTCAAGCAGCAGAGCAAGCTGATCGAAGAGGCACAGGCCCTGACCAACCGGGCCAAGGAGCTCGCCGCGCAGGCATCGGCCCTCTCCGCCCAGGCCCAACAGATAGCCGCGGAGCTCAGGGCGAACCCGACGCCGGAGCTGGTCCAGGAGTTCAAGGAAGTCAACCAGCAGCTCAAAGCGATCAAAACGGAGGGGAACGCGCTCAAGGCGGAATTCACCCGCCTACGGGCGCAGGCCTCAAAGGCCGGTGGGCAGGCCTTCGCGCTGGCCGCCTCGGCGGCCAACACTGCCCAGGAGGCCGTGACCCTGGTGCAGGAGAAGAACCAGCTGACCCTCGAGGCGGCAGACGCCCAGGTCACGGCCGCACAGCTCCAGACCCAGCAGGTCCAGCTCGAAGCGCTACAGCAGCAGGCGAAGACCCAGCAGCAGCAGGCCGAGAAGCTGCAGTCGACGCTGACCGCCGACCTGACCGCCGCCGGCGGTGACAAGCGCGGCACGGATCCGCGGCTGGTCAACCTCCAGAACGCGCTCAAGGGGACCATCGGAGTCCAGGTCGTCTCCCCCCCTGCAATCAACAAGTCTGGCCAGGCCGCGATCTTCAACGTGGTCTCGAAGAGCGATCCGGCCGACGAGGAGACGGCGGACCTCGTCACGACGATGCGGGACTACGTCATTCCCCAGTCGACTCAGGGCACCGGCCTCGAGGTGCACGTCGGCGGATCGACCGCGTCCTACGTCGACCTCGCGGCCGGGATCTCGTCCAAGCTCGGGCTCGTGATCTTCACGGTCATCGCACTCGGTTTCATCGTCCTGTTGATGGCCTTCAGGTCGATCGCGATCCCCGCGCAGGCAGCCTTCGCCAACGTCTTCTCGGTCTGCGCCGCCTTCGGAGTGGTCACCGCCTGCTTCCAGTGGGGGTGGGGCCTTGGCCTGGTCGGCATCGACACGGAAAGCAGCGGCGACCCGATCGCAAGCTTCGTCCCCTTGATCATGTTCGCGGTGCTCTTCGGGCTCTCGATGGACTATCAGGTCTTCCTGATGAGCCAGATCGAGCACGCTCGCCCGAAGTACCCGCGGAACCATCGAAAGGCGATCGCCGTCGGCCTGGCCGGCGGCGCCCGGGTGATCAGCGCTGCGGCGCTGATCATGATCTCGGTGTTCGCCAGCTTCATCCTCAACGGCGATCCGACGGTGAAGCAGTTCGGTGTCGGGCTCTCGGTGGGCGTGGCCCTCGCGGCTCTCACGGTCCTGTTGTTCGCGCCGGCCTTCCTCGTGCTGGTGGGTAAGCGGGGCACGTGGTGGGTTCCCCAGTGGACGAAGCGCGTCGTGCCGCACATCGACATCGAGGGATCCGGCAGCCCAGCCGCGGCGACGGCCACGGCCGCCGCCGAGGCACCACGGCGGCGTCCGGGGAAGGACTCGATGAACCTGTGACCGGGGCCAGCTCGCCGAGGAGGGGGATGCCGGCGCTCGAGCTCGAGCGCATGGCGCCCGACCCGATCGACGAGTTTCGCGGCTGGTGGGAGCAGGCGGCGGAGGCGGTCCCGCTCGCGGAGGCGATGACCCTGGCGACCGTGGACGCCGACGGCTCGCCCGACGCGCGCATGGTCCTGCTCAAGGGCTTCGGACCCGACGGCTTCCGCTTCTTCACCAACTACGAGAGCGCCAAGGGCGTTCAGCTGGAGGCCCATCCGCGCGCCGCTCTGGTCATCTACTGGCGGGAGCTCGACCGCCAGATACGCGTGCGCGGCCCGGTCGATCGGTTGTCGGGAGCCGATTCCGACGAATACTTCGCCAGCCGCCCGCGGGACAGCCAGATCGCGGCGTCGGTCTCGCCGCAGAGCAGGCCGATCGACCGGGAGGAGCTCGACCGCCTCTACGAGGCGCTCGAGGAGCGGCTTGGCGGTGCCGATCCCGAGCGGCCTGACCAGTGGGGCGGCTATCTCGTCCGGCCCAGTGCGGTCGAGTTCTGGCAGGGCCGCGAGAGCCGCATGCACGACCGCTTCCTCTACACGTCCGACGCGGGTGACGGCTGGCGGATCGAGCGGCTAGCGCCCTAGATGCGAGGGCGCTCCATTAGGAGCGACCCGTGTCATGGAGCCGGCGCTCCAGGAACCTGCGCTCCACCGGGTTCGTGGCCAGCTCGAGCGCCCGGGCATAGGCCTGACCGGCCTCCTCGGCGCGACCCGCCCGCCGCAGCAGATCGGCGCGCGCAGACCAGAAGGGGTGGTAGTCGGCGAGCCGCTCGCCGAGGTCGCCGCCGTCCAGGATCTCCAGCCCGCGCTCCGGGCCATTCGCCATCGCCACGGCTGCGGCTCGGTTGAGCTCGATCACGGGGGAGGGCTGGGCTCGGACGAGCAGCTCATAGAGGGACGCGATCCGGGGCCAGTCGGTGTCCTCGGGCCTCGACGCGCGGGCGTGCTCGCCCGCGATCGACGCCTGCAGAACGTAGCTCCCCGGCGCGTCGAGTCGGAGCGCGCGCTCGAGCAGACCGAGCCCCGTATCGATCTCCCGGCGATCCCAGAGCGAGCGGTCCTGGTCCTCCAGCAGCACCAGCTCGCCGCCTGGGCCCACCCTGGCCTCCCGG
>DASXSZ010000040.1:0-18300 GCA_036505735.1 Solirubrobacterales bacterium
TGATCCGATCGACATCGGGCGCGTAGCGATCGGCCAGGAGCGACTCAGAGTGACGCCGCTGCAGATGGCGGAGGTCGCGGCGACGGTCGCCAACAAGGGTGAGCTGATGGAGCCGCGGCTCTGGTCGAAGGTGATCGACCCCGATGGGCGCGAGACGAAGCTCGATCCGGCGCGCCAGAGTCGCGTGATGAGCGAGGACACGGCCGCGGAGCTCAACGACATGATGCAGAAGGTGGTCCAGGAGGGAACCGGGACGGCGGCGGCGGTGTCGGGGATCGACGTCGCAGGCAAGACCGGGACCGCCGAGATCTCGGGTGGGGTGAATCAGGCCTGGTTCATCGGCTTCGCGCCCGCCGACGACCCACAGATCGCGATCGCCTGCACCGTCGAGCGCACCACCGGCTTCGGCGGCCCCACCTGCGGCCCGATCTTCAAGTCGGTCGCCGAGACGGTCCTCGGCCAGGGCAGCTCCGGCTGATGGCCCACCCCCGCAAGGGAACCTTGGTCGACGAGCGCTACCGCCTCGACCACAAGATCGGCTCCGGCGGCATGGCCGACGTCTGGCTCGCCGAGGACACCGAGCTCGACCGCAACGTCGCGATCAAGATCCTGCACGACCGCTTCGCTCAGGACAAGGAGTTCGTGCAGCGCTTCCAGCGCGAGGCCCAGTCGGCGGCCGGGCTCCAGCACCCGAACGTGGTGGGCATCTTCGACCGGGGCTCCTTCCGTGACACCTACTTCATCGCCATGGAGTATGTCGACGGCCCCTCGCTCAAGGAGCTCGTCCGCGGCGGGATGGGGACCCAGGATGCGATCAACTTCACCCGCCAGGTACTCGGGGCGGCGCGCTTCGCCCACCGCAAGGGGATCATCCACAGGGACCTGAAGCCCCAGAACGTCCTGATCGACGACGAGGGGCGCGCGCGGGTCGCGGACTTCGGCATCGCCCGCGGGGGCGAGAACTCCGACATCACCGCCACCGGCTCGGTGATGGGGACCGCCCAGTACCTCTCTCCGGAGCAGGCGCAGGGAAAGCCGACGACGCCGCGCTCGGACATCTACTCCATCGGGGTGATCCTCTACGAGGCTCTCACAGGCCGGGTCCCGTTCGAGGGGGACAGCGCCGTGGCCGTCGCCCTGAAGCAGGTCTCGGAGGCCCCACGGCGCCCGAGCGCGATCAACCCGGACATCCCACCGGCCCTGGATGCGGTCGTGATGCGCGCGCTCGCCAAGGACCCCGAGGCGCGCTTCAAGGACGTCGACGCGTTCCTGAAGGCCCTGGACGCCGCGGAGCGCGCTCCGGACACCCCCCGTCCGCAGGACACCGCCGCCTACGCCGCCGTCTCGCCGGAGGGCGAGGCGGACATCCCGGGCGACGAGGTGGTCTACGAGGAGTGGGAGCCGCAGCGCCGCCGCCGGCGCTGGCGCTGGTTTGTCGTCGCCCTGTTGGCGGCGGGCGTTGCGGCGCTGGTCGCGTACGCTCTCACCCGGCCCTCGGAGCTCGCTGTCCCCGACGTGATCGGCCAGAACGTCGACCAGGCGAGCAGGGTCCTCGACGACAAGGGCTTCGACGTCGCGATCAAGGCCGTCCCCAGCGCCGCGCCCCGGAACCAGGTGGTCGAGCAGGACCCGATCCCGACCGACCGGGGGGGCGGCAAGGCCGAGGAGGGCTCCACGATCACCCTGAGCGTGAGCTCGGGGCCGGCGATCGTCGCGGTGCCCCAGGTGGCCAACCTGAACGAGGCGGACGCGACGAAGCGCCTGGAGAGTGTCGGTTTCAAGGTGAGCGTGATGCAGCAGTTCTCGAAGTCGGTGCCGCGCGGGCTGGCCATCGGGACGGAGCCTGCGGCCGGGACTCAGCTCTCCACCGCGCAGACCGTCACGCTCCTGATCTCGCGCGGGGCGAACACCGTGACCGTCCCGGACGTGGTCGGGCTCGACGATCAAGCGGCGCTGGCCGCCCTCTCGAACGCGGGCCTCTCGGGGACCGAGGTGCAGCGTGACTCGACCGAGCCGCAGGGCAAGGTCGTGAGCCAGAGCCCGGCGGCGGGCAAGCGGGTCGCTCGCGGCTCGCAGGTGACGATCTTCGCCTCGACCGGGGCGATCACCGTCCCGGACGTCACCGGCCAGGCGCGGAAGGCCGCGGTCACCGCCCTGAAGAAGGCTGGCTTCACCGTGGCCGTGACGGAGGAGAACACGACGGATCCCGCCCAGGTCGGGCGGGTGATCTCCGAGTTCCCGCCCGGGGGGTCGCGAGGGCAGCGCGGAGACACGGTGACGATCTCGGTGGGGATCGCCGTGACGACGACCACCACGACGCCATGAGGGTCGCGGTCCTCGGCGGCGGCACCTCGAGCGAGCACGAGGTGTCCCTGCGCTCGGCGGCCTCGGTCGCCGCGGGGCTCCGCGGGGCGGGACATGAGACGGTCGAGGTGACGATCGATCGCGAGGGGCGCTGGTCGGCCGGCGGGGAGCCGGTCAGCTTCTCACCCGCCGGAGGCCTGCTCGACTGCGATGCGGCGTTCCCCGTCCTGCACGGCCCGGGCGGCGAGGACGGCAGCGTCCAGGGGCTGCTCGAGGTCCTCGGCGTCCCCTACGCGGGCTCGGACGTCGAGGCCTCCGCGATCTGCATGGACAAGCTCGTCTTCAAGGACCTGCTCGCCCGCCACGGCATCCCCCAGGTGGACTACTGCCGGGCCGGGGAGGATGGCTGGCGGGCGCTCGCCTCGGGCTTCGGCCAGCCAGTCTGGGTGAAGCCGGCGCGCCTCGGCTCAAGCGTCGGGATCGCGCCGGCCTCCGGAGAGGAGGAGCTCGATCGAGCCGTTGAGGCGGCGATGCGGCACGACCCGCGGGTGATAGTCGAGGCCCCCGCGCCGGGTAAGGAGGTCGAGTGCTCGCTGCTCGGCAACGAGGACCCGGTCGCCTCGCCGCCGGGAGAGATCGTCACCAAGAGCTCCGACTGGTACGACTACGAGGCCAAGTACGGGGAGGGGGGGATGGAGCTGGTCGTTCCTGCGGGGATCTCAGAGGGGGCGGCGGAAAGAGTTCGCAAGCTGGCGCGGGAGGTCTTCGTGCTGTGCGGCTGCAGCGGGCTCGCCCGCTGCGACTTCTTCGTCGACGGCGACGAGGTCCTGGTCAACGAGCTCAACACGATTCCCGGCTTCACCGAGACCAGCGTCTACGGCAAGCTCTTCGAGGCCGACGGGATCGGCTACCCCGAGCTCTGCGACCGCCTCATCCAGCTCGCGATCGATCGCTACGAGAAGGCTCGCTCATACGAGTTCTAGGGCGCGCGACCCTGAGGACTACTTCATCAGCCGAATATCGCTGATCTCCATCTGGTAGCGACCCGGGTCGTCCTCGGCTTCCGGGGGCTTCGTGATCCAGATCAGGAAGGACTGCGCCGCGCGGCCCGGCAGGTGCACCGTCTCGTTGCCGCCCCCGTTACTGACGTTGCCCACCGGCTGCCCCCACCCGGAGAGGGAATCGGGCGGTGAGCCGTCAGCCTCGTAGATGCTCGCGTCCCATCCCGACGTCGGGCTGCGGATCACGATCGTCTTGGCGGGCACGGAGGTGCCCGCGTCAATCGCCAGGCCGACGCCGTCCTTGAGCCCCCCGAAGTCCTGCGTGTCATAGTGCTCGGTCGCCCATGCGGTTCCGGTCGGGTTCGAGTCGATGGCGAGATTTTCCGTTCCCGTCTCCCGGCCGTCCGCCTCAGGGTCGAACTCGCTGGCGGCGTCGCTGGAAAGCCGGACCTGGGTGAGTCCGCCCTCGCTCGATCCACCGCCGCCCCCGCCGACGTCGATGTCGTTCCCCCAGAGGATCACCGCGGCGACGATCAGCGCGACGCCGACGATCCCCATCGCGAGGCCCAGTCCCGAGATGCGCCGCCTCGGTCCAAGCCGCCGACGAGAAGAGGGCACGGAGTCGAGAACGCTGGTCGCCTCCCCGCTCGTCCCGCCCCGCCGGGCGGCCTCGACCTCGAGGGTCTGCTCCAGGTCGCGGACCATCTGAGCCACGGTGGTGTAGCGATCGCGCGGATCCTTCGTCGTCGCGCGGTCCACCACGGAGGCGACCGCTGCCGAGACCTCGGGCCGCTTTGCCTGCACGTCGGGCATAGGCTGGTTGACGTGCTTCATCGCCACGCCGACCTGGGTCTCGGCGCGGAAGGGGACGTCCCCGGTGAGCATCTCGTAGAGGACCACCCCGAGCGAGTAGACATCGGAGCGCTCGTCGACGTCCTCGCCCATCGCCTGCTCGGGGGAGACGTAGTCCGTCGTCCCCAGCACCCTGCCTGTGGCCGTCAGGCCCTTCGACTCGAGCGAGCGCGCGATTCCGAAGTCGGTCACCTTGGCGCGGCCGTCGGGATCGATCAGCACGTTCTGGGGCTTCACGTCGCGATGGACGAGCTTGCGCGCGTGAGCTGCGGTCAGGCCGCGACCGATCTCGATCGCGTAGGCGACCGCTTCATCCACCGGGAGTGGGCCCTCCTCCTGGATGCGACGCTTGAGCGTGCGGCCCTCGATGTACTCGAAGACGATGTACGGGCGCCCGTCGTCTTCGCCGGCGTCGATCACCCCGACGAGGTTGGGGTGCGAGAGCCGCGCCGCCGCCCTGGCCTCACGGCGGAAGCGCTCGAGCTGATCGGCCTCCTCGGAGATCTCGCGATGGAGCAGCTTGATCGCCACCGGGCGATCGAGGACCTCGTCGAGCGCCAGATAGACGGTCGACATCCCGCCTGAGCCCAGCTTCGACTCGAGCCGGTATCGGCCCGATAGCACCGTGGAGCTCAAGCGTTCCAACTGATTGGCCTTTGCATCGCCCTGTATTTTCGCCCGCGGGTGCCGCAGCCGCTGAGAGCCGCCACCCGAACGAACAACGAACCAATGATGACCGTCCAGGTCCGCTTCTACACCGATCCCGCATGTCCCTGGTCGTGGGCCGCCGAGCCCGCCTTGAGGCGCCTGATGTGGGAGTTCGAGGGGGAGTTCGAGTTCACCTGGGTGATGGGGGGGCTGGCTCGCCGCTACGGCCGCTCCTACCGCGACGAGGAGGGCCGGATCGGCCATGGGCCGGACTGCTTCGCCGACCTGATCTCGCACTGGCTCGAGGTCGCGGCCGACGGTCTGATGCCGACCGATCCGCGCATCTGGACGGAGAGCCCACTCACCTCCACCTACCCGGCCTGCCAGGCGGTCAAGGCGGCCGCCGAGCAGGGCTGGGAGCCCGGCTATCGCTACCTCAGGCGCCTTCGCGAGGGGATCATGTTCGAGCGGCGCAAGCTCGATCACCCGGAGGCGTTGCTCGCGGCGGCCGGATCCGCCCGCCTCGATCGGGCCCGCTTCGAGATCGACCTCTTCTCGGAGGCGATCACCGAGGCGTTCGCGGCGGATCTGGACGAGGTTCGCAGCCCGCCGCAGGAGGCGCGCGACGCCGGAGCCGTGCGCCGCACAGAGGGCCATGCGCGCCTCAGCTTTCCGTCGGCCGTCTTCGTCGGCGAGGACGGTTCCCGTCACGGGGTCTGGGGCCAGGCGCGCTCGCATGCGGCGCTCCGCGATGCAGCGATCGAGGCCGGGGCGAAGCCCCTCAACACGGGCGCGCTGGAGCCGATGGACGCCATCAGGCGATTCCGGCGTTGCGGGACCAGAGAGCTGGAGGTCCTCGCCGATAAGCCGCTCGCCGTGCTCGAGGCGGAGTTGTGGGCTCTCGCCCGCGAATGGAAGCTGAAGCCGATCCGCGCCCTGACCGGAACTCTCTGGGAGGCGGCCTAGCTCCTCCGGATAGTCGGCGGGCCCTCGGTCGCCCGCCCGATGCGCCTTGCGTCCGGGTAATGCGCGCGCAGCATCTTCGTTGCCGCTTCCTCGTCGGACTGGACAACCACCACACAGAAACCACACCCCATGTTGAACACCTCGCGCATCTCCTCGTCCGAGACATCGCCGAGCTCCTGGATCAAGCCGAAGATCGGCGGGACGGGCAGCGGATCGGCGATCTCGTAGGCGACGTCGGCCTCGAGCCTGAGCAGGTTCCCCAGCCCGCCCGAGGTGATGTGGGCGAGGCCGCGGACGTCAACGTCGGAGCGGAGCAGCTCGACGATCGGCTTGACGTAGATCTCGGTCGGCTCCAGCAGCATCTGGCCGAGGGGCCGGCCCAGGCGCTCGTCGTCGAGCGGGATCCCGTCGAGCGCCGAGCGCGCCAGCGTGTAGCCGTTCGAATGGAGCCCGGAGGAGGGCAGCCCGATCACCGCGTCGCCCGGCTCGATGTCCGCGCCGGTCACGAGCGCATCGAGCTGGACCACGCCGAAGCAGGCGCCCGCCAGGTCGAGCCCGTTGACGATCTCCCCCAGCTGCGCAAGCTCGCCGCCGACGATCTCGATGCCCGCGAGTTCGGCGCCGCGGGCCAGGCCGAGCCCGATGGCGCCCGCGACGGCCGGGTCCGCCCTATCGACCGCGAGGTAGTCGACCATCGCGAGTGGCTCGGCCCCAACGCAGATCACGTCGTTGACGTTCATCGCCACGCAGTCGATGCCGACGGTGTCCCAGCGACCGGCGCGCTCGGCGAGCACCAGCTTGGTCCCGACGCCGTCCGTGCTGAGCGCGATCCCCGTCCGGTCGTCGAGACGGACCACGTTCGCGTAGTGACCGCTGGCGAGCACCTGGCGACTCGTCGCCGGGGCGGACGCGGCCAGCGCGGAGACCAGCGATGCCACTGCCGCGTCCGCGTCACCCTGGCTGACGCCGGCCTTCGCGTAGGCGTCCTCCGTCAACGTGGCTCCCCTCGTTCACGCGAGCCCGCCCCCGCATCTTCGGGTGTCGAAGCCCAAGCCGGGGTGCCGTTCCCGGCGGAGGGGCCGGCGGGCGAGGCCGCGGGAGCACCAGATGCGAGACCTCCCGGTTGCGAGGACTGGTCCTCAGCGGCCTTCCAGCGAGATCGCTGCCACACCCTCGCCAGGATCACCGATGCCAGTCCGGCGCGATAGGCCGCGTACGGCCAGAGGGCCCTGTCGCGCTCGACCAGCCGGATCAGCTCTTGGGAGGCGAGGGTGGAGGCGAACGAGGTCGCAGTTCCGGCGGCGAACCCCGCCCGCTGCGAGCGCGGCAGGCCCCTGCGGCGGAGGCGAATGCCCTTGAGCACCGCCGCGCCGACGATCACCGGGAGCGCGACGGTCCGCGAGAGCATGTTCGACTGTTGCCGGGTGAAGCCCCGCCAGCGCGCCGCCGCCAGCGTCGCCCCATTGCGCGATACGCCCGGAGCCAGCGCAGCGGCCTGGGCAATCCCGAGTGCCAGCCCGTCGAGCGCGGTTGCGCGCCCCCGGTCGCGGAGCTGAGGCCGCCGATCGGCGGCCATCATCGCTGCGGCCCCGGCGAGCAGGCCCACCGCGGTCGCCAGGGGCCCGCCGAGGCTGCGCTCTATCGGGCGCTCCAGCGCCAGCCCGCAGGCCGCCGGGGGCAGGAAGGAGAGAGCCAGGACGGATGCCTTGCGCGCGTCGAAGGAGCGCAGCTCCTCGGCGATCACCCGCCTCTGGCCGATCAGCAGGGCCGCCGCGGCACCCACGTGCAGCGCGACCTCGAAGCTCTTCTGCAGCTCCGGATCTCGCCCCTCGCCGTCCCAGCCCGCGAGCCAGGGGATCAGGGTGAGATGGGCGGAGCTGGAGACCGGGAGGAGCTCGGTCGGTCCCTGCACGACGCCGAGCGCGATCGCGCGCGAGGGCGGGATGGCTCCCGGCGCGGGATCGTGGCCGTCGCGCTCCGGGTCCAAGGGCCTCTCTAGGCCTCGGCGGTGGACTCGCCGTCGGGAGCAGGCTCGGGACGAGCTCCGCCGCCACGTCGCCGCCTGATCACCAGATAGGCGACCGCCGCGAGCGCGGCCGCGACGACGATGTAGTCGAGGAAGGCGAGCCGCTGGTGCCATCCCTCCCAGTTGTCGCCCACGGCCCGGCCGATCACGGCGAGGCCAGAGAGCCAGATCACCGAGCCGGCCAGGGTGAGGGGAATGAAGCGGCGCAGCGGCATCTCCGCGACGCCGGCCGGCAGGGAGATGAAGGCGCGGACCAGCGGGAGCAGGCGCCCGACGAAGACGGTGATGTCCCCGTGCCGCTTGAACCAGGAATCGGCCCAGTCCAGGCGCTTGTGATCGATGTGGATCAGGCGGTTGCGCTCGAGGAGCTCGATCCGGCCGTAGTAGCCGGCGGCGTAGGCGATGCAGCAGCCGATCAACTCGCCGGTGACCCCTGCCAAGATCACGCCCAGAAGGGTGAAGTCGCCGTCCGAGACCTTGAACCCGGCGAACATCATCGTCGCCTCGCTGGGGATCGGGACGCAGGCGCTGCCCAGCATGGTCAGCACGAAGATTCCGGCGTAGCCGACCGTGCCGATGAAATCGGTGCAGAGATTGACGATTGGATCGAGGAGAGCGGCCGTGACCATGCGCATCGGCGCGCGGCCGGGATCTCCGAGCCGCGCGGCGCCACATGGTAGGGAGTTGCACCTCGGCTCGCGGGGAACCCCATTTTGCCCCGCTCGGAGCGGGGCACACTAGACTCGCTGCGGCGTGGACCGGCTCAAGCACCCCGTCTACCGGCATCGCCTCAGCCAGATCGCCGCGGACGCCCTCCTCGTCGCGGCGGCGTACTACCTGGCCTTCAGGTTGCGCTTCCTCGATGCCCCGGGGGGGATCCCCGCCCGCTACGACCACATGCTTGCCAACTCGATCGGCTTCGTCGTGGCGGGCCAGCTGATCGTCTTCTACGCGTTCGGCCTCTACGAGAAGTGGTGGCGCTACTTCCGGCTGCCGGACATGATCTCGGTTCTGCGGGCCTGCGCCGTGTCCACGGCGATCCTGGCGATCACCTTCCTGCTGCTGAAGCCCTTCAACGACCAGATCCCGCGCTCGGTCGTGGTCAGCAACTTCCTGCTCACCGTCTTCCTGATCGGCGGAGCGCGGCTGCTCGTCCGGATGGTGCTCGTTGAGCGGCTGGCCCGCCGCGACGTCCGAGGTGCCCGCCGGGTCCTCGTCGTCGGGGCCGGCTCGGGCGGGCAGATGGTGGCGCGCGAACTCCAGCTCAATCCCAATCTCGGCGCCCGCGCGATCGGATTCCTGGACGACGACCCGCGCAAGCGCGGCATGCGGCTGCACAGCATCAACGTCCTGGGCACCACGGACGAGGTCGGTGAGGTCCTGGACGAGTTCCACCCCGACGAGGTGATCATCGCGATCCCCTCGGCTCCGGGTGTGCTCCGCGGCCGGGTGGTGACCGCCTGCAGGGAGCGCGACGTCCCGGTGCGGACCCTGCCGACGGTCTTCGAGCTGCTCCGGGGAGGGGTGCAGCTCACCAGGCAGCTGCGCGAGGTCCAGGTCGAGGACGTGCTCGGCCGCGACCCGGTGAAGATGGAGCTCGACAGGGTCGGCGCCTACATGCAGGACAAGGTCGTCCTGGTCACCGGCGCCGGCGGCTCGATCGGCTCGGAGCTGGTGCGTCAGATCGCCCGGGTCCGCCCGAAGCTCCTGGTGATCCTCGAGCACGCCGAGGACAACCTCTTCCGGATAGACCGGGAGATGATCGAGGAGCGCCACTTCACCAGGGTCGAGTCGGTGCTGGCCGACTGCAAGGAGCCCGAGCGGATGCTGGAGGTGATGCAGCGCTTCAAGCCCGAGGTCGTCTTCCACGCCGCCGCCTACAAGCACGTCCCGCTGATGGAGGCCAATCCGCTCGAGGCGATCCGCAACAACGCGATCGCCACCAGGGTCACCGCCGAGACCGCAGTGGCGTCCGGCTGTGAGCGCTTCGTCCTGGTCTCGACCGACAAGGCGGTCAACCCGCGCACCGTGATGGGCGCCTCGAAGGCGATGGCCGAATGGATCGTCGAGGCCGCGGGCCGCCAGCATCCGCAGACACGCTTCGTCACCGTCCGATTCGGCAACGTCCTCGCCTCGTCGGGCAGCGTCGTGCCGATCTTCCGCAGCCAGATCGAGCGCGGCGGGCCCGTCACCGTGACCGACTCCGAGATGACGCGCTACTTCATGACCATCCCGGAGGCCGTCCAGCTAGTGATCCGCTCCGGCGACCTGGGGGGTGCCAGCGGCGAGGTGTTCGTGCTCGAGATGGGCGAGCCGGTGAAGATCGTCGACCTCGCGCACAACATGATCAGGCTCGCCGGTTATGAGCCCGAGGTGGACATCGCGATCGAGTACGTGGGCGCCCGGCCCGGCGAGAAGCTGCACGAGGAGCTCTTCAACTCGGACGAGCGGCCACAGCCGACCGCTTCCGACCGGATCGTGCGCGCCGTGCGCAACGCGCCGCTCGATCCCGAGTGGGTGAACGGCACTCTCACCAGGCTCGAATCCCTCGTGATCTCCGGTGACGAGTCCGATCTCGCGCAGCAGACCGTCGAGCTGGTCTCGCGGCGACGCTCCGGTGCGCTCAGCGTCGACGACATCACCGCGTAGCCGGGCCAAGGCCCCTTAACATCCCGCGCCGCGGCCATGAGCAGCCTGTTGAAGGAAGTCGGCGCAGTCGCGGGCCTTGCCTCGTTCCTCGGTTTGGCCCTGCTCGCGCTGCTCTACTTCGCGCAGGCGCGGGACATCCGCCGCCTCCGGGAGAACGCCAGCTTCCTGGTCGAGGGGGGCTCCGCCGACGGCGAGTCCGTCGCGCCCGCCGAGCGTGCGGCGACGGCGGTGGCCGGCACGACCAAGGAGCCCGAGAAGGCGGCCGCCGCGGCCGCTGCGACGGCTCCCAACGAGGCCGAGGCCTTTCGGCGAGCCGAGCTCGCCCGTCAGGCCGCCGAGCGGCGACAGCGATTCGAGCAGCGCCGCCGCCGCCCCGATGGTGGCCGCGAGCGCCCGGCTTGGCTCTCCCAGCCGCTCTCGATCGCGGCGATCGCGATCGGCGCGCTCGTGTTGGCGGCGGGCGTGGCCTTCGGGGTCACCCGCATCGTCGGCGGTGGATCCGAGTCGACCGCCCCTACGGGCCAGAAGGACAAAGGTCCCTGCCCGCCCGGGCAGACCCGTGTCGCCGTCCTCAACGGCACCGCAACCCCGGGCCTGGCCGCCCAATCGGCCGGACAGCTCAAGCAGAGCCAGTACAAGGTCGGCCCGGTCGGCAACACCTCGACTCCGTTCACGACCAGCGTCGTCATGTTCGATCCGACGGACGGCCGCGAGTGCGCCCCGGTCATCGGGCAGGTCGTCGGGATCCAAAAGACGCAGCCGATGAACAACGAGGTCAGGCAGGCCGCCGAGGGTGACCCGGTGGCGGTGGTCCTCGGGGACGACAAGGCCGGGGGGTCGAGCACGACTGGGGCCAGCGACACGACCGGCTCGGGAATCTGAGCCAACCCGGCAGCCCGGCCGCCCTGTGAGCGTGCGCAGTCGATCGGCCGCCCTGATCTCCGCCGCGGTGGTCGTGCTCCTGCTGGCGGCCACCGCCGGGGCGATCGTCCTCACCCAGCATCTGCGCGATGAGGGCTCCGTCGCCAGCTCGATCCACTGGAAGAGCAGGCCGGGACCCCGCTACCGGGTCTGCTTCAGGCTCACCCGCGACGACACCGTGCGCGTCTCGGTCGTCGACCTCTCCGGTCGGTCGGTACGAGTCCTCTCCGATGGCCCGCTGAAGGGCGGCGATACCCCTCACTGCTTCGACTGGGACGGCAGCGACGCCTCCGGCCGCCCGGTGGTGGCGGGCTCCTACCACCTGCAGCTCGCGCTCGAGGATGCCGACAGGACCGCCGTTTCCGGCGAGCGGCTCACGATCCGTGCGACCGGAGCGCCGTCGTGAGCGAGGCGCTCGAGGTGATGGGCTGCCTGGTGGCGGTCGGCTCGCTGTCTGCCTCCCTGCTGGTCGCCGACCCCCGGATCCGGGTCGCCGGCCTGGTGCTGGCGATGGCGCTCGCCACGGCGCTGATCGCGGGACAGGGCTGGGACGACATCCAGAACCTTCGCGACCACCACCTGGCCTTTGCCGGCACGATCGCGGGCGCGGCGATCGTGCTGGTCGCGGGCGCGGCGGCGATGCTTCGCTGGCCAATCCTTCTGCCTCTGCTGATCGTCGCCACGCTGCCCTTCAGGGTCCGGCTGCACGTGGCCGGAGGAGAGGCCGTCAACCTGCTGGTGCCGCTCTACGTGGTGATCGGCGCCGGGGTGCTGACCACGCTCGTGGCGACCGTCAGGGGGGAGACCAGGCTGCGGCCGTTGCCGAAGCCGCTCGTGCTCGCGCTGGTCGGGGTGATCTGCCTTTACGCGATGCAAACGATCTACTCGCAGGACGTCGCCTTCGCCGCGCGCAACGTCGGCTTCTTCCTCGTCCCCTTCGCGGTTCTCTTCTCGCTGCTGGCCGAGGCGAGATGGGATCGGCGCCTGCTGCGGCTTGCCTTCGCACTGCTCCTGGTGCAGGGACTGATCCTGGCGCTGATCGGGATCGGCCAATTCGCGACCGAGCACATCTTCTGGAACGGGAAGCTCGAGGCTTCCAACGACTTCCACTTCTACTTCCGGGTCAACTCGCTCTTCTGGGACCCGAACATCTACGGCCGTTACCTGGTGCTGACCATCCTGATCGCCGTCACGGCGCTGCTCTGGGCGGCGCAGCGGACCCTCGCCTTCGCGCTCACAGGCGCCGTAGCGATCATCTTCGCCGGCCTCGTCTTCGCCTTCTCGCAGACGAGCTTCATCGCCCTGGTCGCCGGCCTGACCGTGCTGGTCGCGCTGCGCTGGAGCGTCCGCTGGACCGCGATCGCGACCGCGGTGGCGGTGCTGGCGGTCGCGGCGGGCGTCCTCGTCCGAAGCTCCTCCAACAGCTCGACGACGATCGATACGGAGGGACACGGCACCCTCGTCTCCGGTGGGTTGAAGCTGGCCCGTCACCGGCCGCTCTACGGCTATGGCTCGGCCTCCTTCTCGAAGGAGTTCGCCCGCGAGGAGAACGTCCGGCCGGGCGATACGACCATCTCTCACAGCGAGCCAGTCACGGTGGCCGCGGAGCAGGGGGCGATCGGCATCGTCGGCTATCTGGCGCTCCTGGCCGCGGCCCTCTGGACCGTCCTGGGCGGGATGCGCGACATGGCGCCCGGGCTCGGTGCGCCGTTCCGATCCCTCGCTGAGGGCGACCGCGCCGAGCTCACCCCGGCTCGGATCGGTATCGCGGCGGCATTCTGCGCGCTGCTCGTCCACACCATCGGCTACGCCGCCTACCTCACCGACCCGCTCACCTGGGCCCTGCTGGCCGTGGGAGGTGTGCTGGCGGCCGAGGTCGGCGCGGGTGAGATGCCGAAGCGCGCCGCCCAGGCTGAACCCGTGCCCGCACCTACAGTCGCGGGTTGATCCATGACCGGATACCTCCGCCGTCTGGCGACCACGGGGGCCGCGTACACGGCCTCCAGCGTGATCTCGAAGCTGATTGCGGTCGCACTGCTGCCGCTCTACACGCGCTACCTGACCCCCGCCGACTACGGCGCCGCCGAGGTCCTGATCACCGGCGTGATCGCTGCGAGCATCGTGATCCGGCTCGGCATCATCGAGGCGCTGCTGCGCTTCTACTACCAGGCCGCAGAGGACCCCGACCGGGTGGTGAAGACGGCGTTCGCGTCGCTGCTCTGGACGACCACGATCGGCCTGGCGATCGCCCTGCCGCTCGCCGAGCCGCTCTCGCGGCTTCTGCTCGACCACTCCGACCCCGACCTGATGCGGATCGCGATCTTCGGCCTTTGGGTCTTCACGATGTTCGAGTTCCTGACCGCGCTCTTCCGGCTGGACGAGCGCGCCAGGGCTTACTTCGCCTTCACGGTCTCGAACGTCCTGGTGACGATCCCGGTGACCGTCTGGCTGGTGGTCGGCCAGGACAAGGGCGCCAGCGGCCTGCTCTGGGGCCAGTACGCGACCGGCGCCCTCTTCCTGGCCGGGCTGGTGATCGCGCAGAGGCGCCGGCTCGCGCTGATCCCCGACTTTCCGCTCTGGCGCCGGATGCTCCGCTGGGGCCTGCCGACGATGCCGGCCGAGCTCTCGCTCTACTCGCTCAACTTCATCGACCGCCTCCTGATCGTCCGGCTGGTCGGGCTCGGCGACGCCGGGCTCTACAGCCTCTCGGTCAAGTTTGCCCAGGCGGTCAACGTGCTGGTCAAGGGCTTCCAGCTCGCCTGGCCTCCCCTCGCGTATTCGATCCAGGACGACGACGAGGCGCGCCGGGCGTACGCGGTGATCGTCACCTGGTTCGTCTCGGTGACCACCTTCGTCGTTGCCGGGATGTGGCTGCTCTCGCGCTGGATCGTGCGCGCGCTCGCGGCACCCGAATTCTTCGACTCCTACAAGACGATCGGCCTGGTCTCGACCGGCGTGATGCTCTACGCGCTCTACCTCGTCCTGGTCATCGTGCTCGGCCGGACGGGGCGCACCGAGTTCAACTTCCCCGCGACAGGCGCCGGCACGCTGGTCAACATCGGGCTCAACCTGGCGCTCCTGCCGTCCATGGGGATCGTCGGGGCCGGCGTCTCCCTGGTCGCCTCCTACGCGGTCGTGCTGGTCCTGATGTACGTCTTCACCCAGCGGCTCTTCAAGGTCCCCTACGAGTGGCTCAGGCTGGCTCAGGCGGTCGGGCTCGCAGCCCTGCTGGTGGCCGCGGGTGAGGTCCTTTTGCCCACCTCCGGGATCGGCGGCCTGGTTGGGCGAACCGCGCTCTGGCTCGCCTATCCGCTGCTGCTCTGGGCCACCGGATTCCTCAACGAGGAGGAGCGGCAGGCGGCCGGTCGGGTGCTCAGCCCCGCAGCCGTGAGGACGGCGCTGAGCGGCCTGCTCACGGCATCCGACGCGGAGGCCGGCGCCGACGCGGAGGCGCCGCAGCTCCGCACCCTGCCGGGCCCCCGGCTCACCCGTGAGGCGCTCGAGGCCGAGCAGCGCGACGAGGACGCGATCCGCTAGGCCTGGATCAGTCGGTTCGCGCCGCCGCGGCGCGCTCCAGGACCGCCGCCATCCGAGCCGCCATCCGCTTGACGTCGTGCTCCGCGGCCGCCCGCCGCGCTGCCGGGTTGGGGGAGGGCATAGCCGTCACCTCTTCCATGGCGGCGGTGAGGGCGGCGGCGTCCTCGGGATCCACCAGCACTCCCGCATCGGGCGTGACGAACTCGGGGGGCCCTCCGACGGTCGTGGCGACGACGCTGCGTTCCATCGCCATCGCCTCCAGCGTCGCCTGGCCAAAGGGCTCGATCAGCGAGGGCTGGCAGAGGACGTCGCAGGCCGCGACCCATCGCGGCACCTCGCTCTGCGGGATTCGCCCGGCGAGGGTCACCTCCGGCCGGCCCTCCAGCCCGGCGCGCAGCGGCCCGTCCCCAACGAAAGCGAGACGCCCTTGCCCGAGCGAGGCGAACGCCTCCGCCAGCCGCACGACGTTCTTGCGCTCGATCAGGGAACCGACGCACAGGAACGCCGGCCCCTCGCCCTCCCAGCCGAGCGCCCGCCGTGCCTCCGCGGCCGGGCGGGGAGAGAAGACCTCGAGGTCGACGCCGCAATCCGCGGTCTCGAGCTTCTGCTCGGCCACCGGGATCCGCTGCACCAGGCGGTCCGCGAGCCAGCGAGAGTTGGCGATCACGGCGGAGGACCGGCCCACCACCAAGCGCGTTGCCGCCGTGACGCCGGGAATCCGCCCGAGGTTGGCCACGTCCTGCCCGTGCGCCATGACGACCAGTGGTACGCCCGCCGCTCGGGCGGCGAGCGCGCCCGCCGCCCCGGCGGGAAAGAGGAAGTGGGCGAAGACGACATCGGGCCGGAACCGGCGGGCCGCGGCGCGGGCGTCCGCCGCGAGCCGGAGGTACTTGGTCGGTGACCCGCCACGCTTGCTGATCGAGGAGACCTCGACCTGATGACCAACCGCCTCGATCTCGCGCGTCAGCGGCACCAGGAAGCTGCCCAGGTCCGGCTGCTCCGGGCTGGGCCACATCTGCGTCACCTCAAGGATCCGCATGGACTCCCCTCACCGCGACGACCCTAGCCGCAGGTTGTGGGCCTCCGCCGCCTCGCGGATCCCCTCACCCCGCCCCGGCCGCATGGCCTGTCGCGCGTGCAGCCAGTAGCGCCGCGCCGAATGGCCGGGAAGTGCGAGGGCGGCTGCGGCACGCAGCAGATATGGCCAGGCCAGCAGCGGCCGCAGCAGGAGTGCCCGCCACCGGCCCAGGTGCTTGCGCAGGTAGCGATCCCGGCCACGGTGATACTCAACGATGCGCCGCTCGGCGCCGGCAGCGTCCCGCGCCATCTGATCGTGGTGGATCGCCCTCGCGGACGGGACGAAGAGGATTCGCCAGCCGGCGTCACCGAGGCGCTTGCAGAAGTCGGTCTCGTCCGAGTAGACGAAGAACTCCGGATCGAGCCAGCCCACCTGACTGGCCGCCTCGCGGCGCACCAGCATCGCGCTCGATTGCACCCAACCGACTGGGCGAGTCCCGGTGCCGTTGCCCTCGACGGTCACGCGGCGGTGCAGGAAGAGGGCGCCCGCGACCGCGGTCTCCGTGCTCGGCAGGCGCCAGGCGCATGGGACCTCCCGGCCGTCGGGCGCCAGCAGCTGCGCCCCCGCCGCCCCGGCCCGGCGGTCGGACTGGAGGGCGCCGAGAAGCGCGGGCACCGCCCCGGCCTGCAGCTCCGAGTCCTCGTTGAGCAGCAGGCAGTATTCGCCGCGCGCCTCCTTCAGCAGGCGGGTGTCGTTCGCCGCCTTTCCCTCCCGGCGATCGAGCGCGATCAGGCGGATCTCGCGGTCGAGCGCCCTGACCGACTCGGCCGAACCGTCCTCCGAGGCGTTGTCGAGCACCAGCACCTCGCGCTCGAGCCCTGGCGGCGCTGTGCGCTCGATCGCCGCCAGGCAGGCGAGCAGGAATTCCCGCCCGTTGGTGTTGACCACGCAGTAAGAGAGCAGCACGGCGAGAATGCTCGCCCATGCGCGTCCAGATCGTCGATCCGGCGGCCTACACGCCACCTTACGACCACGCCCTGGCGGGGGCGCTGGCGCGCGCGGGGGCCGAGGTCGAGCTCGTCACCTGCCGCTTTCCCTACGGCCCCGTCCCACAGGAGGAGGGCTACGAGGTACGCGAGCTCTTCTACCGGCGAGCCTCGAGCGCCGGCATCGGGCAGCGCCGCCGCCTGTTGCGCGCCGCCGAGCACGTGCCGGACATGCTCCGCTATCGCCGCGCCGCGGCGCTCGCCGACCTCGTCCACTACCAGTGGCTGCCGATCCCGGCCCTCGACCGGCGCCTGCTCCCGCCAAAGCGCCCTCGGGTCTACACGATGCATTGGCGACTGCCAGAGGCGGGGACGCGGATCGCCCGCACCGTGACCCGCCTGCTCGGCGAGATGGACGCCGTGGTGGTCCATTCCGAGCACGGCGCCCGGCGTCTCGAGACCGACTTCGAAGTCTCGCGCTCCAAGCTTCGAGTTATCCCGCACGGGGCCTTCGACTACCTGACCAAGCAGGACCAGGAGGTGCCGCTGCCGGAGGAGCTGCAGGCGACCGAGGCGCCGGTGATCCTCGCCTTCGGCCTGGTCCGTCCGTACAAGGGCACGGACGTGCTGCTCGAGGCCTTTCGCCGGGTCTCGGGCGCCGAGCTCTGGGTCGTCGGGATGCCGCGCATGCCCATGGACGGGCTCCGGGAGCTCGCCGGGCAAGCGCCCGGCATCGTGCGCTTCGTCGACCGCTTCGTCACGGATCCCGAGATCCCGGCGTTCATGCGCAGGGCCGATCTTGTCGTGTTGCCCTACCGCAACATCGAGCAGTCCGGCGTGCTCTACACCGCCCTAGCCTTCGGCCGGCCGCTGGTTCTGAGCTCCGTCGGCGGCTTCCCTGAGATCGCGGAGCCCGGAGCGGCAAGACTGGTTCCGCCGGGCGACGCATCCGCACTGGCGGCGGTCCTCAACGAGCTCCTCGGTGATCCGGCGGCTCGCCAGGCCCTGGCCTCGGCGGCTGCGGAGGCGGCCGCGACGACGTACTCGTGGGATCGCATCGGGGAGGAGACGATGTCGCTCTACGGGGAGCTGCTCGGGCGGCCCGAATAGCCACGGCGGCCGATAATCCCCCGCGATGGCGCTTGAGATCGTCTTCTGGGCCGCCTCCGGCCTGATCGTCTACGCCCACCTGGGCTACCCGCTGCTGCTCCTGGGCCTGGTCGCCGCCTTCGGGCGCGACGAGCGAGCCGAGGAGCCAACCGGGAAGCCCCCGAAGGTCAGCCTGATCATCCCCGCCTATGACGAGGAGGGGGTGATCGAGCGGAAGGTGGCCAACGCCAGGCAGCTCGACTACCCGCCGGATCGCCTGGAGGTGGTGGTCGCCTCGGACGG
>DASXSZ010000041.1:0-5698 GCA_036505735.1 Solirubrobacterales bacterium
AGCCCGGCGAGCTGTACGAGTACCTCACCGCACTCGCCGACGGCCACCGGATCCTGGCGCGCTTCGCGCTGCTCTTCGGACGGCGCCGCCGGCGTCGGCCCTCGGCTGAAGCGGTGCGGCGCTATCGAGCGCTCGTCGCGCTGCAGAAGCGTCTCGACGCTCGCGCCGGCGGTCTCGCGGCGCTGGAGCGGACCTGACGGCCCGGCTTACCTCCCCACTTGCCGAGCTTCCCATGCGTGCGATCGAGCAGGCCTGCTACTGGCTAGCGCGGCGATCGCGCGCGCCCGATCCGCCCCTCGAAGGCCGTCGCGAGGCCGACGTGGCCATCGTCGGGGCGGGGTTCACCGGCCTCTGGACGGCCATCCGGCTGAAGGAGCTGGAGCCGCGCCTCGAGGTCGTGCTGCTCGAGCAGGGCACGACTGCCTACGGCGCCAGCGGCCGCAACGCCGGCATCCTGAGCGACACCCTGGACCACTCCCACGCGCTCGCGATCGCCCACTTCGGCCACGACGAGGCGGCGCGCCTGGCCCGGCTCGGCCGCGCGAACGTCGAGGAGATGCTGCGGTTCCTGTCCGTCCACGGCGTCACCTGCGACCTCGAGCGCACCGGCATGCTCCACGTCGCGCTGCTGCCGCGTCATCTCGAGGAGCTCCGCGCCGACCTCGACTGCAGCCGCTCGCTCGGGATCGAGGACATGCGGCTGCTGGACGAGGAAGAGACACGAGCCGAGCTTCATAGCGAGCGTTACCAGGGGGCCCTCTTCAACCCCGCGGGAAGCATCCTCGACCCGGTCTCCCTGGTCGAGGGCCTGAAACGCGAGGCCATCCGTCGCGGCTGCGATGTCTTCGAGCAGACCCGCGTTCTCGCCGTGGAGAACGCCGGCGCCTCGGTCCGGGTGCGCGCGACGGCCGGCGAGGTGCACGCCCGACAGGCCGTGCTCGCGACGAGCGCCTACACGCATCAGCTCCTGCCCCGGCTGCGATTCCGCTTCATCCCCCTGTATGACTACGTCCTCGCCAGCGAGCCTCTCACGGCGGCCCAGCGCGCCGCGATCGGCTGGGGGCGGCGGCAGGCCGTGGCCGACGCACGCACCTTCTTCAACTACTATCGGCTGACCGCCGACGACCGGATCCTCTGGGGCACGAGCGAGGCGGCCTACTACCGAGGCAACCGCGTCGATCCCTCCTGCGATCACTCGGAACACCACTATCGGGCGCTGCGCGAGAGCTTCGTCCGCCACTTCCCGGCCCTGGGTGCACTCGAGTTCCCTTATGCCTGGGGGGGCGCCATCTGCGCCACCACCCGCTTCACTCCCTTCTTCGGCCGCGCGCTGCGTGGTCGCGTGCTGTACGGCCTCGGCTATACGGGAAATGGTCTCGGCAGCACACACCTGGCGGGCAAGATCCTGGCGCACCTGACGCTCGCGCGGCCGAGCCCGCTGCTCGACCTCGCGCTGGTGCGCCGGATGCCGCTGCCCTATCCCCCCGAGCCTCTCCGCAGCTGGGCCGTCGGCGCGGTGACTCGCCGACTGCGCCACGTCGACGCCGGCGGCCGGCCCGGCGCGCTCCTGCGGCTCCTGGACCTGCTTGGGATCGGGCTGTCGAGCTGACGCCCATGTGTCAAATGACGGATAGGCAGCGACAGCGCGCCCGCCTAATATTGGGCGGCCGATGATCCCGCTGAGGATCAGTCCCCTCGCCTGCCTACTCGGCGCCCTCTCCACAGCGGCGTGGGCTCACGCGGACACCGCCGACCTGATCGTCCATAACGCAAAGGTCTGGACAGTCGACGACTCGAGACCGGTCGCGCAAGCGGTCTCCATCCGGGCTGGCCGCATCCTGCGCGTCGGGGCGAACGACGAAGTCTTCAGGGATCGCGGCCCGGCCACCCGCCTGATCGACGTCAAGGGCGCCCTCGTCCTGCCGGGCTTCATCGACGCCCACACCCATTTCGAGAACGCCGCTGATTGGCTCTTCAACCTGAGTCTCTACGGCGTCACCTCGCAAGACGAGCTGATCGAGCGGCTCCGGGAGAAGACGGCGCGGATCCCCAAGGGTCTCTGGATCACCGGCGGCGACCTGGGCGCCTATGCCGCCTGGGACGCCCAGGCGCACGGGGAGAAGCCCGCGGACATCGAGCCGGATCTCGCGAAGGTGGACGCGGTGAGCCCCGATCACCCGGTCCTCCTCCGACGCGCCGACCTCGCCTACTTCGCCAACTCGAAGGCCCTGGCCCTGGCCCGTATCGACCGCGACACCCCCGACCCGCGCGGCGGACGCTTCGGCCGCGAGCGCGGTACCGGCCAGCTCAATGGGATGCTCTTCGGACGCGCCGCCGAGCGCGTCGTGCAGCTCGTGCCGCCGCCCACCATCGAGCGCAAGCTGATCGGGGCCCGGGCGGCGCTCGCCGACCTCGCGAAGAGCGGCATCACCTCGATCCACGACATCGCGCGCATCGACGCCGTCACGCAGACGCAGCTCTTCCCCACCTTCGTCGAGAGAAGCTACTCCGACGTCCGCCTCTTCGAAGAGCTCCGGCGCCGCGGCGAGCTGACCGTGCGCGTCTACCCGATGCTCACGCTCCGTTCCTGGAGCGGCCTGGCGCGGGTCGGGATCGCGCCCGGCTCCGGGGACGAGTGGATCCGCTACGGGGCGCTGAAGGGGTTCGTGGACGGGATGATGATGCGCGAGCCCTTCGCGGACAACCCGCGCTTCTCGGGAGGATTCACGTTCCGCGTCGTCGACGAGGCCACGATGCGCGAGGACATCGTGGCCGCCGACCGGGCGGGGTTCGACGCGGGACTCCACGTCCTGGGGGACCGGGCCCACGGGCTGCTGCTCGATTGGTTCGAGGCGGCCGTCAGGCGCAATCCACCGCGCGATCGACGGTTCCGCCTGATCCACGCCTGGTTCCCCTCGCCGGCGGACGTGCGCCGGGCGGGCGCCTTGCGCCTCATCGCGGACATCACGCCGCAACAC
This sequence comes from Solirubrobacterales bacterium, assembly GCA_036505735.1. Taxonomy (GTDB): domain Bacteria; phylum Actinomycetota; class Thermoleophilia; order Solirubrobacterales; family 70-9; genus DASUPK01. The sequence continues at coordinate 2,979 of DASXSZ010000041.1, forward strand.
CTGATCGACGAGATCCCGACGCTCGAGAAGCAGCTCGGGGCCGAGCGCGCGCGCTTCGCGTTTCCCTGGCGGGCGCTGGCCGACGCCGGCGTCCGCCTGAACATCGTCTCGGACTGGCCCGGGGGCTACGCCGAGCAGACCCCGACCGCGCTCTCCCCCGTCGAGAACATCTTCATGGCCGTCACCCGGCGCGGCCTCGACGGGCGGCCGGCGGGCGGGTTCCACCCGGAGCAGGCCCTCACCGTCGAGGAGGCGGTCCGCGGCTACACCGTGAACCCCGCCTTCGCTTCGCGCGAGGAAGGCCTGAAGGGCACGATCGCCGAGCGGAAGCTCGCCGATCTGGTCGTGCTCTCGAAGGACATCCTCACCGTCCCCGTCGCCGAGATCCCGTCGGCGCGGGTGCTGTACACCATTCTCGGCGGGCGCATCGTCTACGAGGCGCCGCCTGCGCCAGGAGGCAAGCCATGACCCGGTACTTCTCTTGCGGTCTCGCCGCTCTCGTCCTCGCGCTCGCGCCGGTGGCGAGCCGCGCTCAGGCGACCTCCGGCGCGATCTCCGGCCGCGTCGCCGACAACTCCGGAGGCCTGGTCCCGGGAGCGACCGTGACGCTCGAGCGTCCCGGCGCCGCGGCTCGATCTGCGCAGACCGACGGGAACGGCGCCTTCCGCTTCGAGGGAATCCCCGCCGGCGCGTACACGCTGCGGATCTCGCTCTCCGGCTTCGCCGAGGACGTGCGGCCGGTGGAGGTGAGCGCGGGCCAGGAGCGCAAGGTCGAGGTGACGCTGCGGCCGGCCGGGCTGAAGGAGGACGTGACGGTCACGGCCACGCGGACGCCCCAGGAGATCGCCGCCATCCCGGGATCTGTGACCGTCATCCCGCGCCGCGTCCTCATCGAGCAGACCCTGCCCAAGAGCGGCCTCGGGGACACGCTCGGCAAGATGGTGCCGGGGATGGCGGGGCCTCAACAGAGCGACAGCCAGGCCGGGCAGACGCTGCGCGGCCGCGTGCTGAGCGTCCTCATCGACGGGGTGCCGCAGTCGACCACCCGCAACGTCCAGCGAGACCTCGAGACGATCGACCCCTCCGCGATCGAGAGGATCGAGGTCCTCCGCGGGCCGACGGCGATCTACGGCGACGGCGCCACGGGCGGGGTCATCAACATCATCACGCGCATCCCGGGCGCCGGGAAGGCTCAGTTCACGACCGACCTCGATCTCGGTTCTTCGCTCACCCATCCCGACGGCAGCGTGTCCGGCCGCGTCTGGCAGTCCGCTTCCGGCAAGAAGGACCTGTTCGATTACTCGCTGAGCGGCTCCTTCGAGCACGTCGGCGGTTTCTTCGACGCCGAGGGCGACCGGGTCCCACCCGATCCCAACAACCAGGGCGGCCTCGCCGACTCCGACAACCTGGCGGGCTTCGCGAAGCTCGGCCTCGACTTCTCGGGCCAGCGATTCCAGTTGATGGTCAACCACGCCCGGCGCCGCCAGCACACGGACTTCACGACGGACCCCGCCGTGAACACACAGGCGGGCCACCAGAAGGCGCGCACCCTCGCGGGCCTCGACATCGAAGAGCCCCAGGGCGCCGACAACACCATCGTGAACCTGGAGTACCGCCGCCCGCATGTGCTGTCCAGCGAGGTCCACGCGCAGGCGTATTACCGGGACTACGCGAGCACGTTCTTCCCGCGCGACTTCCGCGCCGTGGCGGCCCGCGGAAACCTCGTCTACCAGTCCTTCGTGGAGTCCACGAAGAAGGGCGGCCGCCTGGAGATCGCGACCAGCTTCGAGGGCGCCAGACGCCCGGTCATCGTCTGGGGCTTGGACGCGACCCTCGAGAACACCGCCCAGCCGGTCTGGGTCCTCGACCCGGCCGCCTACGACCAGAGCCGCGGGCTCGTGTTCCGGATCACCGGCAGGCGGAGCTGGACACCGCCGATGGACCAGCGAAACCTGGCGGGCTTCGCGCACCTCGAGTGGAAGCCTCTCGACCGCGTCGTCCTGCGCGGCGGCGTACGGCACGAGCGGATCAAGGTCGACGTCGATGACTTCACCGTCCTCCAGGGCTTCGCGATCCCGGGCGGCAGGCTCGACTACCGGGCCACACCCGCCAACGCCGGCATCGTCGTCAGCGCGAGCCAGAGCCTGAACGCCTTCTTCAATTTCTCGCAGGGCTTCTCGATCGCGGACATCGGCCTCGTGCTTCGTGCGGCGCCGAACGGCTTCACCGTGAATCGACTCCGTCCGGAGGCCCAGGTGGTCAACAACTACGAAGTGGGGATGCGCCTCTCCAGGCGAGCGGTCTCCGCCACCATCTCGGGCTTCTACAACACCTCGAAGTTCGGAGTGACCTTCGCCCCCGACTTCACGATGGTCCGTTCGCCGGAGAGGATCTACGGCGTCGAGACGACGCTGGACGCCTCTCCGGACGACAGACTGCGGCTCGGGCTCACCGGAACCTGGCTCGAGGGCAAGTTCGACCCGAACCGCACGGGCAACTACACCGCCTACCTTCCCGACGACCGGATCCCCGCGCCGAAGGTCTCGTTCTACGTCGACCACCAGACGACCCCGCGTTGGCGCAACCGCGTGCAGGCCTTCTACAGCGCAGAGCGGGACCGATTCGGGGCGCAGGGCCAGCCGGACCTCATCGGGCGGATCGGTTTCGGTCTCGCCCGGATCGAGCCGTACTTCCTGGTGGACGTCTTCAGCTATCTGAAC
>DASXSZ010000042.1:0-1846 GCA_036505735.1 Solirubrobacterales bacterium
GTTCGAGCACTCGTTCTGGTGCAACGCGTGCGAGGGGATGGCATCGCCCAAGACGTGCCCGCACGGCGAGGGGTCGCGGGTGTCGCTCTCGGGCACCAGGGTGCGCGAGATGCTGCGCGCCGGCGAACGACCGCCGGCCGAATTCAGCCGCCCCGAGGTGGCCGACATCCTGATCGACGCCATGCGCGAGGGGTAGCCCGGCGAACCGCCTCGTTTGCCCGCTCACCAGCGCCTTGGTAGCCTCGCGTCCGCCCTGGCGGCGGCCGAGACCGGTGAGGGGAGGGCCCCACGACCGCTCGAAGGACCGCGCTCCGAACCTTCCTCGCCCTCAGCCTCATCGCCGCCTCACTCGGCCTCGTGCCCGCGCTGGCGGGCACGAAGGACGAGCTCGACGCCGCCAAGGTCGAGCTCGCGAAGGTCCAGGCCGAGCTCGATCGCGCGACCGCTCGGTGGCACTCGGCCGTCTTGCTGCTGGAAGCCACCCAAGCCCAGATCCTCGATGCGCGGCTCCGGATCCGCAGGCTCGAGGATCGGGTCGCCGCGGTCGAGGCTCGACTCGATCGCAGGGCGGTCATCGCGTTCACGAACGGTCCGGCGAGCACCATCGACCTGCTCCTGTCCTCTGGCTCGTTCACCGACTTCTCCGATCGTCTCGAATTCCTTGGATCGATGGCGCAGGGAGACGCTGACCTGGTCATCGAGCGTGAGGTTGCTCAGGAGGAGCTTCGCCGCGAGCGGGACAACCTCCTGGTCTTGGCAGATCGACAGGCGACGGCCGCGGAGGAGCTCGGGCGCGCGCAGGACACGATCGACGCCCAGTTCGACCGGATCTCCGACCGGGTGGCCGAGCTGACCGAGCAGTACCGGGAGGAGATCGCCGCGACTCGGGAGCTCGTGATCCTGGGGCAGACGCCGGACCCGAACGGCTCGATCCAAGTGTGCCCGGTCGCGGGCCCCAACTCGTTCATCGACACGTTCGGGTGGCCTCGGCCCGGAGGACGCACGCACCAAGGGATCGACCTGATCGCGCCCTTCGGAACGCCGATCGTCGCCGCCCATCCAGGGACCGTCTCCCATTCCTCGAGCTCATTGGGTGGACTGCAGGCCTATGTGCTTGGTTCCGGCGGCTATTCGTTCTACGCCCACCTCTCCGGCTACAGCTCCGCAAGCGGAAGCGTGGGCGCCGGCACCGTGATCGGGTACGTCGGGAGCACGGGCGACGCCGGCTCGGCCAACCACCTGCATTTCGAGTGGCACCCGGGCGGCGGGGCGGCCGTGAACCCGTACCTGATGCTCCTCGCGGTCTGCTGAGCACGGCTCGCCCTCGGATCCGCCTCAGTACCGAAGCGTCCGGCGCGCTACGATGCGTCCCCATGAGCGAGCAAGGCGGGAGCCGACGGATCGACCGGATCCGCAGGCCCGAGTTCGTCGAGGGCCTGGCCGGACTGTCGCTGGAGGACCTTCGGGCCCGCCGCGACGAGTGTTACGCGGAGCGCGAATACCTGTCGCTCCTCCGCCGGCTCGTCCAGGGGCGCGCCGAGATCCTCAAGGCTGAGGTCGAGCGTCGCGGGAGCAGCGGCGAGGGAGGCAGCCTCGTCGACCAGCTCTCGACGATCCTGTCCTCGGAGGGCCAGGGACCGTCCCGGGGCGAGGCCGTCAAGGTGGGTCTGCCGGAGGAGGAGATGCTCCTGGCTCGCCGGCGGGTCGAGCGGTTGGTCGCCGACGCCGAGATCTCCGACCCGGGTGCACTCGACGACGAGCGCCTGGCCGCCGCCGTGGACCTGCTGGTCGGCGAGGAGTACGAGGTGTCCCAGGCCCGCAACGACGTGCTCCAGGTGATGGACGC
>DASXSZ010000043.1:0-2279 GCA_036505735.1 Solirubrobacterales bacterium
TCTGGTCGAGAAAACGCCTTCGAGTCCTTTCGTCGAGCGCGCCGGGCCCCGCGTCGGTGAGCAGCTCGGAGAAGCCGATGATCGCGTTGAGCGGCGTCCGCAGCTCATGGCTCATGTTGGCGAGAAAGCGGCTCTTGGCCCGGTTGGCCCGGTCCGCCTCGGCCTGGGCGATCCGGAGCTGATGGTTGGCGTTGCTGAGCTGCCTGGTGCGCTCGTCGACCATCGCCTCGAGCTCGCTCGCCAGCAGCCGCTGGTTGTGCATCAGTTGTGCGGTCGCGATCGCCTTGGCGGCCCGCGCAGCCATGGTGTCGAGCAGTTCCACGTCGAGCTGGCTGAGCGGCGTGCTGCCCTCCATGCGGTTGAGGTTCAGGCCTCCCACCACGTGGCCGTTGGCAATCATCGGCACCATCACCGATTCGCGCATCCTCCACCTCTCGATGTGGAGGCGCTGGTGGGGCGCCAGGTTGGGCGGCAGCCTGTCGGGATCGATCGGAATCACGACGCGCCGCTTCTCCTGGATGACCGTCTTCCAGGGGCCGGCCGATTCCAGCTCCATCGGCACATGGAGAAAATGGCTGACGTCCTCCAGGACCTCTGGGTTGGAGTGGTAAGCGGCCACCGGCTCGATGCGCCTGCCATCTGCCGAGAGCAGGACGACCGCGCAGAAGTCGCCGGTCGCCCGGCCGATGTGCTCGGCGACGATGCCCAGGAGGGCGTCGATGTCCGGGACGGCGTCACTGAACGCGCCCGAGGCCTCAGCGATCGCGGCCAGCCACTCTTCCTGGCCGCCCGTTGAGTCTTGCTTAACGCCAGGCACGTGCGAACTTTATGCGAGCCTGCGGCGAATTTCGCGGTCTTTACGCAGGCCGGCGAAAGACCCGGTCCGACACCCAGCGCACGGAGAGCAGGAAGGTCATCCAGGCGGCTCCGATCAAGGCGCCGCCGAGGACGTCGCTCGGCCAGTGGGCGCCGGTGTAGACCCGGGCGATCCCATTGGCGAGGCAGATCAGCACGACCAGCACCCAGCCGGCGGGGAGCGCCCAGCGGGGCAGGAACCGGTAGCCGAAGCACAGCATCAAGACGGAGGTAACGGTGACGATGAAGATCGTGTGCCCGCTTGGATAGCTGGAGGCGCCGGGGGTCTCGTACACGTGCGGCACCAGGGCCGTCGTCGGCCGCTGCCGCGGGACCAGGTGAACGCCCACCTGGTACCACACCCCGGAAAGGACTCCTCCGATCGCCACCACCCACGCCGGGCGGTTGAGGATCAGCACCAGGATGAAGATCACGACCTCGAGCACCGCGCCCTTGAGGTCGCCGATCCAGCTGAAGAACGGAAAGGTGTAGGCGAGCGGTCCCCAGCTCGTGAGCTGGACGTCGCGCTCGATGACGATGTCCTCGGGGATGATCGGATGGACGACCACATAGGCCGACAGGCCGACCGCCGCAAGCGCGATCACGACTGCGGCCGCGAGGATGGCGCGGTTCACGCCGCGCGTCGGCGCGTCCCTTGGAACCATTTCCACGCCGGCGAGGGCAGCCAGCGCTCGGGCAGCCAGACCACGAAGGCCGACCAGCCGATCCCGAGCAGCAGCCCGCCGGCGACATCACTCGGCCAGTGCGCGCCCGCCCAGACGCGGGCGGTGCACGCGAGGGCGATCACGATCGCCGCGCCCAGCCACAGGATCCATCGCCGCCACGGTCTCGTGTGCGGCGCCAGCGAGAACGCAAGCATGAAGCTGAGCCACGTGAAGAAGACGGCGTGGCCGCTCGGGTAGCTGTAGCCCGGCGCCGGGGTGAGGATGTGGACGAAGTCGGCCGTGGGACGCTGGCGCGCCATCCAGAGCTTGATCATGTTGTCGAGCAGGCTCGAGATCGCGCCGATCGCCATCAGGTAACCCGCGCGGCGCTCCCAAATGAAAAGGACGATCACGGCGACGGCGCCGACGGCAACCTGCCAGTAGCCGGCGGTGACGTTGATCACATCGAAGACGTACGTCACCGGACCCCAGGGAAAGGTCTGCACGAAGGCCGCGACCGGGATGTCGAAAGGCAGGAGAGGCTCGCTCGCCACAAGGTAGGTGTCGACGGCGAACAGGACCGCCACCACGACGATCAACGGGAGGAGCCATCGCCTCGCGGCCTGCCTGGGGTCGCCGGCAAGGACTTCGCCGGCGGCCTTCCCGGCGGGCGCGGCCTGGCTCACCTGGGGAGCAGGACCTTGAGCGCGCTCGCCTCCGCGGCGACGGTCGCCGGCGTGCGCCCGACCAGGTGGTTGT
>DASXSZ010000044.1:0-5303 GCA_036505735.1 Solirubrobacterales bacterium
TCCGGGGCCACGGCGGTCGAGCTGATGGTGGCGCCGGCGCTGATGGTCGCCGCCCAGAACATCGCCGGGGCGCCGCAGGACTGGCTCGAGCTGCCGCCGACGTCGGCCGCCCTCCTGGTGGAGTTCGGCGCGGAGACGGACGGCGAGCTGGACCGGCAGGTCGCCGGCGCCGAGGAGATCCTCCGCGAGCACGAGATGATCCGGCCGCCCGACTTCACCCGCGACCCCGAGCGGATCGAGGTCGCCTGGACCGTGCGAGAGGGCCTGCACGGGCTGATCGGCCGCTTCCGGGCGCCCGGGACCTCGCTGATCATCGAGGACGTCTGCGTGCCCCCGGAGCGGATCGCCGAATCTGCCCGCGACATCCAGGCTCTGCTCGGAGAGCACGGCTTCCTGCCCGGGGTGGCCGGCCACACCTCGGCGGGCAACCTGCACTTCATGCTCACCCCCGACTTCTCAAAGCCGGAGGACGTCGAGCGCTACGAGGCCTTCATCGGGAAGCTGGCCGAGCTGATCCTCGACAAGTACGACGGGTCGCTGAAGGCGGAGCACGGGACCGGCGTCAGCATGGCCCCGTTCGTCGAGCGGGAATGGGGCGAGCGGGCGACGGAGCTGATGTGGCGGGTGAAGGCCCTGGCCGACCCCGACGGAGTGCTCGCGCCCGGCGTCCTGCTCAATCGCGACGAGCGGGTGCACCTGCAGAACCTGAAGACGACACCGGAGATCGAGGAGGTCGCGACGACGTGCGTGGAGTGCGGTTTCTGCGAGCCCGTCTGTCCAAGCCGCCACCTGACGACCACGCCGAGGCAGCGAATCGTGATCCGGCGCGAGATGGCCCGCCAGCCCGCCGGCTCGCCTGTCCAGCGAGCCCTGCTCGAGCAGTACGAGTACGACGGCATCCAGACCTGCGCGGCCGACGGCGCCTGCCGGATCGCCTGTCCGCTGGGGATCGATACCGGCGCGCTCGTCAAGGGCTTCCGCGAGCGGGAGCACACGGAGCGAGCGCAGCGCCAGGCCGCGCGGGTCGCGGAGCGCTGGCGAGGGGTCGAGCATTTCGCGCGCGCCGGGCTCCGCACAGGCGCCGTCGCGGCCCCCTTGATGCGCGCCTCGGCCGGGGCGGCGCGATCACTATTCAGCGATGAGCTGATCCCCTCCTGGCCGAGCAACATGCCGCCGCCCGCGCCGGCGAAGCTCCCCCGGACCTCCCGAGAGGGCGCCTCCGCGGTCTACATGCCGGCCTGCGTCAACCGGATCTTCGGGCCGCCTCGCGGCGACGGGCACGGCCTGCCGCTCCCGGAGGCGATGGTGACGGTCTCCGCACGGGCGGGGCTTCCGGTCTGGATTCCCAAAGACGTCGCCGGCCACTGCTGCTCCGTTCCCTGGATGTCCAAGGGCTACACCGAGGGCGCCGCCCTGATGGCGAATCGCACGGTGGACGGGCTCTGGCGCTGGAGCGACGAGGGTGAGCTGCCAATCGTGATCGACGCCAGCTCCTGCGCGCTCGGGCTGGCGGGGGAGGTCTCCGCGAGCCTCAGCGAGCAGAACCGAGAGCGCCACGAGAAGCTCGAGGTCCTCGACTCGGTGGCCTGGGCCGAGCGACTGCTCCCCAACCTGGAGATCAGGCAGAGGCTCGGATCCGTCGCGGTCCACCCGACCTGCTCGACGCGCCATATGGGCCTCGAGGGGCTGCTCCGGGAGATCGCTGGGGCGATGGCGGACGAGGTCGTGCAGCCGATCGGAGCCACCTGCTGCGGCATGGCGGGCGACCGCGGGCTGCTCCACCCCGAGCTGACCGCCTCGGCCACCGCCGAGGAGGCGGCGGAGCTGGCGGACGCCGAGCACGACGCCTATGTGTGCAGCAACCGCACCTGCGAGATCAGCCTGCAGGAGGCGACCGGCGCGGCCTACGAGTCCTTGTTGATCCCGCTGGAGAAAGCGACCCGTCCGTGAGCTCACGCGGGAACGGCGGCCAACCGAGAGGATCCTCCCCATGGCGCCCCCTCGTGAAGGGCGCGGCCGCCGCCGCGCTGGCCGCGGCGGTCGCGATCCCGCTCCTGCGGAAGAAGCACCGCATCCCGGCCGCTGTGACGATGGCGGCCCTCGCCGCCGGCCCTCCGGCTCTGGCGGTGATTCGCCCGAGGACCCGACTGCGCGACGCCGGCATGTATGCGCTGCAGATGTGGATGTTCGTGATGGGCCACGAGCTGCCCTACGACGATCCGGAGGCGCTCCGCAGCCGGCTGCGGGTCGGCTATCCGATCCGGGTCGACCGGGTGCTCGGCGGGGGGGAGCTGCCGAACGTCCGGCTGCAGCGGGCGCTGGCGGGCCTCGGCAGGCGAAACATCGCCGACCGCTTCCTCTGCTGGGTCCACTGGGCCTGGTTCCTCGAGCCGCACGCCTCGCTGGCCTGGATCCTCGCCCGCGACCCCGAGCATTTCGCCCGCTCGGCTCGCCAGATGTCCGCCGTCTATGACCTCGGCTGCGTGCTCTACGCGGCCGTCCCGACCGCACCGCCCTGGTGGGCGTCCCGGGAGGGCCACACCGACGCGAAGGTCCGGAGGATCATGGTGGAGGTCGGTGAGGAGGAATGGGGCAGGGCCTGGCCGGTCCTCTACGACACGCTGGGCGGCAACCCCTGGGCCGCCATGCCGTCGCTCCATTTCGCCACCTCGCTGATGGCCGCGCTCCTTCTGGCGGAGCTCGGCCCGGGTGCGGGCGCTGCCGGATGGGCCTACGCGGGAACGCTCGGATTCGCGCTCGTCTATCTCGGAGAGCACTACGTGGTCGACCTGCTCGCCGGGGCGGCCATCGTGATCGCGGTCCGGCGGGGGGAGAAGTACGTCGAGCCCGTGGCCCAGGCGGTGAGTAGGGCATTGCAGCGCCTGGAGCGCATCGCGACCGGGTAGTCGTGTTTGCGAACATCCCGGGGGTGAGGGAGGAGCGCCCGCAAAGCGCTTCCGAGCAAGACGAGTCCGCCCGGGAGATGATCGCGGAGGCCGAGCCGAGCTTCTTCGCCAATCCGAAGCGGCTCATCCAGACGGCCGTCGCGGTGGTCCTGCTGCTGGTCGCGATCTACGTCCTGATCCCCAGGCTCTTCGACCTCCAGGACGCGATCGACAAGATGGGGGAGGGGGATCCCCTCTGGATCGCGGTCGGCGTGGTCTGCTGCATCGGGATGTTCGCGGCGTACGTGGCGCTCTTCCGCGGGGTCGTCGGCGAGAAGGTGATCCACCTCGAGTGGGGGGAGAGCTACCAGATCACGATGGCGGGGCTGGCGGCCACCCGGCTCTTCTCGGCCGGCGGAGCCGGGGGCATCCTGCTCACCTACTGGGCCCTGCGCAAGGCCGGGATGGAGCGCCGCCAATCCGTCTGCCGCATGGTGGCGTTTCTCGTCGTCCTCTATTCGGTCTATCTCGCCGCCCTCGTCGTCTTCGGCGTCCTCTTGCGCACCGGCGTCCTCTCGGGCGAGGCGCCGCTCTCGGGGACCATCATCCCGGCGGCGCTTGCGGCGGTCGCGATCGTCGTCTGCCTGCTCCTCGCCCTGCTGCCCGACGACATCGAGCGCCGGATCGAGGGACATACCTCGGGCCGGTTCGGCCAGATCGCCAAGCGCCTCGCCACGGCTCCGGCGACCTTCGCACAGGGCACCCGCACCGCGATCGACTTCGTCCGGCATCCGAGCGCCGGCGCGATGGCCTTCGGCGGCGCGATCGGCTTCTGGGGCGCCAACATCGCGATCCTCTGGGCGAGCTTTCACGCCTTCGACGTCTCGGTCCCGCTCGGGGTCGTGATCCAGGGCTTCTTCCTCGGAATGATCGCCAACCTCTTCCCGTTCGCCCCGGGCGGGGTGGGCGCGGTCGACGCGGGCATGATCGGCGCCTTCGTGCTCTTCGGCCTGCCGAGCGCCGAGGTCTTCGCCGCCGTGCTCGCCTATCGCGTGATCGCCTTCTGGCTGCCCATCCCGCCCGGGATCATCGCCTTCTTCCAGCTGCGCAACACCGTTCAGCGCTGGGAGCGGGAGGGTCGTGAGCACCCGGCCGGGATCGGCGTGGGGGAGCCGGAGACGGCCGCGGCGGGGTCGTGACGCGAGGGTGCTCCGCAGGCGAAGCCGAGGAGCAACCCGTAACGTGCTGCGGCCTCCCGCTACTATAAAAAGTGAAGTAAGGGCCTACCACCGAGGCTCTGGGTAGGCTCCGAAAGGACCAAAGTGACCGATAGCGCGACTGACACCGAGAGGGTCGAGGACCTGATCGTCGTCGGCGGGGGCCCCGCCGGCTACACGGCGGCTCTCTATGCCGCCCGGGCGGAGCTCCGGCCCCTGGTCATCGAGGGCTTCCAGTGGGGCGGTCAGCTCCAGAACACCACCGACGTCGAGAACTATCCCGGCTACCCGGAGGGCGTCATGGGGCCGGAGATGATGAACGAGTTCCGCGCCCAGGCCGAGCGCTTCGGCGCCCGCTTCATCACCGACGACGCCACCGAGGTGGAGCTCACCGACGGCGGCATCCAGACGGTCCGCGTGGGCAAGGACACCTACAAGGCCAAGGCCGTGGTCCTCTCGATGGGCGCCGAGCCGAAGCGGCTTGGCATCCCGGGTGAGATCGAGCTCGGCGGCCGTGGCGTCTCCACCTGCGGCGTCTGCGACGGCGCCTTCTTCAAGGGCGAGAACGTGGCCGTGATCGGGGGTGGCGACTCGGCGATGGAGGACTCGATCTTCGTCTCCAAGTTTGCGAAGAACCTGAGCATCGTGCACCGGCGCGACGAGTTCAGGGCCTCGAAGATCATGCAGGAGCGCGCGAGAGGCAAGGAGAACATCGACTTCATCACCCCGTACGTCCCGGTCGAGTTCGTCGCCGGTGACGACGGCAAGATCGCCAAGGTCCGCCTCGAGCACGCCGAGACCGGCGAGGAGAAGGAGATCGAGGTCGGGGGCGCGTTCGTCGCGATCGGCCACCGGCCGCGCTCGGAGCTGGTCAAGGGCCAGGTCGACGCAGACGACGAGGGTTACGTGCGCGTCGAAGAGCCGTCGACCAAGACCAATCTGGCGGGTGTCTTTGCGGTCGGCGACCTCGTCGACCACACCTATCGCCAGGCAGTCACCGCCGCGGGGAGCGGGACCAAGGGGGCCCTCGACGCCGAGTGGTACCTCCGCGACATGCCGCCGGATCCCGAGGAGCATTGGGGCACCAACACCGGCGCGATCATCGAGGCCGTCGAAGCCTCGTAGAGCAGGTTCCTAGGGCCCGAAGGTCCGGCAGGGCTCGCCACGCAGCGCCGGACACTCGGGGAGCGGGGTCGGCGCG
>DASXSZ010000045.1:0-4167 GCA_036505735.1 Solirubrobacterales bacterium
TTGACGCCATCCGCCTGCACGCTGACGGTGATCTTGGCGCCGTGGCTCGTCACCTCGCCGACCGGCCAGTAGGGCCCCTGGTCGGGGCGGTACGGGATCGCGGCGTCGACGCCGGAGGGGAGGTGGGTGTCGAGGCCCGGCGCCCTCACCTCGACCCCGGTCACCGGACTGACGTACTGGAGCGAGAGCTCCCAGCGTCCCGGCGGCAGCTTGATCTGCTGGCTGGCGGTCTCGCCGGGAGCGAGCTGATTGTCGATGCGGTTCCCCTCGAGCAGCACGCCGTTGGCGCGTGCCGCCTTCCAGTAGAGGCGCTTGGCGATCACCGTGCGCGGCTGCCAGGTGAGGGCCTCGCCGCCCGCCCGCTGGAAAGGCGCCAGCTTCGACCTGTTGCAGCGGAAGACGCGCCCGGGCCGGGCCTCCTCGTAGAGGATCGAGATCGGCGGCGTGGTGCCGGTGCGCTTCCAGAGCCGGTAGGAGTCGGTGGATTTCACCAGGGTCCAGCCCGGCGGCGCCTGGCTCTGGTAGATCGCGCTGGTGGTCACGGCGTAGGGGAACTGGTTGAGCACGCCGGCTGGAACAGAGTCGAAGTCGATCGGCAGCCGCTGGCTCTTTGTCCGCGCCGAGGGCACCCGGATCTCCGAGTTGAACGCCGGGCTCGAGACCTCGGCAGTCCGCAGCCCGTAGTCCGCGAAGCGGTCGCTGGTCAGCGCGAGCACCTTCTGGCCCGCTAACTCGTCATTGAAGGCCGCCAGCTCGTGCAGGCGATGGTCGGGCGCGACCACCGTATCGCGGAGCGCCAGGAACGACGAGTAGGCCGCCAAGGCGATGAAGACTGCCGCGAAGACCCGCTTCGGCCAGCCGCCGCCCGGCGAGAGCAGGGCGGTGACCACCAGCAGCATCACCACCGACGCCGGCACGACGACAGCCTTGGCGAGGATGTAGAGGCCGCCGTCCTCGACGTACTTCGTCAGCAGATAGATGACGACGCCGGAGACCACCGCCGCGGGCACGGCGTAGTCGCGCCTGCCGATCCACCAGACGAGGCCCACGGCGAGCCCGACGAGCCCGATCGCTCCGAAGATCCAGAAGTGAGTGACGTCGCGCGTGCCGAGCAGCCAGCTTCCGCCCGGCCAGATGCCGAGCGTCTCGAGCGGCGAGACGACGAAGCGGAGCTTGCTGTTCGTGTCGACGACGTTGCCGATGGATCCCGACTGGATGAAGTCGATGACCTTCGGGAGCTGGGCGAGCCCGACGATCAGCAGCACGATCGCCGCCGGGATCAGAACCGGCAGCGAACGGCGGACCACGGCCCGGACGCCATCCAGCCCGCCCTCCGCGCGGATTCGGAGGAGCTCCGCGATGATCCAGAGGCCGGCGGTGATCGCGAGCCATCCGACGCCGGGCAGGCTGTAGACCGGGATCATGGCCACCGTGATCAGCGCGAGGCCGATCAGGATCGCGATCCGCCCCTCCGGTTCGCGCTCGATCTGGCGGAGGCCGAGGGCGAAGGCGATCAGGAACATCGCCGCGATCAGCTCCTTGAAGCCGGCGATGCCGAGCACCGACGCCGTCAGGTAGGCGCCCGAGACGAGCACCGCGGCGAGCAGCCGGCGCGCTCCCGGGAGCTCGCGCAGACCGGCGAGCGAGGTGATACCGGTGAGCACCGGGACCGCGACCAGCAGCCCCAGCCAGCCGTAGAGGGGCTGGGTTCCGAACACGCTGACCACGGTGCCGACGAGGCTGTGGGGGCCGAGCGGGTAACCGTTGATCACGCTCTGCGGCTCCGGCCGGCTCTGGTCGACCAGGTAATCGACGTCGACCAGGTGCATCGCCATGTCGTTGTTGAGGCCGACCCCCGGGATGCCGATGTGGCCGCTGGCGACGAAGGGGAAGGAGGCCACGAGCCCCGATAGGAGCGCGACCGGCAGGGCGAGGCCCACGGCAGGCCCCAGGATCTGCTCCGGCCGGACGAGCAGGAAGACGAGCGAGCCGACCACGAGCAGCGCGCAGCAGGCGATCGAGGTCCCCTGGTGACCGGGCAGCCGGATCGCCACCGTGCAGACCAGGATCAGCACGGCGAGCCCGACGGCACCCTCCAGGAAGGAAGCCCGGCGGCGGCCGAGCGCCAGCAGCACCGCCCTGCCGACCAGCAGGGAGGCGAGCAGGATCATCCCTGCAGAGAGGTAGGTTCCGGCGAAGAGGCCCAAGAGCGCCGGAAGGATATGGAGTCAGTGAAAAAGGGGAGCTAAGCGCTAAGCGCCGATGCGGTCCCGCTGGGACTCGCCGCGCTCGCGCCCCAGCGTCAGGAACTGATCGAGCGGATAGCCCCAGCGCAGGCCGCGCAGAACCTCCCGATCGGAGCGGCGCCGGATCGCGGCGATCTGCTCGCGTCGCGCGCGGATCTCATCCCTGTGGCCAGTGACCCAGCGGTAGCTGTCGCGCTTCGCCCGCAGGAACTTCGGCCCGCGCAGCAGGCAGTACCCCCACATCATCAGCTCGCTGAGCGCCAGGAGCGGCGAGAGCGCCAGGCGCGCGCGGCGGCCGAGGTCGGCCAGCAGCATCTTCCAGCGGTTGCGCTCGAGCAGGAAGAGCTTGCTGGGGAACATCGTCAGGTGGTAGTCGTGGAGGACGGTCGAGGCGGGCACGCACCAGATCTCGCTGCCCGCGATCCGCAGCAGCCAGGAGAGCTCGACATCCTCGAAGTAGAGAAAGCCGCTCTCGTCCCAGCCACCCATCTGCTCGAGCAGCGTTCTCCTGATGACGAAGGCCGCGCCGTGCAGGCCGGTGACCCGAAAGGCCTCATCGCCAGCGATCTCTCGCGGCTTGTCGAGCCAGCGATTGAACCCGAGGCCGGTCTTGTTGAGGTTCTGGCCGGCCGCGTTGATCCGCCCAGGGTCGGATTCGAGCAGGATCAACGGGCAGGCGACGCCGGCGTCCGGGTTGGACTCCAGGAACGAGACCAGGGGATCGAGCCAGCCCGGGCCGACGATCACGTCCATGTTGAGGACAGCGACATGGTCGCCGCGGGCCTCGGGGAGGGCGAGATTCACCGCGCCCGCGTAGCCGCGGTTCGTGGGCGATCGAATCAGCCTGACCGAGTCGTGCCGGTCGGTGAGTGCCTCCGCGACCACCGCGCTGTCGTCTGAGGAGGCGTTGTCCACCACGAGGATCTCGGTACTCGTCTCGCCGGCGTTGTCGAGCAGGGCGCGGATGCAGCCCTCGAGCGCGTCGCCGCCGTTGTAGTTGACGACGACTACCGAGACCAGCGGGTCGTGCCTTCCTCGGCCAGGCGGCTGATCCGGCCGCTGAAGATCGAGATGAAGAGCGCGGCCGAGAGCATCTGCAGCCCGAGGACCAGGAAGCTGGTGGAGAGGACCAGCGCGCGGGTGTCGGTGAAGATGTTGTTCCCCGCCCACTCGATCGTGAGCTGAATCAGCTTGGCGAACGAGCCGATCATCAGCAGCATCCCGAGCCCGGCGACTCCGAGGCGGAACCGCACGGAGATGACCCGCAGCAGCCACCACGGGGGCGGCTTACCGGCCTCGACCCCGTAGAGAGCTGCCGCGACTCCGAAGATCGTCAGCTGGAACGCCGCCAGCACCCCGAGCGCGGCGACGATGAAGCTGTGGATGTTGAGCCCCAGGTACGAGGTGACCACCGGGCCGTTCGAGAGCAGGATCGCGCCCGTGACCGAGACCGCCATCAGGACCAGGCCCGGGACGATGAAGGTCAGCGTCGGGTTGTAGATCACGAGCAGCACGATCACCCGGCCGAGGATCCGGAGGCCGTCCGTCCAGGGACTGAGCTTCTTCTCGCCGACCCGCGGCAGGTAGGAGATCGGGATGGTGGCCTCGCGGAGCCCGCGCGCCTTCGCTTTGATCCCGATCTCGGTCTCGATGTCGAAGCCGCGGGCCTCGGTTCCGAGCCGCACCGCCTCGGAGCGTCGGATCGCGTAGAGGCCGGTGAGATGGTCCGTCCCCTCGAGCCCGTGGCTGATCGCCAGCAGCTTGTTGAAGAGCCAGTTCCCGAAGCGGTTGACGACGGGCATGCTCTCCTCGTCCGACTCGCGGATTCCCCGCACGAGGTCGTTCTCGTCGAGCAGGTCGACTAGCTCCTTGATCGCCGGGACCGGGTAGGTCGCGTCCGCGTCCATGATCACCACGTTCT
>DASXSZ010000046.1:0-45084 GCA_036505735.1 Solirubrobacterales bacterium
ATGGCCACCAATGGTGCAAGCGAAAAGCGCTTCATGAACTTCCCTCCACCGGTGTTCTTCACCGTACTCAAGGGTCACGCACCAACCAGCCCGCGCCATCGCGCCTGAGCACCGGTTTCGCCCTCCGGGCTCGAGTTTCGCGCGCGCCGCTAGTTATTGAGAGCTCCGCGGGCTCGCCCGAGGGCGCGTCCCGGGTGCCCGCGACGGCCGCGTCGATCAGGTCGGGGCGCCTGAGGCGAGCGCCTCGGAGACCGCGTTCATCGAGCTCCTCCTCGAGCATGTCGAGCGGGATCGAGACCATCACCGGGCCGGTCGGCGCCGTCTGGGAGAGGGACCAATTTGGCGCTTTCCTCTCGCTATGCGAGTTGGGCGAGCCCGGCCGCGATATGCAGGTTGACGAACGACGGACGGCCGGTCGCGCGGGCGAAGCCGTCCGCCATCGAGACCGCGGTGCCCTCGTGCAGCCCGAGGTATCTGGCGGCCTTCAACTGAGCGGCTCTAGATCGGGTACTCCCGCGGCTGGCCCATGACCATGGTCCAGTGGATGTCGGTGAACTCCTCGAGCGCCGCGTGGCCACCGAACCGTCCCCAGCCGCTCTCCTTCACGCCGCCGAACGGCATCTGCGGCTCGTCGTGGACGGTCGAGTGGTTGACGTGGCAGATCCCGCTCTCGATCCGCTGGGCGACGTCGAGCGCGGTCGGAATGTCCCGGCTGAACACCGCGCCCGCCAGCCCGTAGTTGGTGTCGTTGGCGGTCCGGATCGCCTCGTCGACGTCGGTGTAGGAGAGGATCGGGACGATCGGGCCGAACGATTCCTCCCCGTAGACCCGCATCTCCGGAGTCACCTTGGTCAGCACCGTCGGCTTGTAGCAGGGACCCTCGGCCTCGCCCCCGGTCTTCACCTCCGCGCCCTTGGTCTTGGCGTCCTCGACCAGCTCGGTGACGTGCTTGAGGTGGGCCTTGTTGATCAGCGGCCCGATCATCGTCTCGGGATTGCTCGGGTCGCCGACGGTGAGGGAGCTCGCCTTCGCCACCAGCCCGTCGGTGAACTCACCGGCCACCTGGCTGTCGACGATGATCCGCTCGGTCGCCATGCAGATCTGACCCGAATGCATGAAGGCCCCGAAGTTGGCCGCGTTGACCGCCTCGTTCAGGTCGGCGTCTGCCATCACGATCATCGGCGCCTTCCCGCCCAGCTCCAGTAGGCAGCGCTTCAGGTGCCGGCCGCAGTTCTCGGCGATGATCCTGCCCACCCGGGTGGAGCCGGTGAAGTTGATCCGCCGCGTGCGGGGGTGGGCGATCAGGGCGTCGACGACCTCGGCGGCGTCATCCGGGTCGTTGGTCAGGTAGTTGATGACGCCCTCGGGCGCGCCCGCGTCCTGGACGCAGTGCACGATCTGCGCATGGGTCCGCGGACAGAGCTCCGAGCCCTTCAGGATCACCGTGTTGCCGAAGGCGAGCGGCGTCGCGATCGCGCGCGTGCCGAGGATCACCGGTGCGTTCCACGGAGCGATGCCGACCACCACCCCGGCCGGCTGCCGCCGTGCGATCGCCATGGCGCCGGGGATATCCGAGGGGATCACCTCGCCGACGACCGAGTAGGCCTGGGCGCCGGCCTCCCGCATCATCCCGCTGGCCAGCTGGACGTTGAACATGCCCCAGCCGAAGGTCCCGCCGGTCTCCTCGGTGACGATCGCGGCGATCTCCTCGGCCCGCTCCTGCATCAGGTCGGCGGCCTTGGTGAGGATCTCCCGCCGCGCGGCCGGTGGCCCGAACCCCCACGCCTCGAACGCCGCGTCAGCGGCCTTGACGGCGAGGGCGACGTCCTCGGGCCCCGCGGCCGCCGCCACTCCGACGACGTCGCCGGAGTAGGGGTTTGTCTGCTCGCACTCTCGCCCCGACTTCGCCGCGACCCAATCCCCGCCGATCAGAAGGTTCTGCTGCTGCTCAACCGCGACCGCCATCGCTCTCTCCTCGACTCGTTCTCCGCGGCCTGCGAGGTCCCGCGGGCCGCCGCACTCAAAAAGTCATATTGTCATACGTGAAGCCTCACCGACGACCCCCTTGGTGTGCTCGGTAGCCTTGGTCGATGGCGCTCTCCAACGTCTCCGGCTTCCCCCGCATCGGCCGCAACCGCGAGCTCAAGTTCGCCACGGAGGGCTACTGGCGGGGCGAAACCTCCGCCGGTGATCTGTCAAAGACTGCGAAGGCGATCCGGGTGGAGAACTGGAGGCTGATGCAGGGGGCGGGGGTCGACATGATCCCGTCCAACGACTTCTCCTATTACGACCAGGTGCTCGACACGATCGCCATGGTCGGCGCGGTCCCGGAACGCTACGGGTGGGGCGGCGGCCAGGTCGACCTCGACACGTACTTCGCCATGGCCCGCGGCCGTCAGTCCGACGGGGTCGACGTCACCGCGATGGAGATGACGAAGTGGTTCAACACCAACTACCACTACATCGTCCCCGAGCTCGGGCCCGACACGAAGTTCTCGCTCTCGAGCTCCAAGCCCTTCGACGAGCACGCCGAGGCGATGGAGGAGGTTGGGATCGACACCGTGCCGGTGCTGATCGGACCGGTCAGCTTCCTGCTGCTCTCCAAGCCCGCCGATGGCGTCTCCGAGCGCTTCGAGGCCATCGACCTGATCGAGGACCTGGTCGAGGTCTACGGCGAGGTGATCGAGAGGCTTGCCGAGCAGGGGGCGACCTGGGTGCAGCTCGACGAGCCCTGCTTCGTGCAGGACCGCTCCGAGAGGGACCTCGATGCGCTCCGCCTGGCCTACGAGGAGCTCGGAAAGGTCCACGAGCGGCCGCGGATCCTGGTGAAGACCTATTTCGACCACGTCGGGGACGCCTACGGGATCCTCCGCGACCTGCCGATCGAGGGCCTCGGCCTCGACTTCGTCGGACGCGTTCACGAGACCTCCGGCGGCCCCGCACATGAGCACGGCGGGCGCCACAACGCCGAGTTCGTCGCCGAGCAGGGGGGCCTCGAGGACAAGTGGCTGTTCGCCGGGATCGTCAACGGCCGTAACGTCTGGATCAACCACCTCGAGCATTCGCTCGACGCGCTGGAGGGGCTGCGCGACCGCGCCAAGCAGGTCGTCGTCTCCACCAGCTGTTCCCTCCTCCATGTCCCGATCGACCTCGAGGCGGAGCCGGCCGGCGGCGACGCGGACCTCGACGACGAGATGCGCTCCTGGATGGCCTTCGCCGTGCAGAAGGTGGGAGAGGTCACGACCCTCGCGAGGGGCCTGGGCGACGGCCGGTCGGCGATCGCCGATCAGCTCGACGCCAACGATCGCGCTCTCGATTCCCGCCGGGATTCCCACCGCACCCGGGATCCGGAGGTCCGCGCCCGCGTCGAGGCGCTCACCGAGGCCGACGCGCGCCGCGACACGCCGTTCGTTGAGCGCAAGCGGATCCAACAGCAGAAGCTCGGGCTGCCGACGTTCCCGGCCACCACGATCGGCTCCTTTCCGCAGACCGACGAGATCCGCGCCACCCGGCGCAGGCTGAAGGCCGGAGAGATCCAGGTGGCCGAATACGAGGAGCTGATGCGCATCGAGATCGACCGGGTGATCGCCTTCCAGGAGGAGATCGGGCTCGACGTCCTCGTTCACGGCGAGCCGGAGCGCAACGACATGGTCCAGTACTTCGGGGAGCAGATGCTCGGCTACGCGTTCACCCAGAACGCCTGGGTGCAGTCCTACGGCTCGCGCTACGTGCGCCCGCCGATCGTCTTCGGCGACGTCAGCCGGCCGGCTCCGATGACAGTCGAGTGGATCACCTACGCGCAGTCGAAAACCGAGAAGCCGGTCAAGGGCATGCTCACGGGTCCGGTCACGATGCTCGAGTGGTCGTTCGTCCGCGACGACCAGCCCCGCTCGGAGACCTGCGAACAGCTGGCGCTGGCGATCCGCGACGAGGTGGCCGACCTCGAGAAGGAGGGGATCCCGGTCATTCACGTCGACGAGCCGGCGATCCGCGAGGGCCTGCCATTGCGCCGCGACCG
This sequence comes from Solirubrobacterales bacterium, assembly GCA_036505735.1. GTDB lineage: Bacteria > Actinomycetota > Thermoleophilia > Solirubrobacterales > 70-9 > DASUPK01. The sequence goes on from DASXSZ010000046.1 coordinate 4,019, forward strand.
CTGGGACGAGTACCTGAGCTGGGCGGTCTACTCCTTCCGCGTCGCCACCGCGGGGGTGAGCGACGAGACCCAGGTCCACACCCACATGTGTTACTCGGACTTCGGCGACATCATGGAGCACATCCAGGCGATGGACGCGGACGTCACGCTGATCGAGGCGGCCCGCTCACGGATGGAGCTGCTGCATCACTGGGAGCGCACCGGCTTCACCCACGACATCGGCCCGGGCGTCTACGACATCCACTCGCCGCGGGTGCCGACGGTGGAGGAGATTCTGGAGCTACTTCAGGAGGCCGCCCGGGTGCTGCGCCCGGAGCAGCTCTGGGTCAACCCGGACTGCGGCCTCAAGACACGAACCTGGGATGAGGTCGACCCGAGCCTCCGCAACATGGTTGAGGCCGCCAAGCAGCTCCGCGAGGAGCTCGTCCCGGCTTCCTAGCCGGGCCTTTCCCGCACGCTGCGCCAATTTCGCAGCTTGTTAACGATCCTTTAGCGCCGTGTTAGCGGTTGCTTGCACAATGGGGCTTCGATAAACGATGGTTCGGCGGGGAGCCGGCCGGAAGGGGACGACATGGAAGCCAACGGAGTGCAGGGACTACAGGTAGGGGGCCGCGAGCCTAAGGCACTGCTCCTGAACGACGGGACGAGGCTCGCCCTCGAGGACGAGGGCCCCGGTGGACGGGCCGACTGGATGCTGCTCGGCGACGAGGGGGCCGAAGATCGTGAGCTGAGCGTCGAGGACGCGATCCGGATCGCGGGGGACCGGCACGCGGACTACGTCCGGATCAGGACCCGCTCGGAGATCGCCTGGCTTCGCCTGGTCTCGGAGTGGTTCGAGCAGGAGGCGCGCCGGCTCGATACGGAGCTCAGCGCCGCTACCTAGGTCGGCGTCGCCCAAGCCGCCTACGCCAGTCGCGGGCGTTGAAGAAGTCCGTGACCTTGCGCAGCTGCCGCCGGCGCTTGTCGGTGTAGGGGAAGTAGAGCGGCTCGCGCTTCTGCCCGAAGCGGGTGATCACCAGCGACTCGGGGCGGACGAACTTCTTGATCCCGTACTCGCCGTGGCGGAAGCCGATGCCCGAGTCTTTCCAGCCCCCCATCGGCACGTCGGAGGCCAGGAAGCCGACCAGCACGTCGTTGACGTTCGCGGTCCCGACCTCGAGCCTGCGCGCCACGGCCTCCGCCTCGCGCTTGCTGCCGAAGACCGAGGCGGCCAGCCCGTAGCGGGTGTCGTTGGCGAGCCGGACCGCCTCGTCCGCGTCGCGGACCTTCATCACCCCGACGACCGGCCCAAAGCTCTCGTCGCGCATCACCTTCATCGAGTGGTCGACGCCGGTGATCACGGTGGGCGGGTACCAGTCGCCCTCGCCCTCGAGGCGCTCTCCCCCGGTGAGGATGGTGGCGCCGGCGCGTCTGGCGTCCTCCACATGGTCCTCGACGATCTTCGTCTGCGGCGGGAAGGTCATCGCCCCGACGTCCTTGCCGTGCTCGCGGCCATCCATGCCCTGGTTCAGCCTCTTGACCTCATCGGTGAAGCGGGTGACGAACTCGTCGTAGACCGGCTCCTCCACATAAAGCCGCTCCACCGAGATGCAGACCTGGCCCGAGTTGGCGAACGCCCCCCAGGCGGCGGCGTTGGCAGCTCTCTCCACGTCTGCGCTGCCCAGCACGATCATCGGGTCCTTGCCGCCGAGCTCCGCGCTCACCGGGGTGAGCCTTTCGGCCGCCCGGGCGAGGACCTTCTTCGCCGTCCGGTCGGAGCCCGTGAACTGGACGAAGTCCACCTCGTCGACCAGCGCCGAGCCGGTCTCTCCCATGCCGTTGACGACGTCGAAGACGTCGGGGCCGCCGATTTCCGACTTCCACGCCCCGACGATCTCACCGAGGCCAAGCGGGGTGACCTCCGACGGCTTGATGACGACCGCGCAGCCGGCGATCAGCGCGGGGATCGCGTCGCCGAGCGAGAGGATCAACGGGAAGTTCCAGGGGCTGATCACGCCGACGACGGGATACGGCCGGTACTGGACGCGCAGCTTCTTCACCTTCATCAGCGGCGAGTGGGCCGGCACGCGCTCGTCGCCGATGTACTTGCCCGCCTTCTTGCCGTAGAAGTTGATCAGGTCGACGACGTACGGCGTCTCACCCATGGACTCCGCCCGCACCTTGCCGGTCTCCCGCTGCATCATGTCGGCGATCTGGTCCTGGTGGTCGAGCAGCCAGTCCCGGAGCTCATAAAGCCACCGGGCGCGGCCCTTGATCCCAAGCGCCTCCCAGGCCGGCTGGTTGGCGCGGAGCCGAGCGACGGCCGCGGCAACCTCGGCGGGGCCGTCGAGCGGCAAGCTCGTGATCACCGATCCGTCTGCTGGGTTCGTGACCTCGAAGCTCTCTTGCGACGCCTTGACGTCCCCGGTGACCGTGTCGATGGCCATGCTCGCTCTCCTCTCGCTCGGTCGCCCGACTCTAGCGTGAACTGGCCAGCTGGCCAGTCGGTGCCATGTGCCCGGTGTTGCACCCTGCCGTCCGAGCACGGCCCGCGCTTGTGCCGATCGGCACTCTCGACCGCTTGGAGCAACGCCCGCGCGCGATTTTCGACAGAGGGCCAAAGACTGCGTGCCTGCGCATGCCTACCGTGGCGGGCGACAGCTGTTGCCGTCCTCGGGGGAGCCGCTCCTTGAAGAAAATCGAAGCGTTCATCCGCCATGAGGCGTTCGAGCCGATCCGCTCCGAGCTGCTCGACAAGGGGTTCCCCTCGCTCTCGATCTCCGAGGTCAAGGGGTCCGGCCGGCAGAAGGGATTGGTCGAGGCCTACCGGGGCTCGTCGCTGACGGTCTCCGTGCGGCCAAAGCTCAAGCTCGAGGTGGTCGTCGACGACGGCGATACGGGGCCGGTGATCGAGACGATCATCCGTCACGCCCGCTCGGGGGAGATCGGCGACGGCAAGATCTTCGTTCTCCCGGTGGAGGCAGCGATCCGCATCCGCACGGGAGAGGAGGGCGAGTCCATCCTCCAGGCCCACAGCGAGGAGGAGATCGCCGCCGGCGCGGCGCAGGACGAATGACCATGCGCGAGCTCAGCACCCGCATGATCGAGGCCGTCCTGGACGGTGAGGGGCTTCAGGGTGTGGCCGAGCTGGCCGCCGCGGAGGCCGGCGGGCCGGTGGCGATCGTGCTGCCGCCGCGTGGATTGGCGGCGCGCGCTCCGGACGGCGGCGAGTTGAACGGACTGGCCGAGTACGTGAAGGCCCGCGTTGCGGACACGGAGGCGACGGCCCCGGACCCGATCGTCCTCGAGCGCTCGATCGAGGCCGGCGGGAGGATTGTCGGCGTCGTGCTGCTGCTCGAGCAGGAGTCGGAGGAAGGCGAGCAGCCCCTGCTGGTCGACCGCGAGGAGGTGCTGCGGGCGGCGGCCCTGGCGGCGCTCGCCGAGGTGGCGGTGGCAGACGCTCGCGAGGAGGCCGAGCGCAAGATGCGCGGCGGGCTGATCGAGGAGCTGCGCTCCCGGGAGATCGAGACGGCCAAGGCGACCGCCAAGGCCGCGCGGCTCGGCTGCGACCTGGCCCGTGGCGCGATCGCGCTGGTCGCCGAGATCGAGTCCGCCAGCCCGAGCCATGCGACGGCGCTGGTCGAGGCCGAGTACGAGGGGTCGCTCGCCGAGCTCGCCGACGGCCGTCTCTACGCGATCCTGCCCGCTCGAGGCGGCGACGACGCGCCGGAGAAGACCCTGCAGGGCGCGGGCCGCATCGCCAACCGGCTTCGCAAGCACGGCATGGCGGCCGTCTCCTCCTTCTATCCCGATCCCGGCGAGCTCCACCGTGCGATCAAGGAGGCCGAGCTGGTCCTGGACGTGATCACCCGCGAGCCGGAGATCGCCGAGGCGCTGGAGGAGGGGATCGCGGCGAGCGGCGTCTACCGGCTGCTCTTCCGGGCCCTGATCTCCGATCCCGAGGAGGTGCGCAGCTTCTACCGCGACACCGTCGAGCCGCTGGTCCGCTACGACGACCAGTACCGCTCGGACCTGCTCGGCACCCTCGAGGAGTATCTGGCGAGTGACTGCAACATGAACGCGACGGCCCGGGCGATCTTCGCCCACCGCCACACGGTGGCCTACCGGCTGGAGCGGGTCAGGGAGCTGACCGGGCTCGACCCGCAGATCTCCGAGGACCGCGAGCGGCTCGGCCTCGGCATCAAGGCCTACCGGATCCTCGCGCCGGCCCTGCCGCGCTGAAAGCCCCACAGCCCTCCTCGCCGGTGGTACGGTCCCGCCAGAGGAAGGAACCTACGGCGAGGGGGGAAGGATCATCGCCCGAGTCACCTCTTTCGTGCTCGTCCTGGCTGCTCTGGTCCCGGCCACCTCCCAGGCGGCGATCGTCATCGGGAGCGATACGACACTGCCGGCAACCACGACCCCCGTGTCGTGCACATTCGCGTCGCCGCCCTGCACCTTCTTGACCTTCGCAGTTCACCCTGGCAACGAGTTCCCCGCGAAGTCGCCAACCAAGGGCGTGGTCACGAGCTTCGCGCTCAAGTCGGGTGCACAGCCGAGCGCCGGGGAGATGGTCAGGTTTCGCCTGGGGCGCTTCGAACCCGGTACCTCGCTTGCCGCCACCGGGGCGGGCGTCGGTCCCACGGTGACGCTGTCACCAACACTCATCAACGTCGCATCCGCCAATCTGCCGATCGAAGTCGGAGACGCCGTCGGAATTGACGTCTTGTCCACGACCAGCGCGATCGCGGCCCAGGGGACCTGTGGAGTCGGGATGGGTGCGTTCATCTCGTACGCCCCGCCCCTCACCGATGGCGGGGGCTTCCAGCCGCCCATCGGAAACAGCACCTGCGAGCTGCTCGTCCAGGCGACGATCCAGCCCAGCAGCGTCTTCGGGTTCAATCCCAAGCAGGTCTACACGGTCAAGAAGAAAGGGAAGATCATCCTTCCGATCGAGCTTCCGGGCCCGGGAGACATCAAGGTCTCCGGCAAGGGCGCGACCGGCGTCAGGACGGTGCCGGGAGCAGGCACGGTGAAGCTGCCGATCAAGCTGACTGGCAGGACGATCAGGCGACTCGATGCGAACGGCAAGGCCACCGTGAAAGTCAAGGTCACCTTCACCCCGGTCGGGGGCGACGCCGGTACGGAGACTCGCAAGCTCAAACTGAACGCCGGCTAGCGAACCCGGCTATCTAGACTGGCCGGAGGATGCTCCGGACCAGGGCGGCAGCGATCCTCGCGATGACGGCGGCGCTCGTCGTGGGCATCGGCTGTGGCTCTGGGGCCAAGCCGGACTCCTCCAGCGCGACGGTGGCTCCGAATGTCCCCGGCCAGGCAAGTGCCGCGAAGAAGCGCGGCCGAGCGGCGAACTGGCCGACCTACCACGCGAACCTCGCCCGGACCGGGGTCGACACGAGCTCCCCGGCGCTGGGCCAGGTCCACCGCGCCTGGTCGCGGCCCCTCGACGGGTCGCTCTACGCGGAGCCCCTTGTGGTCGGCAGCCGGGTGTACGTCGCCACCGAGAACAACACGGTCTACGCCCTCAACGCCAAGAACGGACACGTCGCGTGGAAGCGCCATCTCGGGACGCCCGTGGTGGCCTCGACGCTGCCCTGCGGCAACATCGAGCCCGTCACCGGGATCACCGGAACCCCCGCGATCTCCCGCAACACGCTCTACGTGGTCGCCTTCTTGAGCGGGTATCGGCACCTGCTCTTCGGCCTGCGGCTGCACGGGGGCAAGGTGCGGCTCAAGCGGAACGTCGACGCGCCCGGCTCGGATCCGCGCGTCCACCAGGAGCGCTCGGCGCTATCGGTCGCCAACGGCCGCGTCTACGTCCCCTTCGGGGGACTGACCGGCGACTGCGGCGACTACAAGGGGCGGGTCGTCTCCGTCAAGACCCGCGGGAAGCCGAAGCGGCGGGTCTTCACCGTCGGCGTACACCGGGAGGGCGGCATCTGGGCGCCGTCTGGGGCGGCCGTTGACTCGGCCGGCGACCTCTTCGTCGTCACCGGCAACGGAGACGCCACCTCGGGGTTCGACTTCGGCAACAGCCTGATCCGGCTCTCGCCGAAGCTCAAGCAGGCTGACTTCTACCGCGCATCCAACTCCCCGCAGCTCAACCAGACGGATACCGATCTCGGCTCGGTCGGGCCGACCCTGCTGGGTGGTGACCGCATGTTCGTGATCGGCAAAGAGGGGCTCGGGCTGATCCTGAGCGCCGTCCACCTGGGTGGCACCGGCGGCCAGCTCTTCAGCCAACACGTCTGCGGCGGGGGTGCGTACGGAGGGCTCGCCTTCCAGGCGCCGCTCGTCTACGTCCCCTGCACCGACGGTCTTTACGCGCTGCGGGTGAGCGGTGACTCGTTCACCACCGCCTGGAAGGCAGGCGGCTCGGCCGGTCCCCCGATCGTCGCGGGCGGTGCCGTCTGGACGATCGACGGCTCGACTCTGCACGCCTATGCGGCCGCCACGGGCGGCTCGATCGCCAGCTTCGACCTCGGCAGCCAGGCGACTCACTTCCCGAGCCCGGCCGCCGCCGGCGGGCGGCTGTTCGCGCCCGGGGGCAACCAGCTCGTCGCCTTCGCCGGCGTCTAGCCCGCGATCGTCTTGCGGTGGGGGACGAGCCGATAGACCGACCCGAGCGTCGGCTTGCCCTTCCGCGTCGGCCCTCTGTCGGTGATCACGTAGATGCGACCGGCGTCGTCCCTCGCGAGCGAGGTCAGGTAGCGGAGCCCGAAGGCGAAGGTGCGCTGCTTTCCCGCGCGACGGCCGGCGCGCGGCCGGAAGCCATAGACGCTGCCCGTGCAGTAGTCGCCGAAGACGTACTCCCCGAAGATCTCGCGTCCCCTGATCCGCGCCAGGTGGGAGTCGCGGACGACGTAGCCGCCGACGACGGCGCATCCGGGGCCGTGGCGATAGGCGATCGCCGGCAGGACCGTGTCGGGGCGGGGGATCCCTCCGTCCAGCGGTGCGAATCCCTCGTAGGCCGGCCAGCCGAAGTTGGCCCCTCGGGACTTTTCGATCGGTAGGTAGCTCACCTCCTCGTAGCGGTCGTTGCCGAGGTCGCCGATCGCGATCGTGCGGGTGACGCGGTCGAACGAGAACCTCCTCGGGTTGCGCAGCCCGTACGCCCAGATCTCGTCCCGGCCCGGCTTGCCCGTGAAGGGGTTGTCGGCCGGGATCGTGTATCCGCCGGACGGCGAGGGGTCGATTCGCAGGATCTTGCCGAGCAGCAGCTCGGTGTTCTGGGCAGCATTCCCTCGGTCGCTCGCCGGGCTGCCGTCGCCCGTGCCGACGTAGAGGTGCCCGTCCGGTCCGAAGACGATGAAGCCGCCGTGGTTGGTCCGGGTCGGCTCCGGGATCCGGATGATCGTGCGCCCCGAGCCGGGGTCCGCGACCAGTGGGTCAGCTGCGCTCCGGCCGTACTGGGCCACCACCAGCGCACCGCGGCGGTCCGTGTAGGCGACGTAGAAGAGGCCGGTGCGAGCGTAGTCAGGCGGGAAGGCCATCGAAGCCATGCCGGGCTCGCCGCGGCGGCCACGGGCCTCGACCAGCCGGCGGATGTGCAGGAACGGCCGCTTCGTCAGGTGGTCGCTCGAGATGATGCGGATCGTTCCCTGCCGCTGAACCACGTAGAGCTGCGACCCGGGGCCGGGCGGCTGGGTCAGGTAGACGGGGTTCTTCACGCGTGCGATCCGCTGCAGGGCGACGTACTTCGCCCCCAGCGTGCGCTGCTCCGTGGCAGTCAGCCCGACCACTGCGGCGGCAACGGCCACCAGCGCGGCGACGACGGTCTCGATCTGGCGACGGCTGAGCGCTACTGGCCCTTGAGCTCGGACTTCTGCTGCTGGTTTCCGGCCTGGCCGATGACGCTCTTCGGTGAGATCGGAACCACCTGGCCCGAGTCGTTCACCCGGGTCTGGGGCGGCGCGCTCGAGATCCTCACCACGAACTCGCCCTCGGGGACCGAGCCGTCGGCGGTGACCGCCTTGGCCTTCCCCTGCAGCCCGGCGGCGACGCGGTAGTGAACGGTGAACGTCCCGGCCTGGACCGGGGTCACGTTCCAGACGATCTGCTTGCTCTGGTTCGCGGGCAGGGGGCCGAAGCTGAACGTGTCGGTCTGGGCGGCCTCGGCGCCCGCCGAAGCGACCTGCCCGGCAAGCTTGGGATAGCCCTCCTCGAGGATCCAGACCGGCCGCGAGGGGATCGCCAGTCCGGGCTGCTCGGAGCGCACCGAGAACGATCCCTGAGCCTGGGGGAGGTTCTCGCCGGCCGTACCCGTCTGGGTTCCGGTCGTCCCCGTCGTCGAACTCTGGGTCTCGCTGGTCGTCGCGTTCGAGGTCGTGAAGATCGTGACCGCCAGGTCGGGGATCGTCCGCTCGCCGGTGTTCTCAACCGAGAGCGTCAGGTTCGTGTTCTGCGCGAGCTCCTGCTTGCTCGGGAAGTCCGCGCTCACGATCTGGACGGGGAAGTCTCCGGAGGGCTCGTTCACGTCCTGCCGCTCGCCCCCGCAGGCGGAAAAGCCCACAATGGAGAGGGCCACGAGAAGCCCGATCCCTAGGCGGTCACGCACCCTCTGGGGACGGGCTGTCGAAGCGCTCTCCTCCAAAGGCGCGGGCAACATACCACCCACCCTACCCTCGCCGTTCCAGCCGGGTATCGCGAGTTCCGGGGATTTCTTGGCCCCCGGTTGCGCGCGACGGTTGTGGGTGGCGGACGGCGGTGCCATCACATAACCTTCCCGTTGCGTCGCCTTCGGGCCGCGTGCGGGGCCGCGCCCCAACCATGGGGGGACGGCTCCGGAGGAGAGCAATGGTCAGATCCGTAGCCGACAGGGCGTTCCTCCCGGCCAAGTCTCTATTCGAGCAGGTCGGGGACATGATGATCCTGACCGCGAAGACGGTGGTCTCGGCGATCCGGCCCCCTTATCCCTACGGCGGCGAGTTCATCGGCCAGTTCCTCTTTGCCCTCCAGCTCTGCTGGTTCCCGATGATGATCTCGACGCTGGCCTTCGGGTTCGGCGCGCCGGGCCTGCAGGCGGCCAACTTCCTCTCCTTGTTCGGCGCGCTCGACCGCCTCGGCGGCTTCTTCGTGCTCGCCTCGATCCGCGAGTTCGCGCCCTTCGTGACGGCGGTGGTCGTCGCGGGCGTGGCCGGCACGGCGATCACCGCGGACCTCGGCGCCCGCAAGATCCGCGAGGAGCTGGACGCGCTCCAGGTGCTCGGCGTCGACCCGATCAAGAACCTGGTCGTGCCGCGCTTTCTGGCCCTGATGCTGATCACCGGCCTGATGGACATCTACGCGCTGATCTTCGGCATCGTCGGCGGGATCGGCGCGGAGCTGCTCTACAACGAGCCGCTCGGCGGCTTCTTCGCGACCCTCTTCAACAACGCCTCGGTCACTGACCTGTGGGGGTCGGTGCTGAAGACGACCCTGTTCGGGGCGATCATCGCGATCGTCTGCTCCTACAAGGGGATGACTGCGTCCGGAGGCGCCGAGGGGGTGGGTCGCGCCGTCAATGAGGCGGTGGTGATCGCCTTCATGGGCGTGTTCGCGTTCAACTACGTCTTCACCCAGACGCTGCTCGCGACGCACCCCGAGCTGCAGGTGATCAAGTGAACGCCGGCTGGCTGGCTGTCCCGCGGGGCTGGCTCAACTCGATCGGCGAGATCTTCGGATTCTGCGCCCGCGTCGCCGGCCTGGTCTACACGGGCCGCGTCTTCCAGTTCTTCGGCGAAGCCCTGCGCCAGACCGGCATCCTGATCCTCGGCTCCACCATCGTGATCTGGGGCCTGGTCTTCATCCTCGGGCTGCAGTGCGGGATCGAGGGCGCCTACTTCAACCGCTCGGTGGGCGCCCCCGCGTACGCGGGCGTGTTCGCCGCGTGGTGCGACCTGCGCGAGGTGATCCCCTACGCCTTCGGCTACATGCTGGCCGCCAAGGTCGGCACCGGGATCGTCGCCGAGCTGGGCGCGATGAGGATCTCCGACGAGATCGACGCCCTCGAGGTGATGGGTGTCCCGCCTGTCACCTTCCTGGCCGCCACCCGGCTGCTCGCCGCCTGGATCGCCTTCCCCTTCATGTACCTGGCCGCCGTCGGGATCGGCTACTTCGCCAGCTGGCTCGCCGTCGTCGAGCAGATCGGCGACGTCTCCTCCGGCGGCTACTTCCTGATCTTCTGGATGTTCCAGAACCCGCCCGACCTCTTATTCAGCTTGATAAAGGGCATGGTGATGGCCACGACCATCGTGCTCGTCGGCTGCTACTACGGCTACACCGCCTCGGGCGGCCCGGTCGGAGTGGGGACGGCGACGGCGAAGTCCATGGTGCTCAACATCGTGCTCGTCCACATCATCGGGATGATGGGAACCCTGGTCTTCTGGGGGGCTAACCCGAGGGCGCCCATCGGCGGGTGACCGGGCGCTGTTAGAGACAATTTCGATGAACTTTCGAGGAGGCTTGATCGGTGGCTGAGAGGAAGAAGGGCACGTCACAAGGCAAGAGCACGAGCAGCCGCTCGACGTCGAGCCGCTCCACCTCCATCCGACGCCGGACCACGGCGCGGGCGAAGGCCCCCGAGGCCGAAGAGGCCACGGCCGACGCCGAGGCCGTCGAGCAGGGCGATCCGCTCGTCGCGCAGGGCTACGGCGAGGAGGATTTCTCGCGGCGCGACTACATCATCCCCGGCGTCGACGCCGACGATCCGGATCCCTATAAGTGGCACACCGGCAAGAAGCGCGACCACGGCGGTGAGGACGCGGTAGAGATCATCGACCTCGTCAAGCAGTTCGGACGCACGCGGATCCTGAACGGCTGCAACCTCGGCCTCCCTGACAACATGATCTCGATGGTGCTCGGCCCGTCCGGCACCGGCAAGTCGGTGCTGATCAAGCACATCGTCGGGCTCCTCTATCCGGACTCGGGCGACGTCCTGGTCCACGGCGAGTCGATCCCGAACATGACCGACGACGAGCTCTTCGAGGTGCGCAAGAAGTTCGGCCTGCTCTTCCAGGACGGCGCGCTGTTCGGCTCGATGAACGTCTACGACAACACATGCTTCCCGCTCCGCCAGCACACGGACAAGAGCGAGGAGGAGATCGAGGAGATCGTCAACCGGCGCCTCCGCGAGGTCGGGCTCGCCGAGGCCATGTACAAGATGCCGAACGAGCTCTCGGGCGGGATGCGCAAGCGCGCCGGATTCGCCCGGGCGCTGGTGCTCGACCCGGCGATCGTCATGTTCGACGAGCCCGACTCGGGCCTCGACCCCGTCCGCACGGCGCTGCTCTGCGAGCTGATCCGCGAGGTCCACGAGGAGAATGGCGGCTGCTATCTGGTGATCAGCCACGACCTCGCGACCGCGCGCCGGATCGCCGAGTTCCTCGCGGTCCTCTGGAAAGGCAAGATCGTCGAGTCGGGCCCGGCGGACGAGCTCTTCAACTCGAGCAACGAGTTCATCCGTCAGTTCCTGAACGCCGACGTCAAGGGCCCGCTGGCAATGGACTAGCGGCGCCGTCGGCGCCGCTACCGTCGTCGGTGATGGCGCTCAAGCGCATCACCGACGAGGACGTGCTCGACTCGATCGTGGAGCTGGCAGGTGACGGCTACTGCCTGGTCCCGGAGCTCCTTCGTCAGCTTCCCAGGCGAGCCCACGCCGATCGGCGACGGGCCGTGAGTCGGTCGATCAATCGCGGCCTCGTGATCGAGCGGCGCGGGCCCGACGGGCGGAGCTACGTAGCTGTGGCGAGCGAGGGCTGGCGCCGGCTGCGGGCGGCCTAGCCGGCGCGATCTTCACATTCGCTCCCTAACCTCCGCCTGGTGAACGCGGGGAGCTTCTTCGAGAGAGTCGCGGCCGCCTGCGTGCGCTGGCCTTGGCTGGTGATCGCACCCATCGTGGCGCTCACCGGAGCCGGCATCTTCGCGGCCAGCCGGCTCGACACCAGCGCCGGCACGGACACGCTGGTCAGCAAGGGATCATCCGAGTACAAGGCCACCCAGGACTTCCACCAGGACTTCGGGGACGAGCCCGTGATCGTGCTCGTCAAGGAGGACCTGCGAAAGCTCATCCTCACCAAGGACCTGGAGCCCCTTTTCGAGCTCGAGGAGTGCTTCGCCGGTGGCACCCAGCTCGCGGCGTCCCTGCCACATCGCAAGAAGCAGCCGCTGCCGCCGGTCTGCGATCAGATCGCCAAGCTGCACCCGAGCCGCTCGGTCTTCGGTCCGGGGACGTTCCTCTACCTGAGCGTCGCCGGGATCCAGCAGGCCCTCCAGGGCCAGATCGGGGGCGCCACCCAGGCCGCGCAGGCCGCGGGTCAGCGGGCGCGGCAGGCCGCGGCCAAGCGGGGGGCGTCGGCCGCGGAGCAGCAGCAGGCCGCCAACGCCGCCGCCCAGCAGGTGCTCAGCCAGTTCGAGGGCAGCCTCGCGCAGGTGGCGATCAACTACGGCATCACCTCGATCCCCAGGCTCGACGACCCGAACTTCGTCGGCCGCGTCGTCTTCGACCAGTCGAAGCCCGCGGGCACCCCGAAGGAACGGTTCGGCTACCTCTTCCCGAACAAGGACGCGGCGCAGATCATCGTCCGCCTGCGCCCCGACCTGACGGACGCCGAGCGCCATCAGGCGATCGGCTTGTTCCGCGACGCCGTCTCCAACCCCCGCTTCAAGCTCAGCGACGGCAGCTACGTGGTCACCGGGGCGCCGGTCGTGGTCGACGCCGGCGCCAGGGAGCTCCGTAACCAGACACTGCTCCTCCTCGGTGTCGCGGGACTGGTGATGGCCCTCACCCTGGTTTTCATCCTGCAGCGACCGCTGCGGCTGCTCCCGCTGGGGGTGGCGGTGGCGGCCGGGTCGCTGACGCTCGGCCTGGTGGCGCTGTTCGGCGGATCGCTGACCGTGGGCGCAATCGCAATGCTGCCGGTGCTGGTCGGGCTGGCGGTGGACTACGCGATCCAGTTCCAGGCTCGTTTCAACGAGGCGAGGGCTGAGGGGTCGCCTCCAGGCCGCGCCGTGGCCACAGCGGCAGCCGGCGGCGGACCGGTCATCGGCGCCGCCTGCGTGGCGACGATCGCCGGCTTCGCCGTGTTCGCCCTCTCGCCGAGCCCCCTGGTCCGGTCCTTCGGGCTCCTCCTGGTGATGGGGGTCGCGCTCGCCTTCGCGGTCGCGATCACGGGCGGCCTGGCCGCGCTCGGGCTCTCCGCGTGGCGCGGATCCCCGCCCGAGGAGCGACTCGCCCCTGAGCGGGAGCCCGGTGGCCTCAGGTCCCGTCTGGGATCCATCGGGGCGGGAGCGATCGCGATGGCGATCGCCAGTCCGCGGCGCGTCTTGGCGGCTGGGCTGCTGCTCGCGATCTGCGGCTGGGTGGCGAGCGCCGGCACCGGCGTCGAGACGGACATCCGGGACCTCGCCCCGCCGAACCTCGGGGCTCTCAAGGACCTGAACGAGCTCGAGAAGGAGACCGGGATCTCAGGCGACGTCAACGTGACCATCAAGGCCCCGGATCCCACCAACCCAGCGGTGATCTCCTGGGCAGAGGGCTTCCAGCAGCGCGTGCTCGCCCGCCACGGCTTCTCGGGGAGCGCCGCGAGCTGCGCGCAGGCCCAGATCTGCCCGGCGCTCTCGCTGACCGACTTCTTCGGTGGCACCAACGCGTCCTCGAGCTCCTCCGGGAGCACTCAGGCAAGCCAGAGCGTCGGTGACGTTCACGCGCTGGTGCAGTCCCTCCCCTGCTTCATCTCGCAGATCGTGATCAGCCACCGCGGCGAGTGCAGCCCCACCGCCGGGACGACGCCGATCGGCGATACGGCCGACGTCGCCTTCGGCATCCGGGTTCAGCCGCTCTCCGACCAGCAGAAGCTGATCGATGACATCCGCGCCCAGATCGATCCGCCGGGCGGCCCCGCCCCGCCGTCCGGCACCACCGTCCAGCTGGCTGGGCTCCCGGTGCTCGCGGCCGAGGCGAACACGGATCTCTCCCACAGCCGCTGGTGGCTTCCCCTGGCGGGCCTGGTGGCCGTCGGGGTCGTCCTCACCGCCATCTACCGGTCGGCTCGCCGCGCGATCGTGCCGCTGATCCCGGTGCTGATGGCCACCGGCTGGTCGGGCCTCGTGGTCGCCGCGCTCGGCGTCTCGCTGAATCCGATGTCGGCCACCCTGGGCGCCCTGGTGATCGCGATCGCCACGGAGTTCAGCGTCATCCTCTCCGCCCGCTACGCGACCGAGCGCCAGGCCGGCCTGTCCATCGGCGAGGCGCTACGGCGAACCTATCTCCGCACCGGCGCGGCCGTGCTCGCCTCTGGTGTGACCGCGATCGCCGGTTTCGCGGTCCTGGCGATCGCCGGCCTGCCGCTGCTCGATGACATCGGGCTGATCTCGGTCGCGCCGGTGCTGCGCGACTTCGGCCTGGTCACCGTGGCCGATCTGCTGGTCGCCCTCGCGGGCGTGATGCTGGTGCTGCCCGCCGCGGTGGTCTGGGCCGAGGAGGGCTTCCCCCTGCCCTCACGCGCGCGACCGGCGCCGCTCGCCCCCGGCGAGTCCGTTACATAGGCGACCATTAGCGGGTGGAGAACGGCGCTGGACGAGACGGCGGCTCCGGGCAGGATCCGCGGGAGCGCCCGCGCCGGACGACGATCTACTCGCTGATCGTCGGGATGGTGTTCATCGCACTGATTGCGATCGCTGGCATCAACACGATCCAGACCAAGAACAAGGGCGTGCTGGGCGCGCATAACGAGGGCGACCTCCCGCTTGCACAGTTCGCCGTTCCCGACGCGCGGACGGGGGCGGGTGGCGACGCCAACATCGCCCAGGACGATTGCGACTCGGCGCGGATCCCCTGCCCGTCAGGCAACCGGCGGACCCCGGCCTGCCGGGTCGATGTCCCCGGTGCGATCAGGGTGTGCGATCTTTTCGACCGGCCGCTGGTGCTGTCCTTCTGGTTCACCCGGGGCGGCGACTGTGAGGACCAGGAGGACGTCTTCGAGCGGGCCTACCGCCGCTATACGGGGAGGGTCAACTTCCTGGCGATCGACGTCCGCGACTCCGACTCGGAGGTGCGCAAGCTGATCTCGGAGCACCACTGGACGCATCCGGTCGGCCTCGATCGCGACGGCGCGCTCTCCAACCTCTATCGGGTCGGCGGCTGCCCGACCTTCGTCTACGCGTATCCCGGCGGCATCCTGCAAGCCACCTCCATCGGCCAGCTCGATGACCAGCAGTTCTTCTCCAAGGTGGACAACCTGATCAACGCGTCGAACCGCCGCGATTCCACGCTCCGCTGATGGCCGAGCTTCCCCGGGAATGGGAAGTCGCGCCCGAGCCGGGCTGGGTCGAGCCGGGACTCGCCGAGGAGTTCCCGGGCCTCTCGATCGTCTCCACTGCGATTGAAACGGCGACCGGTCGCAGCCCCGAGGCTCTCAAGGAGCGGCTGCGCTTCCTCAGCGATCGTATCGGCGGCCCCCAGGCGATCCAGCTCCGCCAGCAGCCCATTCCCTGGGCCTATCGGGTGTTCTTCCGCCAAATCGGCCTCGACCCCGACACCACCCGCACGCCGATCGAGCAGCTGATCTTCGAGCGGATGCACGACGGTCGATTCAAGAGCCGCAACCGGGTCGACGACGCGCTCACGATCGCGATGGTCGAGGTGGGCGTGGCGTTGCGGGCCTTCGACGCCGATCGTGTCGAGGGGCGGCTGGGCCTGCGGCTCTCTGAGGAGGGAGAGGGTTTCGAGGGCCGCGTTTCCCCGCTTCCGGATGGCACGATCGTCGTCGCGGATGAGAGGCGAGCGCTCGGGATCCTCTTCGACCGCACGGCCGAGGGGCGCGGGGTGCGGAGGGGCACGAGCAGGGTGCTCCTCGCTGCGATCGGGGTGCGCGGTGTGCCCGATATCGCCCTCGAGGAGGCGTTGTGGGTGGCGGGCAGCGCCCTGCGAGCGTAAACTTGGCTTCACTCTGGTCGTAGAGGAGGCTCAGATGCCGGAGCTGCTCGAACGCCGTGACCTTTCCGAGGTTGAGATCGCCCCGGAGGAGTCGCTCGTCCCGCCGACCCCACCCGAGGGCCTCGAGACCGCGCTCTACGAGCTCGACGAGCGCGACGCCCGCGCCGACCTCTGCCGTCAGATCGCCGTCATGGAGCTGGCTCTCGCTAGGCTGTTCGGCTCGGCTTTCCCGCGCAAGGGGATCGAATTCGCCGTTCCGGGCATGGGCGGGCCTCGGCTGCTCTCGGTCGACGAGCTCGAGCGGGTGCGCGACTCCCTCGCCGCGCGGATCCAGGAGGTCAGGGCGGACCTGCACGACCACGCCATCGTCGAGGAGCGGAACCGCGAGCTGATCGAGGAGATGGTCGCCGACCCCGCCTCGCACAAGTGGGTGCGCGTCTACAACGAGGACATCGGCGAGCCCGGGTGCAAGCACTGGCATTCGACGCCGAAGTGGGGCCCGCTCGGCATGATGCTCGGCTGGTGGCGCGTCAAGATCTCCTCCGGTTGTCCGTTAGCCGAGGGGCTCCGGCCCCCTGAACCCCTCTGATGGCGACGAAGCGAAAGCGCCGCAAGCGGCGGCGGCGGCAGACGGACGGGACCCCGCCTACGCAACCCCGAACGCCGGCCGTGGCTCTCGACGACGCCCAGCGCGCCCGCACGGCGCGGCGACGGGCGGGCCACGAGCGGCCACCCGCCCCCTGGGGCGACTTCCCGCTGTCCGAGATCGTCATCTTCATCGGGATCCTGCTGCTGATCGCCGGGTTCTTCATCCCGCCGCCCCGCGGTTTCGTGATGATCGCGGTCGGCCTCGGGCTGGGCTCCCTGGCCGGGCTCGAGCTCTCGCTGCGCGAGCACTTCGCCGGCTATCGCTCGCACACCTTGCTGCTGTCGGCGGCCGTGGGGGTGCCGGTGTTCGGCGTCCTCTTCGTCGCCACCAAGCTCAGCCCGGCAATCTGCGTCGCCGCGGGTCTGGTGGCGTTCGGGGGCGCCGCCTGGATGTTCGCGTCGGCATTCAGCCGGCGCTCCGGCGGCGCCCTCTTTCGCCTCAGGGGATGAGTCGAGCGGCCCGCCACCCCTTGCGGGCCGCGGACCCCTAATTCAGCCGGTTGGAGAGCTTCGCCTCGAGGGCGGCTACCAGGATCCGGCGCTGCCGCTCGGTCAGGGTGCCTACCCTCTTCCCCTCGCTGAGAGCGGCCGAGGCCAGCAGCTTGCGCGAGCGCGCGCGGCCCCAGCGGCGCTGGCTGCAGAGAAGCTCGCTCAGGCTCATGCTCTCGGCCTCCCACGGGGACTCGAGGATGACGTCGGTGACGCTGTGGCGGCCCGCCGAGACGGCGCGCTTGAGAGCGGCGCGTGCCAGCCGGACCTCGTTGGCGCGGGCGAGGGCCTGCATGCACTGGGAGCCCGCGCGGCGTCCGGACTCCGACGCGGAGTCGGTCTGAGGCTCGACGACCGTGGGCTCGATCCGCCGATGCGGAATGGACAGTGGACGGGCAGGGGCAATCGTCGAAGCGGCAGCAGACATCTTTTCTCCCTCCTGCTAGATCAGGATTACGTGGCGGGCTTGGTTGCTTGCGGCCCCCAGTCGCTCTTTTCGAGCCGGGGGGAATGGACGGTCCTCTCCTTTGATTCTGATCCCGTCCGCTCCCTGCCCCGGAAGCGCGCGGCGAGGCGAAACTTATACGTCCCCCGCGGCGACGGTCAACACCCAACCGATCGTCCCGTTCGCTAAGAGCAGATCTTTTGTCGGATGGAGGATCGCTCGTCCATCCGGACCGGCGCGCGACCTGTCTGCATACCCCGCTTGGATGATCCGAAACCTCGTCCGGACAGCCCGAAGATGACCTACTCGGCCGCCGGCAGGTCGGGGAAGCGGGTCTTGACGTCGGCGAAGACCTCCAGGGCGCGATCGAGCTGCTTGCGCTCGTGGGTCGCCATCAGGCTGGTGCGGAGCAGCGCGCCGCCCGGCGGGACCGCGGGGTGGAGGGCGACGTTGGTGTAGACACCGCCCTCGAAGAGGGCCTTCCAGAGGAGGACGGCCTGCCAATCCTCGCCGATGATCACGGGGACCACGGGGGTGGTCGCCTCGCTGCCGTCCGGCAGGGTCCCCGGCTCGACCACCTTCAGGCCCAGATCGCGGAATCCCTGGCGCAGGTAGCCCGCGTTGTCGAGCAGCCGAGCCATCAGCTCCGGTCCCTCGGAGCGGATCACCCGCAGCGCGGCGAGTGCCGCTCCCACCGCGGCGGGGACCGCCGAGGCGCTGAAGATGAATGAGCGGGATGCGATCCGCAGGTACTCGATCACGTCCTCGGAGCCGGCGATGAAGCCTCCGCACGAGGCGAGGCTCTTGGAGAAGGTCCCCATCCGCAGGTCGACCTCGTCCTCGAGGCCGAAGAGTTCGCAGGCCCCGGCGCCGCGCTTGCCGAGCACGCCGACGCCGTGCGCCTCGTCGACCATCAGCCGGGCGCCGTGGCTGCGGGAGAGCTCCACGATCGGCGGCAGGTCGCAGACGTCGCCCTCCATGGAGAAGACCCCGTCGACCACAACCAGGGCGCCGCTCCCGTCGGCTACGGCCCGCTCGAGCATCGCCTCGAGCTTGTCCATCCGGTTGTGGCGGAAGGGGCGGAGGCGCGCGCCGGAGAGCTTGCAGCCGTCGAGGATCGAGGCGTGGTCGCCCGAGTCGCAGATCACCGTATCGCCGGGCTCCAGGATCGCGCTGATCGCGCCCAAGTTCGACTGGTAGCCGGTGGTGAAGACGATCACGTCCTCGGTCCCCATCCAGTCGGCGAGCTCGCGCTCCAGCTCGACGTGCATCGGGGTGGTCCCGTTGAGCAGCCGCGAGCCGGTTACGCCGGTCCCGTACCGCTCCAGGGCGTCGCGGGCGGCCTGCTTGACCCGCTCATCCGTGGTCAGCCCAAGGTAGTTGTTGGAGCCCAGCATGATCGTCTCCCGGCCCTCCATCTCGACGACGGGGCCGGCCTGGGACTCGAGGATCCGGAAATAGGGGAGGAGGTCGCCCTGCTTGGCGGCTTCGAGCTGCTCCGCCCGGTCGTGGGTCCGGGCCTTCTCGAAGACGTCCACCGGAGATGCGAGTGCGCGCGACAGCGCGACCCGTTTGACGCTGGAGTCGGACATGCCCTGGAAGTCTCGCATGTGTAGCTTCCGCAGCCGTGTCAGACGCCATCGAGGTCCGGCCCGTGCAGGGACGCCGTGAGCTGACCCGGTTCATCAAGCTTCCCTTCCGGCTGCATGAGGGCACTCCGTGGGTTCCGCCCCTGATCTACGAACGGCGCCAGTTCCTCGACAAGAGCAAGAATCCGTATTTCGAGCACGCGGAGGCCGAGTACCTGCTCGCCTGGCGCGGCGGGGAGCCGGTCGGGCGGATCACGGCCCAGATCGACCGTCGCTGGGACGAGTTCCAGGGCGGCAACGACGGGCAGTTCGGGTTCATCGAGGCCGAGGACGACCCGGAGGTCTTCGCCACCCTGCTCGGCGCCGCCGAGGATTGGGTCAGAGCGCGCGGCCGCGAGCGCCTGATCGGCCCCATGGACTTCACCACGAACGACGAGTGCGGCCTCCTGATCGAGGGCTACGACCAGCCTCCGATGATCCTGGAGCCCTGGCATCCGCCCTATTACAAGAACCGGCTCGAGGCGCTCGGCTACGGCAAGACGATGGACCTGCTGATGTGGTGGCTGCACCTGGGGGAGCTCAGGCAGGGCGACCGCTTCCACGACGCGATCCACGAGGTCGCGGACAAGGTCGAGTCCGAGCACGGCATCACCGTCCGCAACATGAACAAGCGCGACCTGGAGGCCGAGATCGGGCGCTTCATGGAGGTCTACAACGCGGCCTGGGAGAAGAACTGGGGCTTCATCCCGATCACGGAGGAGGAGGTGCGCTTCCAGGCCCAGAACCTGAAGCAGGTCCTCGACCCGCGCTGGACCTTCATGGCCGAGCGCGACGGAGAGACATTAGGGGCCGCCCTGACCCTCCCCGACATCAACCAGGTGACCAGGAAGATGAAGGGCCGCCTGCTGCCCGTGGGCTGGCTGCGCTTCCTGCTCGGCAAGCGCAAGATCGACCGGGTCCGGGTCTTCGCGCTCGGCGTGAAGCCCGAGTACCAGCACACCGGGATCGCCGCACGCTTCTACGTCCGCCATATCGAGACCGCCGCGGAGACGGGCGTGCCCGCCGGCGATCAGGGCTGGATCCTCGAGACCAATGAACCGATGAACCGCGCCATGGAGGGCATGGGCGGCAAGATCGTCAAGCGCTACCGGCTGTACGCGAAGGCATTGGACCGCTAGGCGGAAGCGGCGTCAGCGCCTCCCGTAGGTGCCCATCAGCTCGGCTTCGGCGAGGACGTGGCCATCGATCGCCGTCTCGAGCTGATCCCGGGAGGCGCCGTGCTCGAGGTCGAGGTCCGTATCGAGCGCATAAAGATGGAAGAAGTAGCGATGGGGGCCATGGCCCGGAGGCGGCGCCGGGCCTGCGTAACCGGGCCCCCCGAACCCGTGGGTTCCCTGTGCTGGCGCCGGGGCGCCCTCCTGCAGCCCGCCCGCCTCGGGATCGATGTTCCAGGCGAGCCAGTGGATGAAGTCGCCGGACGGCGCGTCAGGGTCGAGGACGATCAGGGCCATCGACCTGGTCGCCTCTGGGACGAAGTTCCACTCCAGCGGGGGCGAGGTGCCCTGCCCGTCGGCGGTGTGCTTCTCGGGAATGGGCTCACCGTGGTCGAAGGCGGGACTGCTCAACTCGAGGTCGGGCATCGCATCTCCTTGGTCTCTGCGTGGCTTTCCGGGATGCTTCCTCGCGAAACCCCCGGAGGGGTCTTGACCTGCCCTTAGGATGCACGCGATGCCGGAAGAGCTGAAGGAGCGAGAGGAGGTGGTCGAGGCGGAGCCCGTCCGGCCCCTGCCCGCGCGTGCCGAGAGACGCACCATCGAGATCTGGGGCCGTGAGGTCGGACCGCTCGCGGTGGCCGCGACCGGCGGGGTCGCCGCCGGCGTCGCAGTGGTCGCGATCGCCCGCGTGACCCGCTCCCCGCGGCGTCCGCCCCGGCGCGGCCTCTTCCGCCGGCGCGAGAAGGTCGTTGCCAGCCGCAGCTTCCTGGTCGACGTGCACATCCTCGGGCGGTAGCACGCCCGCCGCGCCGCCCGTGTCGCCGATGATCGAGGAGCGGGTCATGCCCCGCTGGCCCTATCGGCTGCGCCGCTCACGCGGTCGCGATGGGGTGCTCCGCTCGCGTGGAGGGGTGCTGGAGCGGCTCCTCCACATCGGGCACGTCCCGGTCAGGGCGAGGAGCTGGCAGACGCGCGCCGGATACGTCCACATCAGGGCCGAGTCGGTCGATCCATCGCTGGTCGAGCACCCCATAGTCCCCGAGGGATGCCCGGCGCCGGGGGACGTCCGGCCGGCCGGAGAGGCGGAGCTCTGCATCGCGATCGAGCGGACCCGCTTCTCCCTCGCGGTCGAGGACGAGATGGGCGAGTTCTACGAGACCTTCAAGCGCGATCCGCTGCTCGGACCGACGATCCACCACAAGCCGTGGGTCAGGCCGCGCCGCCGGCCGTGGCCCTGGGAGGCCCTCTGCTGGGCGATCAGCGAGCAGCTGATCGAGGGGTCGCGCGCGTCAGCGATCCAGCGGCGGATCGTGCGGAGATGGGCCCCCGCCTACGTCCCACCCGATCAGCCGGCGCCCAGGCAGGGATGGGAGCCCTGGCCGCTTCGGGACGTGCCCTCGGCCGCGGTGATCGCTGGACGTGCCCCGGCGGAGCTCGCCTCGATGGACCTGAGCCACGGCCGATCCCTGGCGATGGTCCACTGCGCACGCGAAGTGGCGAGGGGGCGCGCCGACCTGTTCGACGCGGACGCCGACCGCCGGCTCCTCGCGATCCCGGAGATCGGCCCGTGGACGATCCAGTGCCTCGGTTTGCATGGGCGCGGCGACCCCGACTCGCTCCCCGCCGGCGACCTTGCCTACGTCAAGCTCGTCGGGTACCTGGCGGGGCTCGGCCGGCGCGCCACGGCCGAGGAGGTCGAGGAGTACTTCGCCCCCTACGCGCCCTACCGCGGCCTGGCGGGCACCTTCGCGCTGGTCGGCTGGCACAAGGCGATGGGGGCGGGGCCGCCGGCGCGTTTGGCCGCCTAGTGGCGACTAGGGCAGCAGCTCGTTCGTCAGGACGTCGCTCGTGCTCGGCACGTCCGAGATCAGGTCGTGCTCGGCCATCCAGCTCGCGTACGCGCGCCATTGCGCCGGGTCCAGGTGGCCGTACGGCCGACCCGCGGGCGCGGCCAGCAGCGGCAGGGTGGCGTCGACCTCGGCGCGGGTCTGCATCGGATCGAGCCCCTTGCCGGCAGAGAGCACCGCGTTGGCTGCCTCCTGCGGGTGGGCGATCGCGTACGCGGTCCCCTCGGCGAGCGCCGCGATGAAGCTGCGGATCGCCTCCGGGTGGTCGTCGACGTTCGACTTCCGGGCGACCAGGACGAGCTCGTCGTAGCTGGGGACGCCGAGCTGGTCGACCGGCACGATGCGCGGATCGAGCCCGCGCAGACGCAGATCGACCCCCTCGATGTTCCGGAAGCCGCCGAGGATCGCGTCGACCTTGCCCCCGATCAGCGTGGGGAGCAGGTTGAGTCCGACGTTGACTTCCTTTGCCGCGGAGGAGGGGAGTCCCGCGGTCTGCAGGATCGTCTGGAGGTAGTCCGTCTGGTACGGGATGCCCGCGGTCCCGACGGTCTTCCCGTCGAGGTCCGCCGCCGATGAGATCCCTCCATTCGGCAGCGAGATCAGCGAGGTCAGCGGCTGGTCGACGATGGCCGCGACCGCCTCGACGTCGAGGCCCTGCTGTTGGGCGAGCAGCACCTCCGGCTCGTAGGAGACCGCCAGATCCGCGCGTCCCGCCGCCACCTCCTTGATCGGGGCCGAGGGATCGGAGGGAACCTGAGGCTTGACGTCGAGCCCCGCCTGCTTGAAGAAGTCGCGGTCGAGCGCGCTGTAGATCCCGGCGTGGTCTGGGTTGACGAACCAGTCCAGGTCGAGCGTGAACGGCTCGGGGTTGGCGGCGGAGCCCGTCGTGGCGTCGCTTCCGCCGCCGCAGGCGGCGAGACCGAGTGCGATCGACGCCGCCACGAGGGCGAGCGCCGTCAATCGAGGGGCGCGGGCGATCAGGAGCGCATCACCCCTCGGCTGTCCCAGGTGATGACCCGGCGCTCGATCGCGGAGACCAGGCCGAACAGCCCGATCGCCATCGCCGAGAGGACGACGACCGCCGCGAACGACCGCGCGGTCAGGAGCTGGGCCTGCGCCTGGTTGATCAGGTGCCCAAGCCCCGAGCTGGAGCCGACGTACTCGGCGAAGACCGCGCCGATCACCGAGACCGATACCGCCACCTTCGCGCCGCTGAAGGCGTAGGGAAGCGAGGCAGGGGCCTCGACGCGCCAGAGCCGTTGGAACCTGCCCGCTCCGAGGGCTCTCATCATCTTGGTCATCTCAGGGTCGACGGAGCGGAGCCCGTCCAGGGTGTTGACGGTGATCGGGAAGAAGCAGATCAGAGCGACGATGACCAGCTTCGGGGTCAGGCCGAAGCCGAACCAGACGACCAGGATCGGAGCGAGGATGACGATCGGAATCGTCTGGGAGCCGATCAGCAGCGGGTAGATCGCGCGGCGGGCCGTGTCGGAGAGGTGGATCAGGAAGGCAAAGCCGATCCCCGCCGCCGCCGCGATCCCAAAGCCGAGCAGCACCTCCTTCAGGGTCACCCAGGCGTTGGAGCCCAGCAACGAGCGGTCATCCCAGAGGGACTTGGCGATGTCGCTGGGCGCCGGGACCAGGAAGTCCTGGATGTTGAGCGCGTTGGAGAGCAGGTCCCAGCGCGCGGCGACCTCCCAGGCGCCCAGCAGGACCAGGATCACCGCGAGCGGCGCCGCGTATCGGCGCAAGGCGCTCATCTGCCCTCCCCTGCGAGGCTGCGGAGGGCGCGCTCCTTGAGCTGGGCGAACTCCGGCGAGGTGACCGCCGCCGCCCTGTCGGCTGTCCGGGGCGCATCGATCTCGATCCGGTCGGCCACGCTCGCCGGCCTGGGGCTCAGCACCAGCACCCGGTCAGAGAGGTAGAGCGCCTCCTCGACGTCGTGGGTCACGAGCAGCACCGTGTGGCGGTCGGGGCCCAGCACGCCCGCGAGCCAGGACTGCATCTCGGCGCGGGTGATCGCGTCGAGCGAGGCGAACGGCTCGTCCAGGAGCAGGACGGGCCTCCCCGCCATCAGCGTGCGGAGGAAGGCGACCCGCTGACGCATGCCGCCCGAGAGCTCTTCGGGGCGGGAGCTCTCGAAGCCCGCCAGGCCGAGCCGGTCGAAGTGGGCACCGGCTCGGGCGCGCGCCTCCGGTCGCGGGATCCCGGAGATCCGCAGCGCGAGGGCGGCGTTGTCGACTGCGCTGAGCCAGGGGAGCAGGAGATCGCGCTGGGGCATGTAGGCGCAGCGCTCCAGGCGGTCCGCCGGCATCGACCTGCCGTCAACCGCGATCGCGCCCGCGTCCGGTGGCCGCAGGCCGGCGACCAGCTCGAGCAGGGTCGTCTTGCCGCAGCCGGAGGGCCCGACGATCCCCACGACCTCGCCCGGGTCGACCTCGAGATCGATCCGGTCGATCGCCCGCAGCTCGCCGAAGGAGTGGCCCAAGCCGCTTACCCGGAGGGCCGCGCCGCCGACGGCATAGAGCGCCGCCGCGCCGTCCGTGCCGGGGCGGCCTTCGTGGGCCGCGTCCGGAGTGCCTTCGCGAAGTCTCGTCAGCATGCTCCCTCCGCGCGCATTACCGCACAGGTTCAAAGGGTCAGCGGAAGGTGGGGGTAGTCCGCTATCTCAGCCCGCTTGCCCGCGAGCCCCCCTGTCGGGTTCTTCCCCAGTCTACGGTGTTGCTGTGGAGGTCGAGCGAAAGTTCCTGGTCTCGGATGCGCCCGACCTCGATGGGTCCTCCGCGGACGAGATCGATCAGGGCTACCTCGCGATCGGCACGGATGGGGAGGTCAGGCTCCGGCGCAGGGGGGAGAAGCTCGTGCTCACCGCGAAGCGCGGAGAGGGGCTCTCCCGCCAGGAAGCCGAGATCGAGCTCGATCGCGAGGAATTCGAGGAGCTCTGGCCGCTGACCGACGGGAGGCGGCTGCACAAGCGGCGTCATGTGGTGCCACAGGGGGAGCTCGAGATCGAGGTCGACGTCTACGAGGGAGACCTCGAGGGCCTTGTCGTAGCCGAGGTCGAGTTCGCCTCGGAGGAGGACGCACGCCGGTTCGACCCGCCCGAATGGCTGGGCGAGGAGGTGACCGGCGACCGGCGTTACCTCAACGAGACGCTGGCCGCCGAGGGCGCGCCCCGCAGCTGATGGACCGTTATCGGCGTTTTTACATCGCGGCCCGTTAGTTCCGCACCCATATGTGGGAGGAGGTAGGTATGAGCCCGTCACGCGAGAAAACCGCTGCTGTCGCGGCCGCGGGCACCGCGGCGGCCGCTGCGGCTGGACTTGGGGTCAGGCATCTGCGCGACCGCGACGGCCACGGCCGCGCCTTCGAGTCGGCCGCGTACCGGCTGCTCCCCGGCGAGCCAGTCGGAGGCGGCATCAAGCGCGTCCTCTCGGCCCAGGTCGACGACGCGATCGGCCAGCTCCGCGGCGAGGCTGGAACTGAGGCTGCCGAGGCGATCCACGAGGCCCGCAAGGACGTCAAGAAGATCCGCTCTGCGCTGCGCCTCGTCCGGGACGAGATCGGAGACGACGCCTGGCGGCGCGAGAACGACCACTACCGCGAGATCGCGAGGACGCTGAGCGGCTTCCGGGATGCGGAGATCCTGGTCGAGGCTCTGGACGGCCTCACTGAGCGCTTCGGCCAGTCGGCCCGGGAGCGCTTCGCGGGGCTCCGTGGGGAGCTCGACGAGGAGAACAGGTCGGCCCACGACGACGGCTCGGTGGAGCGGGCGATGGCGAGCGCCGCCGCCGGGCTCGCCGCCGGGCGCGCTCGGATCGAGCAGCTGCCCCTGGAGGGCGACGGCTGGGAGGTGATCGGCCCGGGCCTCCACCGAAGCTATCGCCGGGGCCGCAGGCGGCTTCAGGCGGTCGAGGAGGAGGCCAGCGTCACCAACCTCCACGAGCTCCGCAAGCGCGTCAAGGACCTCTGGTATCAGCTGCGCCTGATCGGCGGGGCGGACGAGGATCTGCTCGGATCGCTCGCCGATCACGCACACGATCTCTCAGATCACCTCGGCGACGATCACGACCTGGCCCTGCTGCGCGATGAGGCGCAGAGCCGCCGCGACGCCTTCGCGCATCCGGGCGACCAGCGCCACCTGCTCGAGGAGGTCGACCAGCGGCGGGGCGAGCTGCAGTTCGCCGCCATCTCTCTCGCCGATCGGATCTACTCCGAGAAGCCGAAGCGCTTCACCAAGCGGCTCGAGCGCCGCTGGGAGGCCTGGCGGGACCGCGAACCGGTCGCCGCCTAGCCCGGGACTGTCACAACCGCAGTCACTGTGCCGTCTCTGCTTCCGAACGACGAGAGGAGGCAGCCATGAAGGTGTTCGTAGCCGGCGCTACAGGTGCTCTCGGCAAGGAGCTGGTGCCGATGCTGGTGGACCGGGGCCACGAGGTCACGGGGATGACCCGCACGCCGGGGAAGCAGGACATGGTGAGCGCGATGGGCGCACGCCCGATGGTCGCGGACGCCCTCGATCCGGAGGGCGTCGCACAGGCGGTGGCCGAGGCCGAGCCGGAGGTGGTTATCCACCAGCTCACCGCGATCGACGCAGGGTCGATGAGCCGCAGCATCGACAAGATGTTCGCGCTCACCAACCGGCTGCGGACCGAGGGCACCGATCACCTGCTCGCCGCGGCCCGGGCGGTCGGCGCGAGTCGGTTCATCGCGCAGAGCTTCGCTGGCTGGCCCTTCGAGCGCACGGGCGGCCCTGTCAAGACCGAGGAGGATCCCCTTCAGACCTCGCCACCCAAGACCGTCAGCCAGACGCTCGGCGCTATCCGCCGCCTGGAGGAGACGGTCATCGGAGCCGACGGAATCGAGGGATTGGTTCTCCGCTACGGCGGCTTCTATGGCCCCGGGACATCGCTGGGCCTCAACCCGGATGGCGAGCAGATCGAGATGTTTCGTAAGCGCCGGTTCCCCGTGGTCGGTAACGGCGCCGGGATCTGGTCCCTCGTGCACATCCAGGACGCGGCGTCGGCAACTGCTGCGGCAGTGGAGCGAGGCGAACCCGGCCTCTACAACGTGGTCGATGATGAGCCCGCTCCGGTCTCGGTCATCTTTCCGGAGCTGGCCAAGGCGATCGCCGCGAAGCCGCCACGTCACCTGCCGCGCTGGCTGGGGAGACTGCTCGCGGGCGAGGGAATGACGATCATGATGACCGAGGTGCGCGGAGCGTCGAACGCAAAAGCGAAGCGCGAGCTCGGCTGGGAACTGCGCTACCCGAGCTGGCGCCAGGGCTTCCAGGAGGGACTCGGATGAGCACCTCCGAGGCCGAGCTGCTCGACGACCTTCGCCCGAGGGCGTTCGCGATCGCCTACCGGATGCTGGGCTCGGTCAGCGAGGCCGAGGACGTGGTGCAGGAGGCGCTGCTGCGCGTCCACTCCGCGATCGAGGCCGGGGAGGAGATCTCCTCGCCGCGGGCGTACGCAGCCACCGTCGTCACCCGGCTGGCGATCGACGAGCTGCGCTCCGCGCGCGCCAGGCGGGAGACGTACGTCGGGGAATGGCTGCCGGAGCCGGTCGCGGAGCTCCCCGCCGAGGATCCCGCGCAGCACGCGGAGCTCGCCGACTCCCTCTCACTCGCCTTCCTGGTGGTGCTCGAGTCGCTGACGCCCGAGCAGCGGGCGGCGTTCCTGCTCCATGACGTCTTCGACTACGGCTACGCGGAGGTGGCCGAGATCGTGGGGACCAGCGAGCAGAACGCCCGGCAACTGGCCTCGCGTGCCCGCCGCCAGGTTCGGGACGGCCAGCCCCGCTTCGACCCATCCGCGGAGCAGCGCCAGAAGCTCGCCGCCAGCTTCTTCGCCGCGGCCGAGGAGGGGGACTTCGATTCGCTCGAGGCGATCCTGGCCGAGGACGTCGAGCTGCACGGCGACGGCGGCGGGCTAGCCCCGGCGATCAAGCGCCCGGTCTTCGGCCGCGCCAGGGTCGCGCAGATGCTGGGCAACTGGTGGCGGCTCGGCTTCCAGAAGATCGGCGGCATGGAGCTGCGCAGGGTGGTGGTCAACGGCCAGCCCGGCGCCGAGTACCTCGATTCCGATGGAAAGCTGATCGGGGTCATGTCGCTCGACATCGCCGACGGCAAGGTCAAGGCGATCCGCTCGATCGTCAACCCCGAGAAGCTCGACCACCTCGGTCCGGTCGCCGACGCGCAGGAGCTCTTCAGGCGGATTCGCGAATCACGCTAGTCAGTCGGCGACCCGAGGAGCGCCCGCGATCACGTTGACGAAGTTCTCCAGGTGTTTCGTCGTCCAGCACTCGAAGGCCCCATCGCAGTAGGGCTCGTAAGCCGCCATCACCGAGTCACCGTAGTTCCAGTAGAGCTTGGGCTCCGGGTTGAGCCAGAAGGTTCGGCCGGCGTGCTCGGCGATCGCGCCGAATGTCCCGGCGTGCGGCTCGCGCCCGTTGGTGCGCGCGTCACCCAGCACGATCACGGTCGAGCGGGGACCGAGGTCCTCGGCGATCTCCTCGCCGAACTCCAGCCAGACGCGGCCGTAGTCGGTGTACCCGGAGACGTCGGCGACGCCGCCCTCGGACGAGACGCGCTCCGAGATCCGCCGGAAGTCGCGCTCGTGCTCGAAGATGTCGGTGACCTCCGAGATCCGCTCGATGAAGACGAAGCTGCGCAGCTTGCGGAACGAGTCGTGCAGGGCGTGGAGCACGGAGAGGAAGAAGACGCTCGCGGAGCTCACCGAGGTCGAGACGTCGCAGAGGACGTAGATCTCGGGCCGCCGGGGGCGCTTGGGCCGGTAGCGAAGCCGCAGTGGCACTCCGCCCGTTTCGAGCGACGCCCGCATCGTGCGGCGGACGTCGACCATCCGGCCCCGGTTGCGGCCCCGCTGCTCGTGGCCAAGGGTGGCGATCCGGCGCTTCAGCTGGGCGACGGCGCGATGGACGGCGGCGAGGTCCTGGGCCGGGCTGGTGGGGAGGGTGCGGTCGAGCTCGGCAAGTGGCCGGGAGGGAGGGAGCTTGCCGGTGCGCTCGATGGTCGCCCGCTCCAACTCGCGGCGCAGGTAGCGCTCGAACTGCCGAACGTTATCCGGATCGAGAGCCTGCTCCGAGCCGTCGTCGCGACGGCCACGCGCCTGCAGGCCGAGGGCGCGGCGAATCCGCTGGACGTCGACGCCGATCACGCCCGAGCGTTCTCCGCGACGGCCGAAGGCGGTCATCGCCAGGCGGGCCAGGTCGCGCATCTCGCCGTCGTTGCCCTCGGTGATTGCCCGGCGGATCGCCTCGCGAAGCTCGTCGAGGTCGATCCGGTCGCCGGCGCCCTCGTAGCGCTCGTCCTCGATCCCGCGCTCGAGGGCCTCGGACTCCGCGGCGCGGAAGAAGTGACGGTCGAAGAGCAGCTCGAAGATCCGCCGGTCTTCCTGGGACTTGGCGACCGTGGCCGCCAGGGATTCGCGGAAGTCCCGCTGATCCGTCCAGCTCACTTCGTCGAGCGCCGAGAAGGCGTCGAGGATCTCGGAGGTGCCCACGGCTACGCCCTCCGAGCGGAGGTCCTCGAAGAAGGCGAGCAGGCTGCTCGCGGTGGTGGACACGGTCAGCTCCCAGTTGAGCCGGGCGGGGTGATGCCGCCCGTGACGCCGTCGCCGAGCTTGACCGCGACCCGCTCGGCGACCATGTCGATGTCCGAGCGGTGCTTCACCAGGATGCTCATGGACTGCTCGAAGGTCTCGCGGTCGATGTCCTCGGAGCCGATCAGGAGCAGGGTCCGGGCCCAGTCGATTGACTCGGCGATCGAGGGCGGCTTCTTCAGGTCGAGCTGGCGGATCATGTGGACGATCTCGACCAGTCGCCGCGCCAGGCCCTCGTCCAGCTCCGGCGTGTGCAGCCGGACGATCTCGAGTTCGCGCTCGACCGACGGATAGTCGAGCCAGAGGTAGAGGCAGCGGCGCTTGAGCGCCTCGGTCAGCTCGCGCGAGTTGTTCGAGGTCAGCACCACGATCGGCCGCGTGCGCGCCTCGATCACGCCGAGCTCCGGAATCGAGATCTGGAAGTCCGAGAGAACCTCGAGGAGCATCGCCTCGAACTCCTGGTCGGTCTTGTCGATCTCGTCGATGAGCAGGACGACGGCGTCGTCGGCACTGATCGCCTCGAGCAGCGGCCGGGTGAAGAGGAAGTCCTCCGAGAAGATGTCGCCTCGGGTCCGCTCCCAGGACCCCTCGGCCGCCTCGGCCGGCTCGGCCTCGCCGGCCGCTTCGGCCTGGATCCGCAGCAGCTGCTTGCGGTAGTTCCACTCATAAAGTGCTTTGGCCTCGTCGAGGCCCTCGTAGCACTGCAGTCGCACCAGCCTCCGCTCGGTGAAGCGCGAGAGCGCCTTGGCGAGCTCGGTCTTGCCGACGCCCGCGGGGCCCTCGACGAGGACCGGCTTGCCCAGCCGCTGGGCGAGGAAGGAGACGAGCGCAGCGGCCTCGTCGGCCAGGTAGCCCACCTGGCCGAGTCCCTCGCGGACCTGGGCGACCGACTGCGGCTGGGGCTCCGGCATCTGGGGGATGATAGATAGCGCGCCATGTTCGCCATCGCCCTGCCCGACTCGCTCGGCCCGTACGCCGTGCTACTCGCCATCGGATTCCTGATCGGCTGGTACGGCCACGGCGCGCGGAGCAACTGGCTGATCGCCTTCGGGATCGTCGTCATCCTGGCCGCGATCGGCCTGCTGCAGCTGGCGATCGCCACGCACAACGGCCGGGCACCGACAGGTTTTTGATGATCGTCGGTGTGGATGAGGAAGCCTTCTAGGTGCATGGGCGTCCTCGACGACGTCGACCTGACGCTCAAGCTCTCGCGGGAGGAGGAGGCAGAGCGGCTCGAGCGCGCCTGGACTCGGCTAACACAGCTCCGGCTCACGCTTGGAGGGCTGATCGGCGGCGGAGAGCTCGGGCCGCCCGTGTGCGTGACCTTCGAGGGCGGGGATGCCTCAGGCAAGGGAGGGGCGATAAGGCGGCTTGTTGCACAGCTCGATCCGCGGCACGTCCGGGTCGTGCAATTCGCCGCCCCGACCCACGATGAGAAGCGCCACCACTTCCTCTGGCGCTTCTGGCCGTCGCTGCCCGGGTGGGGAGGGATGGCGGTCTTCGACCGCTCCTGGTATGGGCGGGTGCTGGTGGAACGCGTCGAGGGGCTCGCGACCCGCGAGCAGTGGCTGCGCGCCTACGACGAGATCAACGGCTTCGAGCGCACTCTGGCCGACGAGGGGATGATCCTGATCAAGTTCTGGCTGCACATCTCCGGCGACGAGCAGCTCAAGCGCTTCAAGAGACGGGAGAAGGACCCTCTGAAGAGCTGGAAGCTCACCGATGAGGACTGGCGCAACCGCGAGAAGCGGGCGGAGTACAAGCAGGCCGTCGAGGACATGGTGGCCAGGACGAGCATCGAGCCCCACGCGCGCTGGCACCTGATCCCCGCAGAGTCGAAGCGCTACGCGCGGGTCGCGGTGATCGAGACGGTGATCGCCGACATCGAGGCGGGGATGCGCCGCCACGGGGTGGAGCCGCCACCACCGATCGACGCCGGCTGACTGGGTCTCTGGTACTAGTTGTCCATGGGAGGAAACACACGTGGGGTCGCTGTCGGGGCGGGTGAAGGGGAGCGCAGCCGAAGTCCGCTCGGGGGCGATCTGACGTTCCTCGTCAGGGGCGAGCAATCGGATGGAGCGCTAGCCGCCATGGAGGTGGTGGCTCCCCCGGGCGACGGACCACCGCTGCACGTCCACAATCGCGAGGACGAGACGGTCTACATGCTCGCGGGGGAGTTCCGCTGGAAGCTCGGGGACGAGCTCAGCTCCACCGGGCCCGGCTCCTTCGTCTTCATCCCGCGCGGGCTGCAGCACACCTGGCAGAACGTGGGCGATCAGCCCGGCAGGATGCTGATCACGTTCGCACCGGCGGGCATGGAGCGTTTCTTCGAGAGCCTCTCGACGCTCACGGAGTTCGACATGGACGCCTTCCGGAGCGCCGCCGCCGAGCACGGCATGGACGTGGTCGGCCCCCCGTTGGCCGAGTCGGACCCCCTCTAGTCGCCCCCTACTCGCCGCGGGATCGGTGCCGGTCGGCCGCTCGGCTCGGCGGTGGATTGTCGCCATCCGGCTAATCCGGAGGCTGCGGGCGCTTGGCCTTCTCCCGCGGGCGCATCCGCAGGCCCGCCATCACGATGATCACCGCCCCGGCCAGCGCGACGAAGATCGCGTAGTGGAGGTTGTACGGCTCATCGTGCCCGGCCAGGGTGAACCGGGGCCGGTCGGCGATCCGGTAGAGCACGATCAGCGCCGCCCAGCATCCCGCGACGACGAAGAGGGCCCACTCGCGCAGCGGCCGCGGTGGCACCCAGCCGCCGCCCCCCTGGAGCGCGAGGAAGGTGGTCGCCGCCGCGATCAGGACGAGCGCGGCCTCCGCCCAGCCGAACGCGCCGATCCCGGTCAGGACCAGATCGTTTGAGATCGGGGACTCGTACCAGGGCAGCAGCAGGCTGCCGACCATCACCGCGGCGCCGATCACAGCGATGCGCTCGTTGCCGCCGAGGCCGCGCAGGTCGCGAAGCAGCTGGCGAGGCAGCGACGTGACTCGCTCAGTCGAGCGGCTCGCGGCCACCGTAGCCCGCGTCCATGTCGTGCCAGTGCCCGACGTCGTCCTCGTCGAGCTCCCAGCAGAGGTAGACCTCGCGCCCGTCGAGCAGCGCGGGAAAGTCCACCAGGCCACGATCGATGTCGCGCAGGACGATCCCGGATTGCTCGATCGTCTCGAGCAACCGTCGGACCTCGAGGAAAGCGATGCCGACCTGCCGGCCCACCTCGCCCCCGCCGTTGGTCGGCGCGGCCTCGGAGAGCGCCTCGTGCGCCTCGGCGTCGGTGAGCTCGTCCTTGGCCCCCCGCAGCTGGCGGAGCAGCGCCTTGAGCTGGGGCAGCAGGGCGTTCGCCTCCGCGCGGGTGAAGTGGCGCTCGTGGACGAGCTCGATGCCCTCGTCGCTCACGCCCGGGCCGCGGAGGTCTTGGAGGTGAGGCGCTGGTGGAGCAGCTCCGCGTCGGCCTCGCCGATGGTTCGCAGCTGGCCCTGGAAGGCGAGGTGCCAGTGGTCGGGTGGCCACTTTCGGACGTGCTCGAGCTCGGTCGCCAGCTCCTCGGCGGGTATGAACTCCTCCTCGGGGAGGATGAGGATCGGCTCGGCCTCGACCCGCCATGGATAGGCCTCCGGCTTCTTCCTGCTCTTCGGAGGCCAGATCGGGGTGCGGTCCTCGAACATCTCCGACTTCACCCGCGCCAGGCCGCCGAACGCCTGGACCCCGGTGACGTAGAAGAAGATCTCGTCGCCCGGCTCGAACTCCTCCGCCTGACGGCGCCGGCGCTCCTTGAAGCCGATCACGTCGAAGCCGCGCTCGACGTTGATCCGAAAGTTCTCGAGCGAGCCGGTGAGGATCCAGCTCGTGGCGCCGTCGGCGTTCACGGAGCGATTGTATGTAGCGGTGACCAGCTCGGAGGCTCGATCGATTGAGGACCTCCTTCAGGAGGCCTGGAGCCTCATGGCTCCGAAGCGGCTGGTCGACGACGCGATCGGCGGCAGCTAGGAGCCGACGGCCTCGCGCGCCCGCGACGCGAGCGCCGGGGCCCCGAGCGACTCGTACTCCTCGGCAGCTGCATCGAGCAGCCGCTCGGCGGCATCGGGGTCGGCGTCCACCAGAAGCCGTCCCTGGACGACCAGGCAGCGGGCCGCATCCAGGGGGCGGCCGAGCTGGAGCCATCTCTCCCGCGCCTCCTCGATTCGCCGCGCCGCCTCCTCCGGATCCTCCGCAGACGCGCCGGAGGCCTCGGCGGTCGCCGCCTCGCCGACCGGGTAGTGAAGCCGACCGGCGAGCCTCCCGGCTTCCTCCGCCGCGGCGCGCGCCTGCTCGCCGCGGCCCTCCAGGGCCAGTACCACCGCGCGGGCCGAGATCGCCTCGACCGACTGCGCGATCAGCCCGGCCCTCTCGCAGATATCGAGAGCCTTGGAGAGCTCGGACTCGGCACCGGAGAGGTCGCCGCTCTCGCGGAGCGTGATCGCCAGCCAGTGGAGGGCGGTGAAGGCGACCTCCGAGCGGCCGACCTGCTCGCCCAGCTCGTGAGCCCGCCGGAACGACTTGCTCGCCTCCTCCCAGTCACCCGCCCGCCAGCTGAGGACGCCGCGCATGAGGTCGGGGAAGCAGAGCTTGCCGTGGAGGCCCTCGCGCTCGGCCAGCCGGGCGCTCGCCTCGGCGGCGCGCTCGACCTCGTCCCAGTCCCCCGACTCGACCGCGAGCTGGCCGAGGGAGGCATGGAGCTCCACCTGCGAGGGAAGGTCTCCCACCTCCTGGGCGATCTCGAGGGCCTCCCTGTACGCCGCCGTGGCGCCTTCGTAATCCGCCTCCGAGACTTCGAGATGGTAGCCCAGGGTGAGCAGCGCCCGCACGGCCTCGGCTCGGTCCGACTCGCGCGCCAGGGCGACCGAGCGCTCGAGGTTCTCCCTGGCCTTCTCGGAGTCGCCGATCCGGCCGAACACCCGGCCGAAGATGCCGTGTGCACGGCTCGCGGCGCTGGCCTCGTCGAGCCGCTCGGCGAGCCGCAGCGCCTTCTCCGACGCGTAGATCGCGAGCATGTTGTCGCCGGTGTGCATGTAGAGGGAGGCCGCCTCCTCGTAGAGCCGGACGAGCTCGATACAGGGAGGGCCGTCCTTGAGCAGATCGATGCCCCGCTGGTAGTTGTCAATCGAGGCCCGGCGCTCGCCCTTGTGCCAGAGGGCCGCGCCGATCTTCCGGTGGAGGTCGGCGACCCGAGCGAGATCCTCCTCGGTGCGGTGGTAGGAGAGGCAGCGTTCCCAGACGCCCACCGCGGCGTCGACACGACCCATCCGCAGCGCCACGTCACCCTGCTTCTCGCCGATGCGGGCCACGGTGCCGGGGTCGAGTGACTCGGAGATCTCGAGCGCGGCGGTATAGCGATCGAACGCTTCCGCGTTCGAATAGAGGACGGCGGCCGCATCGCCGGCCGCCTCCAGAGTCTCGAGTGCCTGGGTCTGAAGATCGATGAGCGCGTCGGGGTCGAGCCCGGTCTCCGAGCCGAGCGCCGCGGCCCGCGCGAAGTGCTCGGCGATCAGGCCGATGACGCCGTCGCTGCGGTCGCCCGCACGCTCGCGGATGAACTCGGCCACCTCGACGTGCTTTAGGCAGCGGACCGACTTGGGCAGCATCGAGTAGGCCACGTCGCGGATCAGGACGTGCTTGAAGGCGTACTCCTGCTCCCCGGCAAGGCGGCTCCCCGCGCTCGGTGCGAGCAGATCCTTCTCCTCGAGGTTGGCGAGAGTCTGGCCGAGGTCGAGCCCCTCCTGAGCGGCGGTCGAGGCGAGGGCCCCCTCCCAGAACGTCTGCCCGATCACCGAGGCGGACTGCAACAGCCGCCGCTCCAGGCGGTCGAGGGAGTCGAGGCGGGCGGCGAGCAGCGACTGCACCGTGCTCGGCAGAGCCTCGGCCTCCGCCGTCTCCTCCTCGAGCAGGCGGTTGACCATCTCCTCGGCGAATAGTGGGTTGCCCCCGGAGCGCTCAGCGACCTGCGGGATCACGTCTCCCGCCCCATTGCCGGTGCTCGGCATCAGCGCCGCGACCAGCTCGCGCGTCTCTGGCTCCGTGAGGGGCTCCAGTGCAATGGTGGTGGCGTTACGGCGGCCGCCGCCCCAGCCGGGGCGCCGCTCGAGCAGCTCGTCGCGCGTCAAGCAGACGAGCAGCAGAGGCGCCCGAACCCAGCGGGTCAGGTGGTCGATCAGGTCGAGCATTCCCTCGTCGGCCCAGTGGATGTCGTCGATCGCCAGCACCACTGCACGGCGGCGGGCGATCGCCTCGACGACGGCACGAGCGGCCGAGAACAGCGCCTCGCGCATCCGCTGGGGATCGGACTCGGAGGGCATCAGCTCCTCGGGCGGCTCGAGGCCGAGCGGGATGGCGAGGAGCGCGGCGTTCCGCTCCCCGGCGGACTCGTCCCCGAGCTCGCTCATCAGCTCCATAACGCCGGCGCGCAGTTTCTCCCAGGCCGCATCGGGTGTGTCGTTGTCGCGGATCTCGAACTCGTCGTTGAGGACCTCGGCGAGAGCCCAATACGCGATTCCGGCCCCATAGGGCGGACATTGGCCGCGCCGGATCGTGGGAGGATCGTCCGACTCGGCGAGCGTCGACATCAACTCGCGCAGCAGCCTGGACTTCCCGACCCCCGCCTGCCCGATCACCGTGACCAGGTGCGGCCGTCCCTCGCGCTCCACCCGCTCGACCAGCGAGGTGAGCAGGCTGGCCTCCTCCTCGCGGCCGATCAGCGGCGTCTGGGCGCGTCCGGGGCCGCGGCGAGGCTCGGACAGGGCGCCGGTCGCCTCCCACGCCGGCACCGGTTCCTCCTTGCCCTTCAGCGTCAGGGGATCCAGCCGCTCGTAGGCGATGGCCTCCCTGCTCGCCCGGTAGGTGGATTCACCAACGGTGACGCTGTCGGGCCGTCCGGCGTCCTGAAGGCGTGCCGCGACGTTGACCGCGTCCCCCATCACCGTGTAGCGGTCGCCCACGGCGCCGGCCATCACCTCACCGGAGTTGATCCCCACGCGCAGCGAGAAGCCGACCCCGTACTTCTCGCGGCTCTGGCGATTGGCCTCCTCCATCGCCTCCTGCATGGCCAGCCCGGCGCGGACCGCGCGTTCCGGATCGTCCTCGTGGGCGACCGGCGCGCCGAAGACGCCCATCACGTTGTCGCCGATGAACTTGTCGATCGAGCCGCCGAAGCGCTCGATCTCCTCGCCCAGCCGGCGGAGTGTGCGGTCGACCAGGGCCTTCACTGCCTCCGGGTCGAGCCGCTCCGCGGCCGCCGTGTAGCCGGAGAGGTCGGCGAACAGGATGGTCGCCTGGCGGCGCTCCTCGGGCGGGACCTCCGGCAGCCCGGCCGGGGCCGGCGGCGCGGCCGCCTCGCCGGCAGCGGCCGTCAGCCCCGCTCCGCACTCGATGCAGAACTTGGCGCCGACCGGGTTCTCCGCGCCACAGCTGGGGCACTGGGGCGAGAGCTCCGCGCCGCAGGACATGCAGAAGCGGGCCCGCTCCGGATTCTGAGCAGCGCAGCTCGGGCAGGTTCTCCCCTCCATCGAAAGCTCAGGATAGGCCCAGCCAACCCGACCTGCCGCTAAAGGCCTTGCGCTACCCTGCGGCGCCGCCGGAGAGGACTTGGAGAGACCTTTGAACAGGACTCGCGCAGCGGTCGCGCTCGCCCTCGCGCTGGGATCCGCGCTCCTCATGGCCGCCTGCGGCGGTGGAGGCAACAACGAGGATCCCCAGCACGTCCTCATCCAGACCTTCAGCAACCCCACCAGCATCAAGAGCGGCACCTTCGACCTCGACGTCAAGCTCGAGACGAACGGGGGGGACAACCCCGGCAGCCTGGAGGTGAAGCTCGGCGGACGCTTCCAGAGCCAGCCGAACGGGCAGTTCCCGCAGTTCGATGTCGACTTCTCCCTCCGAGCCGAGAGCGGCTCCCAGACCGTCACTCGCGCCGGCGGGCTGACCGCGACGGGCGACCGGGCCTTCCTCAACGTTCAGGGCACCGACTACGCGGTGCCGCAGCAGCTCTACGACGAGTTCACGACGAGCTACGCCCAGCTGCAGAGCAAGGGGAGCGGTGCCCAGGGAGCCGGCCTGCTGCAGCGTCTGCACATCGACCTGGCCAAGTGGCTCACCGATCTGAAGAACGAGGGAACCGAGGACGTCGAGGGCTCGAGCACGATCCACATCTCGGGCAAGGCGAACGTCCCCCAGATCGTCGACGACCTGAAGACGATCGCCAAGGACGCCGGCACCGCAGTGGGCAAGATCAATCCCGCGGAGTTCGATCGCCTCAACGACGCGATCCAGTCGGGGGACGTCGACGTCAACTCCGGCGAAAACGACAAGCTCCTGCGGCGGCTCCAGCTCAGCTTCGATCTGAAGCCGCCGCCGGGCACCCCCGGAGCGCCGGATTCGCTCG
The DNA here is from genome assembly GCA_036505735.1 of Solirubrobacterales bacterium. Lineage (GTDB taxonomy): Bacteria > Actinomycetota > Thermoleophilia > Solirubrobacterales > 70-9 > DASUPK01. The sequence goes on from DASXSZ010000046.1 coordinate 42,194, forward strand.
ACGTCGACCTGCAACTCAACCTGGCTGACGTCAACAAGCCGCAAACGATCCAGGCCCCGGCGAAAGCGCAGCCTCTGACCGCGACAGCGCTCCAGCAGCTCGGGATCAACCCCTCGGTGCTGGGCGGTGGGCTCCGCGGCGGCCTCGGGACGCGAGGCGCCCTGCCCGAATCGGGCGGGTCGACGACCGCGCCCAGCACCTCGGCCGCTCAGCGGTATGAGCAATGTCTGCAGCAGGCATCGGGCCAGGCGGAGCTGCAGCAGTGCGCCAACCTGCTGGCCCAATAAGCGAATAGGCAGGGGAGAACCTGGCGCGCTGCGGGGACGGCGAGCCGGCCAGCTACTCGATTTCAGGTGGATTCGCCCAGGGGGTTGACACGCCCGTTACAGAGGGGTAGTTTTCCGCGCCTAAACCGGATTCGATAATGTCGAATACGGGTCGAAACGGAGGAGAGAGATATGGATGAGGAGTATTCCCTCGGCCAACGGTCACTCGCCGAGGTGCTCGGTACCGCCCTGCTCGTCTTGGTCGGTCCAGGTTCGGTAGTCGCGACCCTGACTCTGGCGGGCGATGCAAAGCCGGCGATCACGGGAGCCGACCTGCTCGGCATCTCGTTTGCTTTCGGCCTGGTGATCGCCGCAGCCGTGTACGCGCTCGGGAAGGTGTCGGGATGTCACATCAATCCCGCCGTGACCTTCTCACTCGCGCTCACCAAGCGCTTTCCCTGGCGCGAGGTGCCCGCCTACTGGGGCGCGCAGCTCGTTGGCGCAACACTCGGCGCCCTCGGGATCTGGGCTGTCTTCTCGCAGTCGGGAATCGATCTGGGGATGGGTCAGGCGTCCTTCAACCAGGACACCACGACCTGGGCCTCGGCGATGTTCGCCGAGGGAATCGGCACGTTCATCCTCATGTTCGCGATCCTCGGGATCGTCGACAAGCGCTCGCCGGGCGACTTCGCCGGTCTCGTCATCGGCGGCGTGGTGGTGGCGATCATCATGGTGGTCGGCCCGATCACCGCGTCGTCCCTGAATCCCGCCCGTGCCTTCGGGCCCGAGCTCGTCTCCGCCATCGGCGGCGGCGCGACCCACTGGAATCAGCTGATTCCTGTCTATGTCGTTCCGGGGCTCATAGGCGCGGGTCTGGCGGCGTTCATCTACGACCTGCTGGCCGAGCCTCGCCGGGTCCGGCAGCCGATCGAGGAAGCCGTCACACATCCCGACCAGGCCGTGTCGGCGCCGGATGGCGTCGCGGCGGCGAAGTAGAGGAGGATGAGAATGGAAGTTGCCACGACACAGATGAAGAAGCTCCTCAACGACGCCGACGACCTGGTGAAGGAGTCGCTGGCGGGTTTGGCGGCCGCTCACGGCGACCTCCTCCGCTATGACGCCGACGACCAGATCGTGGTACGTGCCGACGCACCGGTCGAGGGCAAGGTGGCCCTCGTCTCCGGGGGCGGTTCGGGCCACGAGCCGCTTCACGGCGGTTTCGTCGGCAAGGGCATGCTCGACGCGGCCTGTCCCGGCGAGGTGTTCACGTCACCGGTGCCCGAGCAGATGCTCGCTGCCACCAAGGCGGTCGACGGAGGAGCCGGGGTGGTTCACATCGTCAAGAACTACACGGGCGACGTCATGAACTTCAAGCTCGCCGCCGAGATGGCGGAGGACGAGGACATCAAGGTCGAGTCCGTCCTCACGAACGACGACGTCGCCGTGCAGGACAGCCTGTACACCGCCGGGCGCCGCGGTGTCGGCGTGACCGTGCTGGCGGAGAAGATCGCCGGCGCCAAGGCGGAGGCGGGCGGCTCGCTGGCCGAGGTGGCCGCGATCGCCCGCAAGGTGAACGACAACGGCCGCAGCTTCGGCGTCGCCTTCACGTCCGCCTGGACACCCTCGTCGCCGACGCCGACGTTCGAGATCGGCGCCGACGAGATGGAGTTCGGCGTGGGGATCCACGGTGAGCCGGGCCGGCGGCGCGAGAAGGTCAGGCCGGCGGCGGAGATCGTCGCCGAGATGACCGAGGCGATTCTCGGCGACCTCGACGCACCGAGCGGATCGAACGTCCTCGCGTTCGTCAACGGCCTCGGCGGAACGCCGACGATCGAGCTCTACGTCATCTACAACGAGCTCGCGAAGCAGCTCGAGGAGCGCCGCCTCACGGCGACGCGTAGTCTCGTGGGCAACTACATCACGAGCCTGGAGATGGCCGGCGCGTCGATCACGCTGCTCAAGCTCGACGACGAGCTGACCGAGCTGTGGGACGCTCCGGTCCACACACCGGCGCTCCGCTGGGGGCGCTGAGCAGGTGCAGGGAGGGACGAGCGTGAACGCCGACACAGTCCAGCGCTGGCTCGAACAGGCGGCCGCCTCGCTCCGTGAGCAGCGCGACTACCTGACGCAGCTCGACGCTGCGATCGGCGACGCCGACCACGGCACCAACATGGACCGCGGCTTCACCGCCGTGATCGCGAAGCTGGAGGAGAGCGACGGCCCGGCCTCGCCCGGCCGGCTCCTGATCACCGCGGGCGGCACGCTCGTCTCGACGGTCGGAGGCGCGAGCGGCCCGCTGTGGGGCACCGCCCTGCGGCGGGCTGGCCGCGCGCTCGGTGACGCGGAGCAGTTCGGGAGCGGCGAGCTCGCCTCCGCGCTCGACGCTGCGCTGGAAGGCGTCGTCGAACTCGGAGCGGCACAGGAAGGCGAGAAGACCATGGTCGACGCGCTCGCACCTGCCGTCCGGGCCTTGCGGGAACGGCTCGACGGCGGCGCTTCGCTGGCGGATGCCGCCCGGGCCGCCTTCGAGGCGGGCGAGGAGGGGATGCGGGCGACCGTGCCGCTGCAGGCATCGAAGGGCCGGGCATCCTATCTCGGCGAGCGGAGCATCGGTCACCAGGATCC
>DASXSZ010000047.1:0-9387 GCA_036505735.1 Solirubrobacterales bacterium
CTGGCTGCGGCCTCGTACAGCGCGAACTTGTATGCCCACGTCGTGAAGCGGCTCTCACCCCTGAAGTCATCCAGCTTGCCGAGAATCGCCACCAGCGCGTCGTCGGCGCTCTGCTGGGCGATGTCCCGCTGATCCCCGCCACGAAACTGGGGGAGGCTCGCGCAGCGGCGACCCACCTCGAAGCTGGCCGCGCGGAGCAGCAGATCGTGCAGCTCCGCGATCGCGGCCTCCCGCCCAGGGCCGACGCCGCCGAGCCGTTCGATCCACCGGCGGGACGCCGCATCCATGCGGCGGGCGGCTTTGGTTGGCTCGACTGCGGCGTCCATCGAACTGGGATCCAGGCGGTTTCTACCCAGCCGGGGCGCTGATCCCACGCTCGTCATCCCGGCACCTCCCCATCGATCGGCGCCAGGATCCGGATAGCGAGCGCGGGCGGGCAGCCGCGGTCGACGAGGTCAAGCACAGCGTGCAGGTCGTAACGATCGTCGACGGCGACCCGGATGGCGAGGCGCTCGTCCAATCCGGCCGCCCGCAGGCGATCGACCCGCCAGGCGATCACTCCCTCCCGCGCCGGCGATGAGGCCCTGCTGTCGCTCGAGATTCGCACGTTCAGTTTGCGTCCCTCGATACGCCCTTCTTACCCGCGATACACCCCACGTAAGAACTGCCTCCTCGGCGACGCTGAAGGGGATGACAGCTGAATCGACGCGGCGCTGACGCGCCCGTCACAGTCGAAAGGAGGCATCACCGGATGGCGAGCGTAAGCACAGCACGGCGTGCGACCCCGATTAGCAGCGGGGCTGCCGGCGGCTCGGATGGAGGCGCGGCAGCCGCGACGGATGTGACCGCCGCCGCGCATCAGGCGTTCTGGCTGCTTCGGATCGGCTTCACGGTCGCGCCGATCCTCTTCGGCCTGGACAAGTTCTTCAACTGGTCGGTCGACTGGCCCGATTACCTGGCCGGTTGGGTCAACGACATCGTCCCGGGCAGCGGCCAGGACTTCATGTACTTCGTCGGCGGGGTTGAGATCCTGGCCGGCTTCCTCGTCCTCCTGGCTCCCCGCATCGGCGCGTTCGTCGTCGCGGCGTGGCTGGGCGGCATCGTCGTGAACCTGCTGACCTACGACCCGCCGCAGTATTACGACATCGCCCTACGGGACTTCGGGCTGATGCTGGGGGCGCTCACCCTTGGGCGGCTGGCTCTGGCGGTCGTTCCCGCCCGGAAGTCGGGGGTCCTGCCCGCCAGGCCCTGGTAGGGAGCTCGCCTCAGGGCAGGACCGAGCGAGTCAACCCGGGACCTTCCCCCGGACGTGCTGGGGAGGGTTCCGGGAGACTCCCGTGCCGATGGCGCGGAAGAAACAGGCGATCGTCGGCGCCCACCTCGCACCGCAGCGGCCGCTGGAGGAGGCCGAGTCGGTCGGCGCCGATTGCGTGCAGATCTTCCTCTCGGACCCGCAGGGCTGGAAGAAGCCTCCCCCGAGGAAGGACGCCGAAGAGCTGCGGAAGTCGAGAGTCCCGCTCTACGTCCACGCCCCCTACCTGATCAACGTCTGCTCCCCGCGCAACAACGTCCGCTACGGGTCGCGCAAGATCCTGCAGCAGACCTGCGACGCCGCCGGGGAGGTGGGAGCCGCCGCCGTGATCGTCCACGCCGGCCACGCCGAGGATGGCGTCGGCGAGGGCGTGGGCCGCTGGCTGCGGACCCTGGAGATGCTCGAGTCCGATGTGCCCGTCTACATCGAGAACACCGCCGGGGGCGAGAACGCCGTCGCCCGCCGGTTCGACGCCCTCGCACGGCTCTGGGAGGCCGTCTCGAAGGCGGACGCCAAGGCCGAGATCGGCTTCTGCTTCGACACCTGCCACGCGCATGCCGCCGGGGAGGAGCTGGGGGACGCGGTGCAACGGGTTCTCGCGATCGTCGGCCGTATCGACCTGCTGCATGCCAACGACTCGCGGGACCCAGCGGGCACCGGAGCGGACCGGCACGCCAACCTCGGCAAGGGCGAGATCGGCGCCGATCTGCTGAGCGAGATGATCAAGGAAGCAGGGCCCCCGGTCGTGGTCGAGACTCCGGGCGGCGCGAAGGAGGTGCGCGCCGACATCGAGTTCGTCCGCGGGGCGCTCTCCTAGTCCGAGGCGGTCGCCGGGGCCACAGAGGGCTCCGGCTCCCCTTCCAGCGCCAGGCAGATCCCGAAGCTGCCGGCCAACGCGCCGATTTGCGCCAGCGCCGAGAACTCGGTGCCGAGGGGGATCGTCGCCAGCGCCAGGACGGCCGCCAGCGCCCGCCAGGGGCGCAGGGGCAGGTCGAGGATGCGACGGAAGAACGCGTGCCCCACCAAGAAGACGGCCGTGCCCCCTCCCAGGGCCAGGGCCCGCGCGAAATCGAGGGGATCGAAGGCATGGCCGATCGCCCGCTCCAGGGCCGCGGCGTCGCAGATGATCCCCAGCAGGAGCAGCAGATGGGCCCAGTAGTAGGCGACGTTGACGGCGTAGAACTCCCGCCTCGTCGGGGTCATCCGACGCAGGGCGCCCTCCGCTTCCTTGTCGTCCCCGCCGAAGTAGACCCACCAGAGCTCGGCGCTGACGACCAGGCCGAGCACGGCCACGGCGAGCATCTCGCCCGTGATCTCGAGCCCCGAGGCGCCGATGCCGACCGCGACCACGGACTCGCCGAGCGCGACCATCACCACCAGCCCGTGGCGCTCGACGAAATGCGACGGAATGATCCAGCCCGCCTCCTCGGGCACCAGCCAGGGCGTGATCACGAAGGTCGACACCGCGAGGCCCCAGAGCACGTACTCCCAGGTGCCTCCGACGATCGTCGCGGCCAGGATCAGGGCCGCCGCGACCAGGTTCATGCGGGAGAAGCTCCACACGCCGGCGACCGACCAGCTCGCCGACTGCATGTAAAGCACCATGTGGATCCCGATCACGGCGAGGTAGGCGCAGGCGAACACCACGCCATCGCCGTCGAACGCTGTCGGGATGGTCAGCGAGATTGCGAAGAAGGCGGCCATGCCCGCCATCAGGGGCAGGCGCAGGGCGGTTCGGTCGGGCGGCACCGCGTTGGTGAGCCAGGCGAAGCCGGCGTACATCCACCAGATGGCCGTCAGCATGAGGAGGATCTGGCCAAGGCTCTCCCCGTTCGGGTGGCGAGCCAGCACCGCGGTGAGCTGGGTGATCGTGAAGACGAAGACCAGGTCGAAGAAGAGCTCGATCGACGAGACCCGAAGCTCCTCATCCCCCTCTGGCGCCGCGGCCGCGGTTTCAGCCATCCCCACCATTAAACGGGTTGCTCCTCGGCCCTCGCCTCGTCGCACCCTCCCATCCAGGAGGCGGCGGTCGCCGGAGAGTTCGGTCCGGGTCCGCCTCTAATTTCAAAGAACCGATGGCGGAGAGCCTGTTCGACAACGGAAACGGCAACGGGACAACGGCGACGGGCCAAGACCGCCTTCTTCGCGAGCTCTCCGACGGCGACGAGGTCTCCGGCGCCTTCGTGGTGCGTGAGCGCGAGCGGCGCCAGAAGCGCAACGGCGAGCACTATCTGCGGGTCGTGCTCGCAGACAAGACCGGGACCGTGCCGGCAGTCGCCTGGGACGCCGTCGCCGAGTGCTTCGAGATCTGCACGCCCGGCTCGATCGTGCTGGTCAGCGGGAGCTTCTCCATCCATCCCCAGTTCGGCCGCCAGATCAAGCTCGCCGCAGTGCGTCCCGCCGGTCCCGGCGAGTACGACGCCGAGCAGCTGGCCGAGGGGCCCGCGCGCTCGATCGAGCTGCTCGAGGCCGACCTGCGCGAGCTGATCGGGACCGTGCAGAATCGCTCGCTGCGCGAGCTGCTCGACCGGTTCTTCGGGGCCGGAACCGAGTCGTGGGCGCGCTTTCGCGAGGCCCCGGCGGCCAAGCACTACCACCAGGCCTACGCGGGCGGGCTGCTCGAGCACAGCCTCTCGGTCGCCCAGGCGGTCAGCGCAGCGGCGAACTTCTTCCCCGGCATAGACCGCGAGATCGCCGTCACCGGGGCGATTTTGCACGACATCGGCAAGACCGAGGCCTACAACGACGACCCGCTGGCCATCGAGCTCACCGACGCCGGCCGGCTCGAGGGCGAGATCCCGCGCGGCTACTACATGGTCCGCCGCGAGATCGAGCGCATCGAGGGCTTCGACCGGGACCTCGCGCAGGCCATCCTCCACATCATCCTGTCCCACCACGGACAGCTCGAGCACGGTTCGCCGGTCGTCCCCGCCACCCGCGAGGCGACCCTCGTGCACGCGATCGACAACCTGGGCGGCAAGCTCGGCAGCTTCGATCGCCTGGAGAAGGAGCTCGCGGACGGCGAGAGCTGGTCCCGCTTCGACCGGGGCATAGACGCCTCGGCCTTCTTCGGCTCGCGCGCGGCGTAGCCGAACGCCTTGCGGATGCGCCCGCGCAAAATGCGCAAATCGTTTTCCGATCCGTAATTGCCGCGGATTGGGCGGCACGGAGCCGCCTCTATGCTGCTTCGCGATGGCCAAGGACACCGAGAAGCTGATCCGCCAGCTCTCGCTGATCTCCTATCTGATGGCCCAGGGAAGGCCGACCTCGGCGCTCGAGATCAAGCGCGAGGTGGAGGGGTACAGCGACATGAACGACGACGCCTTCGCGCGCCGCTTCTATGCCGACCGCGCGGAGCTCGAGAGCCTGGGGATCACCCTGCAGGTCGAGAAGCCCGGCGAGAGCCTGCAGGGCTACGAGTCCGAGCTCTACTCGCTGCCGCCCGAGAACTACTACCTGCCCGAGATTCGCTTCGGCGACGACGAGCTGGCGGCGTTACAGACCGCCCTCCAACTTCTAGACGGCGAGTTCGCCTATGCGGAGCCGCTGCGGTTGGCGCTGCAGCAGGTTTCCTGGGGGCGACCGAGCCCGCTGACCGCCCCGGAGCAGTCCTCGGTCGAGGTGCGCATGACGGCCAAGGCAGATGGCGCCGAGGTCTCGCAGCGCCTCTCCAAGATCGAGACGGCGATCTCCCGGCGAAAGACGATCGAGTTCACGTACTACACGATCGAACGCGATTCCGAGGAGAAGCGCAAGGTGGACCCCTACCACCTGGTCTACCGGGGCGGTCAGTTCTACTTGATCGGCCACTCGCACGAGCGCGATGCGGTGCGGGTGTTCCGGCTCTCGCGGATCCGCGGCAAGGTCTCCTACGCCTCGAAGGCCGAGCACGACTTCGGGCCGCCGGAGGGATTCGAGCGCCGGGACTACGCCCGCCGGGCGGAATGGCAGCTGGGCGAGATCCGGGGGACGGCGAAGATCTTCCTGCGCGAGCGGATCGCCTGGCTGGTGGAGCGTGACTTCGGCGCCTACGGTGGGTTCCGCAACCCGGGGCGCGGGGACGGGTCCCCGGGCAAGGGCAGGATCTTCGAGACCGAGTACGCCTCGAGCCGGCAGATGGTCGCCTGGGTGCTGCACTGGCGGCAGAACGCCACCGTGCTCGACCCGCCGGAGCTGGCAGACGAGGTGGCGGAGCGTCTCGAGCTGCTCAGTGAGCGACACACCGCGGGCTTCGAGCCGGCCGAGTCGGTCCGGACCGTGCCGCCGACGCCCCGCTCGGCCCGGTCCAACGGGCGCTCGGAGAGCTCGATCCGGCCCGAGCGCTTCGCTCGCCTGGTGACGCTCGCCGGGATGCTGATCGAGTCGGCGAAGGGCGAGGCGAGGCTCCCGGTAGCGGACGTCAAGGAGCGGCTGCATGTCACCGAGGACGAGCTGCGCGACGACATCGACCTGCTCAACGTCGTCAACTTCGGCGGGGGGACCTACGTCCTCTACGCCGAGCTCCAGGGCGACGAGATCGAGGTCGATGCCGAGCCCTACGGCGACAACTTTGCGCGCCCGGCCCGCCTCCTTCCGCTGGAGGCCAAGGCTCTGGTCGCGGCCATCGACCTGTTCGGCGACCACCTCCCGCAGAGCGGCCTGGCGAGCGCCCGCAAGAAGATCGTCGCCGCCCTCGGCCACGACCCGTCCGAGGAGGGGCTCGAGATCGCCGCCTCGGGCGGGGACGACTCCGACGTGGCCCGCAAGGTGAACCAGGCGATCGAGGGTCGGCGCGTGCTCGCCATCCACTACTACAAGGAGAACGAGGACGAGTTCACAAAGCGCGAGATCGAGCCCTACCGGCTGGCCAACGGCCCGGAGGGCTGGTACGTCGCCTCCTACGACCGCCGCCGCGAGGACGTCCGTCACTTCCGCCTCGACCGGATCAAGGAGGCCGAGGTCTCCAAGGAGCGCTTTGAGCCTCGGCCGGAGGTCGAGGAGATCGCCGCGATCGAGGGCGGCTGGCTATCCGGCGAGCACGTACCCGCCGCGGACGTGGCGCGCGTCTGGGTCTCTCCCGAGAGAGCCCGCTGGGCGCGCGAGGAGCACACCGTGATCGAGGAGCTCGCCGACGACGCGGTTGTGATCGAGGTGCCCTACGGCAGCACCGACTGGCTCCTCCGCGAGATCCTCAAGGGAGCGGGCGAGTTCGTCGTCCTCGAGCCCGAGACCGCTCGCCAGGCCGTCGCGCACGAGCTCGCGGTGGACGCGGGCGCCACCGCGGTCAAAGCCGCGTAGGTTTCGCTCAGTCCTGCGGGGCCTGTCCGACGCCCGGCGCGTACCGGTGGTGAATCGCCAGCGAGTTGCCGTCCGGATCCCGGAAGATCACCTGCTTGCAGACGCCGCTGTCGATCACGTCGGTGACGAACTCGACGCCGCGCGACTCCAGTTCTGCCTTGGCGGCGTCGAAATCGTCGACGTGGAACTCGAGCGGCGTGCTGTGCGGGACAAAGTCGATCCCGAAAGCGTCGACCTGCATCAGGGCGATCGTCACGGTCCCGGTCTCGAACTCACCGGCCGGCATGTCGCCCCATTGCTTCCCGAACGGCAATCCGAGAATCTCGCCGTAGAACTTCCTGGCGGCCTCCCAGTCCTTCGTCGGGAAGGCGATGAAGTCGACTCCGTTGATCAGTTGTGTCTGAGTGGTCATGCCGGCACCATGCCAGATCGCTACGGGTGGCCGGCATGCGGCGCCGGCGCCTCGACCGCCAAGACCTTGCCCGTCCGCGGCTCCTTGAAGATGCCCTCGGGGCCGTTCCAGTCGGCGACGTTCATGAAGAGCGTGCGGCCCTCGTCGCCGCCGAGCATGCAGGCGAAGCAGAACTGGTCGAGCTCGATCTCCTCCAGCACCTCTCCGCCCTCCCGGACGCGAACGCACGCCTGGAACTTGGGGCTCCAGACCGCGCCCTCGGCATCGATGCAGATGCCATCGCCGCCCTCGCCGAGGTCGGCCCAGACCCGGCGATTCGCGAGGTCGCCGTCCTCGGCGATGTCGAACGCCGTCAACTTGCCCTCGTAGGACTCGGCGATGATCAGCGTCGAGTTGTCGGGCGTCACCGCCATCCCGTTGGGGAAGGCGAGGCCGTCCGCGACCTGCCGGGCCTCCCCGTCGGGCGTGACCACCGCGATGACCCCGGGCTTGGGCTCTTCGCCGCCCATCAGGTCGAAGCCCACGTTGTTGATGTAGGTGTTGCCACGGCCGTCGATGACGATCTCGTTCCAGCCGTACTCGGAGAGATCGCTGAGGTCGTGGTGCCTGATGAGCGATCCGTCCGCCTCCATCCGGAGCAGCTCCTGACCGGCGGTGATCAGCATCGGACCATCCGGCAGCCAGTCGATCGAGAACGGGAATGCATCGACGGTGGCCATCACCTGTCTGTTCCCATGCGGGTCAAGGGCGATCACCTGGTGGGCGACCCAGTCCGAGAACCAGAGCCGGCCTTCGTGCCAGCGCGGCGATTCCCCGAGGCCGATGCCGTCCATCAGCACGTCCATCACGAACCCCCACCCGCCGCCTGCGAGTAGCGCAGCGAGCCCGGTGTGTCGAGCAGCTCCCCGGTCTCGAGCAGGGTCTTCAGGCCGGAGAGGATCATCGGCCAGCCGCCATAGAGCTCCGGGTTGGCGTCGATCGGCAGCCGGTCGTGGATCACGGTCAGCTGGCAGGAGTCGCCCACCTTCCTGATCTCCCAGGTCACCCTGGATGGGGCCACGGCCTTCACCTCGTCGCTCCACAGAGCGGTGAGGGTCTGCACCAGCCGGTTCGGCGGGTCGACCTCGAGGTTCTCGCCTTCGGCGATGTCGATCACGCCGGGCACGCCGGACTTGTAATCGGACCCGGTCGTCCACTCCGACTCGGTGCCGACGCCGAAGCTGTACTTCGCCCTCATCTCGCGGTCGGTGATCGCCTCCCAGAGCCGCTCGGGCGTGGTCTTGATGTAGATCTCGAACACAGCCATGCCACCCGTCCCGTCGGGCTCGGGCACCAGCTGGATCCTGTGGGGCACTTCGAATTCCTCAGGCAACGTCTTCCTCCTCGAGCTCTCTTTTCAGCCCCGTGAGCGCGGAGGCCCAGGGCTCGGCGTACTTGCTGACCCAGCGCTCGTAGACGAGCCGGATCGGGACGGGGTTCAGGAAATGGAGCTTCTCGCGGCCCCGCTTGCGGGTGACCACGAGACCGGCCTCCTCCAGCACCCGCAGGTGCTTCATCACGCCGAAGCGCGACATCGGCAGGCGACCCTCCAGGGCTCCCAGCGTCTGCCCGTCGCTCGCGAACAGCTGATCGAGCAGCTGCCTGCGGGTCGGATCGGCGAGCGCCTTGAACACCTCGTCCATGTTCCGAGTATATGTGACCTTTTAGTCACATGTCAAGCGATGCCGCACAATTCCACCTCCATGCGGCTCGACGTCGAGCGCCTCACCGCCAACAACCCGGGGCCGATGACCCTGCAGGGGACCAACACGTACGTCGTCGGGCGCGACCCCGCCGTGGTGATCGATCCTGGTCCGGACGAGGCCGGGCACATCGAGGCGATTCGCGAGGTCGGCGAGGCGCGGGGAGGGATCGGGACCGTCCTGCTCACCCACGGCCACGGCGACCACAGCGGAGCCGTGGCGGAGCTGGGCATCGAGCCGGCGAGGCCGGCCGACGGGGAGGTGGTCGCCGGGCTGCGGGCGATCGCCACCCCCGGCCACGCCAAGGACCACCTCTGCTTCCTGCTCGCGGATGCGTGTTTCACCGGCGACCTGATCCTGGGCGAGGGCTCGACGATCGTCGGGCCCCGCGAGACCGGTGGGTCGCTTCGCGACTACATGGAGTCGCTGAGGAAGCTCCAGCGGCTCGACCTCAAGGTGCTCTACCCGGGGCACGGCCCGCAGGTCGATGACCCGCAGGCGAAGATCGCCGAGTACATCGCCCACCGCCAGGGGCGCGAGGATCGGCTGGTGGCGGCGCTCGATCGAGGCGAGCGCTCCACAGCCGCCCTGCTCGCGGAGGTCTGGGACGACGTCCCGGAGCAGCTCCGCGGCGCCGCCGCGGT
>DASXSZ010000048.1:0-1708 GCA_036505735.1 Solirubrobacterales bacterium
GCAAATAGCGGCCTTTTGCCGGCCCGTGTCGCCGCGCGTTGACAGCGACGCACCAGCCCATGGCCCAGTCCGCACGCCTGGTCGCCAAACGCCGCTCTCAAGACCCCGCCCCGCCGTCATGGAGCCGCCAGGCGATCGGACCGCGCCCCTTGAGAATCGCGAAGACGGCGAGAAGCGGGGTAGGCTGGCCCCGTGGACCTACAGCACGGAGCTAGAAGGGAAGCGTCGGGAGGAAGCGAGGCTCAAGCCGACCCCCTCACCGTGCTGGTCGCGATCGCCCGGCAGCGGCGAGCGCTAGACGCCGCACAGCGAGAGATCATCCAGCGCGCCAGGCAACAAGGGGTCACCTTCGACCAAATCGGAAAGGCTCTAGGGGTGACCCGCCAGGCCGTGCACGCAAGGCTCCGCCGGGCGAAGAACGGCAGCCTCGCCCTCGTACCGCTCGCGAGCTACGACGACCTGCTCGACGCGGTCACCTCCCTCCTGACCTAACTGTAGTTCCTGACCACGTTGTTCATCCGGGCCTCCTTGGAGGCTGGGGGTGTCGAAGCCACCCAGGCCCAAGGAGGTCACCGGATGAAGCTGCACGGTAACGCGGCGCTCACACCGAAGCAGAGGCTGCGGATGTGCCGGCGTGTTGTGGAGGAGGGCTGGTCGTTCAGCGCGGCGGCCGAGGCCGCCGAGGTGAGCGAGCGGACCGCTGCGAAGTGGGTGTGCCGCTATCGCGCGGAGGGCGAGCTCGGCGTGGCCGACCGCTCCTCGGCCCCCAGGCGGGTCGCGCTGCGTACGTCGGACGAGCGCGTCGAGGCGATCGCGGCGCTCCGCCGGCTGCGGTTGAGCGGGGCGGAGATCGCCGAGTGCCTCTCGATGGCGCTCTCCACGGTGTCCGGCATCCTCAGCCGGATCGGCATGGGCCGGCTCGCGAGGGTCGGCCTGGAGCCCGCCCGGCGCTACGAGCGCCAGCGCCCCGGTGAGCTGTTGCACATCGACGTCAAAAAGCTCGGCCGCATCCTGCGGCCAGGCCACCGGGTGACCGGCAACCGTCGCGACCGCTTTACCGATGCCCGCGGCTATGGCGTCGCCGGCTGGGAGTTCGTGCACATCTGCGTCGACGACGCCACCCGCCTCGCCTACGTCGAGGTGCTCGCAGACGAGCAGGCCACGACCGCCGTCGGCTTCCTGCGCCGGGCGCTCGCCTTCTACCGCGCCCACGGGATCACCGTCGAGCGGGTCATGACCGATAACGGCTCGGCCTACCGCTCCACCGTGCACGCGCTCGCCTGCCGGGCGCTCAGAGTCAGGCACATCCGCACCCGCCCCTACCGACCCCAGACCAACGGCAAGGCGGAACGGTTCATCCGCACGCTGCTCTCCGGCTGGGCCTACGGCGCCATCTACCGCAACTCGGCCGAGCGGAACGCGGCCCTGGCCGCCTGGATCGACTTCTACAATCGCCGACGACCACACGCCGCCCTAGGCCACAAGCCGCCCGCAGCTCGGCTAGCCGAGCTGAACAACCTAGTCGGGAACTACAACTAGCCGGGGTTATGGGCCGAGCCGAAGAGGACCAAGCCGAAGCGCTGGGAGTTCTGGAACCAGACGCACAAGCGGGAGGTCGCCGAGATTCGCGAGAACCAGGCCCTCGGGTTGGAGCGCGAGTACATGGCCGGGCAGCGGTGGCAGCGCATGGTCCAGGCCGAGACCGAGC
>DASXSZ010000049.1:0-14321 GCA_036505735.1 Solirubrobacterales bacterium
CTCCCCGACCAGGATCACCCTGGTGGGCCGCTCGGCCAGCACGGTCTGCAGCGTCTTGCCGTAGAGCGGCGTCCCGTTGCGGTAGCGGAGCCCCATGACCAGCGCGCTCGCCTTCAGCTGCCGGGACTCCTCCGCGATTGAGTGGCCCGCCTGATTGGGCCGCACCCGATGGATGTGGCCGCTGACGCGGAGGCCGCCGATCAGCTTGGCCTGCTCGATCTTCGATTGCGCGTCCTGCTCCTGCTCGGGCATCGACGCATCGAGCGGCAGGTGGCTGGGCACTGTGACGATCGCGATCACGTGCATCGCGCGGCGCCGCTTGGCGGCGAGCTTCACGGCGGTGACCATGGTCTGCTCGGAGAAGGGCTCATCGTCCTCGAAGGCCACCAGGACGCTCTGGTACTCGATCTCCTCCACGCCCAGCGGCTCGGGCAGGAGCACCTTGTGGGTTTGGGACGGGGAAAGCCCCTGGGAGCGCCGGTAGAGCAGGTAGACGGCGGTGCCGAACGCCATCCAGATCGCGCCGATCACCAGCGTGCGGGGATTGAGGGCCATGACCACGATCCAGGCCGCGAAGGTGCCGAGCCCGCCGAAGACCGCCGTCAGCGGCAGGTCGAACCCGAAGGCGCGGACGCTGCCGGGCGGCTTCCACTCGCGCTCCTGGTCCGGGTACTTCTGCCGCAGCCGGATCACCGAGATGTGGGCGATCGTGAAGGAGAGCATCGCGCCGAACGAGTAGAGCGTCGCCAGCAGCTTCGTCTGTCCCGGGATCAGCGTGATCGCGGCGACCCCGGAGAACACCAGGATCGCGACGTAGGGCGTGCGGAAGTGTGGATGGATCCGGCGCAGGCGCTCCGGCAGCTGCCGGTAGTGGCCCATCGAGAAGGTGAGCCGGGAGACCCCGATCAGTGCCGCGTTGGTGGCGATCAGCAGGATCACCGCCGCCAGCACCCCGACGTAATAGCGCAGGACGTTCGTCATGCCCGCGCCCAGGCCGAGGTTCTCGACGATGCCGAGCACCGGGTCGTCGGCGAACTTGGTGCCGAGGTCGGTCGAGAAGTGGCCCGCCGTCTCGTGCACCGGCATCGCCGAGAGGGCGATCAGGGGCAGCAGCGCATAGAGGCCGAGCACCGCGATGACAGTCAGCCCAGTACCGCGCGGGATCGTCTTTGCGGCGTCCTTCGCCTCCTCGGACATGTTCGAGATCGTCTCGATCCCGGTGTAGGCGATCATCCCGACGGCGATCCCGAGCAGGAAGTCGCCCCAGCTCGGCGCCACGCCCAAATGGACGTTGTCGACGAGGATGTCCGGGTTGAAGACCAGGACCAGGCCGATCGCGACCAGGATGATCTGCGTGCAGAGGTCGGCGATCGCCAGGATCAGGTTGAGCCGGGTCGACTCCTGCGTGCCCTTCACGTTGAGGGCCGCCAGGAAGGCGATCACCGCGACCCCGCCGATGATGTCCCCGGGCGAATCCCCCAGCCACGGCCAGAACACGGCCAGGTAGTGCGGCACGAAGAAGGCCGAGATCGCGACCGTGATGATGTAGTTGAGCATCTGGCCCCAGGCGGCGAAGAAGCTGATCAGCTCGTTGAAGGCCTTCCGCGCGAAGCTCGCCGAGCCACCCGCCTCGGGGTACATCACCGTCGCCTCGGCATAGGTCGCGGCCGTGGCCATGAAGATCAGGCCGGCGATCACGAACGCGACCGGCGTCAGGCCGAGGGCGAAGGCGGCGGTGACGCCCAGTGCGTAGTAGATCGACGAACCCACGTTGCCGTAGGCGGCCGAGAAGAGCGCGCCCACGCCGTGAACGCGCGCCAGCGATTCGTCCCTGGGGATGCGTCGAGCCATGACAGCCCTCCCGAATATAGACCCGCCTGAGGCGCTGCCCCTCTAGCCGGACGCCCGCTCGACGAGTGCCGGGATCACCCGGTCCTCGGTGTCCTCCTCCGGGTGCCAGAGCACACCAAGTACGAAGTCGCCGTCAGGCGACTCGATCGCCTCGACGCTCTCGTCGTCGGTTGCCCAGGCGCTCGCGGAGAAGGCGTCGGGGATCGCATCGACGCCCTGGTGATGGTGGCTCTTCACCATGAGCCGCTCGGATCCGGCTGCCCTGGCGGCGAGGGATCCGGGCTCGATCCGGACCTCGTGCGCGGCCCATGCGCCGGGCACCGGCCGGTGCCGCTCGTGCCCGAGCCGATCGGGGATGTGCTGGTCGAGCGTGCCCCCGCACGCGACGTTGAGGATCTGCATGCCACGGCAGACACCAAGGAGCGGGATTCCTCGCTCGAGGGCGGCTCGCGCCAGCGCGATCTCGAATCGGTCGCGTTCCGGGTTCGTCCCGAGGGCCTCGGGATGAGGCCCGGCGCCCTGGCTCTCCGGGTCGATGTCAGCCCCGCCGCTGAGAATCAGGGCATCGAGTCGGTCGAGCAGCTCGTCCGGAGCCTCTGTGACGTGTTGGTCAGGCGGCAGTATGGCCATCATCCCCCCGGCCCGGTGGATCGCCCGGGCGTAGGAGAGCGGGAGCAGGACCGCTGGCTCGTCCTTCCAGACGCCGAAGCTGGCCGGTTCGACCGCGGCGCAAACTCCGATCAGGGGACGGGGCATGACCTGAACTTAGCGACCGCCAAAAGCCGGGGATAAGCTCGCGCGGTGACAAGGTCGTTGCGTGAAGGCCCGGCGCCCAAGGGACCCTTCGACGTCGCAGTCGTTGGGGCCGGGGCCGTCGGTTGCGCGGTGGCGCGTGAGCTCAGCCGCCGCGGCCCCCGCACGGCGCTGATCGAGGCGGGGCCCGACGTGGGCGCCGGGACCAGCAAGGCGAACACGGCGATCCTCCACACCGGGTTCGACGCCAAGCCCGGCACGATCGAGTCGCGGCTGGTGGCGCGCGGCTACGAGCTGCTCAGCGAGTATGCCTCCCAGGTCGGCATCCCCACCGCGAGGCTCGGGGCGCTGATGGTCGCCTGGAACCCCGATCAGCGCGAGGCGCTGGATGGAGTCGAGGCGACCGCGCGCGAGAACGGCTACGGCGAGACGCGTCGGGTGGACCTGGAGGAGCTCTACAGGCGGGAGCCGAACCTGGGACCCGGCGCGCACGGCGCCGTCGAGATCCCGGGTGAGGGCATCGTCTGCCCGTTCACCGCCACGCTTGCCTTCGCCACCGAGGCGGTCACGGCCGGCTGCGAGCTCATCCTCAACGCGCCGGTCGAGGCGATCCGGTCAGGCGGCGGCGCCCACGAGCTCGACACCGGCCGGGGGACGGTCCGGGCCCGGTACCTGGTGAACGCGGCCGGGCTGCGCAGCGACGACGTCGACGCGATGCTCGGCCACCCCGACTTCCGGGTGACGCCGCGGCGAGGGGAGCTGATCGTCTTCGACAAGCTCGCCCGCGGCCTGATCAATCACGTCCTCCTCCCGGTTCCGACCGAGAAGACGAAGGGCGTACTGGTCTCGCCGACCGTCTACGGGAACGTCCTGCTCGGCCCGACGGCCGACGACATCGACGACAAGACGGACCGCTCGACGACCGCGACCGGCCTCGCCTCGCTGATCGAGGCGGGGGGCAGGATCGTTCCTCGTCTCGTCGGCCAGGAGGTGACCGCCACCTACGTCGGGCTGCGCGCGGCGACCGAGCATCGGGACTACCAGCTCAGGTCGGATTCGGATCGGCACTATGTCTGCGCCGGCGGGATCCGCTCGACGGGCATCACGGGGTCGCTGGCAATCGCGGAGTGGGTGCGCGACGCGCTCTCAGATGCCGGGCTGCAGCTCTCCGACCCCGCCGAGACGGAGCTGCGGATGCCGAACATCGGTGAGTTCGGCACGCGCCCCTACCAGGACGCGGAGCTGATCGGCCGGGATCCCGACTACGGGCGGATCATCTGCTTCTGCGAGCGCGTCACCCGTGGGGAAATCGACGCGGCGCTCGGCAGCCCTATCCCGCCGGCGGACGCCGACGGCCTGCGCCGTCGTACCCGAGCGCTGATGGGGCGCTGCCAGGGATTCTTCTGTGCGGCCGAGGTGGGGGCGGCGTTGGAGGAAGGCACGGATGGCGATCGGTGAAGGGCCGGTCATAGTCGGGGGCGGCCCGTCGGGATTGGCGGCGGCGATCGAGCTGCGCGGGCTCGGCATCGAGCCGGTCACGGTGCTGGAGCGCGAGCGCGAGGCGGGCGGGATCCCGCGACATTCCGACCACACCGGTTTCGGCCTGCGCGACCTGCGCACCGTGCTCACCGGCCCGCGCTACGCCGAGCGCTACCGCGAGCTGGCGGCGGACGCCGGCGTCGAGGTCGTCACCGAGACGATGGTCACGGGGTGGGAGGGGGCCCGCGGCTTGAAGCTGACCGGACCGGCCGGCCGCCAGGAGATCGAGCCCCCCGCGGTGATCCTGGCCACCGGCTGCCGCGAGCGGCCGCGGTCGGCCCGCCTCGTCCCCGGCTCCCGGCCGCCGGGGGTAATGACCACGTCGACGCTCCAGCAGCTCGTCCACCTGCGGGGAGAGAAGGTCGGCCGTCGCGCCGTGATCATCGGGGCCGAGCACGTCAGCTTCTCCGCGGTGGCGACCCTCGCCCACGGCGGGGCGTCGGTCGCGGGTCTGGTTACCGAGTTGCCGAAGCATCAGTCGCTTACGGCGTTCAGGGCCGGCGCCGCCGTGCGCTACCGCACGCCGGTCTGGACGCGCACGGCGCTGAGCGCGATCTACGGCGCCGAGCGGGTCGAGTCGGTCGAGCTCACCGAGCTCGACTCGGGGCGCACCCGCACCGTCGACTGCGACCTGGTCATCTTCACGGCGGACTGGGTTCCCGATCACGAGCTGGCGGTGATGGCCGGCTGCGAGCTCGATATGGGCTCGCTCGGCCCATTCGCCGACCAGGGGCTGCGGACAACGCGGCCAGGCGTCTTCGCGGCCGGGAATCTCCTACATCCCGCAGAGACTGCGGATGTTTGCGCCCTCGATGGCGTTCATGTTGCCCCCTCCGTGGCGGCGTACCTACGCGGCCCGGGGGAGTGGCCATCCCCGGTCAGATTCGTCGCCCGCAACCCGCTCGCCTGGGTCGCGCCCAACCTGCTCCTCGCTGCAGGGCACGACCCTCCGCGCGTCCGCTTCTTGCTGCGATCGAGGGAGTTCGTCCGCCGTGCCCAGATCCGAGTGCGCCAGGACGGCCGCGAGCTCTGGCGGGGCAGGCTGCGCCGGCTCGTCCCGGGTCGATCGGCCCATATCCCTGCCGGATGGGTCGCCGGGGTCGATCCTGAGGGTGGTCCGGTGATCGTCGAGGTTCGGTAGCCCGCGACCGGTCTCAGCGAATAGGGTTGCCGCATGAGCGACGGGATGTTGCTCGGCGTCGACGAGGGGACCACCGGAGTGAAGGCCGCGCTCTTCGACCAGCGGTTGCAGCCGGTCGCCGAGGCGCGGCGAGACAAGGTCAACCGGCACCCCGAGGAGGGCTGGGTGGAGCAGGATGGCAACGAGGTTCTCGAGGTCGTCACCGCCGCGATCGCCGAGTTGCTGGAGGGCACAGACCGGGAGGTGATCGCCTGTGGGCTCGATCACCAGGGCGAGTCGGTGCTCGGTTGGGACTCCGAGACCGGCGAGCCACTCAGCCCGATCGTCGTCTGGCAGGACAAGCGCTCCCAGGAGATCCTCGACGAGCTCGCCGGCTCGGAGGACGAGGTCAAGGAGCTCAGCGGCCTGCCCTTCGACCCCTATTTCTCGGCGGCCAAGCTCGCCTGGCTGCTCCGCCACAACGAGGATGTGCAGAAGGCGCGGGAAAAGGGCCGCCTGCGGATGGGGACGGTCGATTCCTTCCTCTGCGACCGGCTCGGCGTCGGTTTCGCCACCGAACCTGCGACCGCCTCGCGGACTCAGTTGCAGCGGATCGACCGGCCCGGAACCTTCGACGAGCGCCTCTGCGAGATCTTCGGCGTGCCAATGGACGTACTGCCGGAGATCCGGGATACCGCCGGCGAGCTTGGCACGCTGCGGCACGAGACCTGGCCGGTCGAGCTCCCCTTCCGCGGCCAGGTGGTCGACCAGCAGGCGGCGCTCGCCGGCGCTGCCTGCGTCGAGCCCGGTCGCGTCAAGGCGACCTACGGGACCGGCGTCTTCGTGCTCGCCCACGTCGGCGAGGACGTGCCGAAGCCGGCCGGAGGGCTGCTCCCGACCGTTGCCTGGAGCATCGACGGCAAGGTCGAGTACGCGCTCGACGGCGGCGTGTTCGCCGCAGGCGCGATGCTCGAATGGATGTGCAACCAGCTTGGGATCGCCGATGACCCGCCCGCGCTCAGCAAGCTGGCGCGCGAGGCCGAGACCTCAGCCGGAGCGCGCGTCCTGCCCGGGCTGGCGGGCATCGGCGCTCCCTGGTGGCGGCCGAACGCGCGCGCGGTGATCTCGGGGATCTACGGCGGGACGACGCGAGAGAACGTGGCGCGCGCAGCGCTCGAAGGCATCGGCTGGCGGGTCGCGGACGTGGTTGCCGCGATCCGCGAAACCGTGCCTGTGGAGACGCTGCGGGTCGACGGGGGACTCATCAACGAGCCGCTCGTGCTCCAGCTGCAGGCGGATTCGATCGGCGCACCGGTTGAAGCCGCTGGCGCCGACGCAACGGTGCTCGGGGCCGCCGCGCTCGGCGCCGTGGGCGCCGGGGTGATCGGCTCGCTCACGGACCTGCCCGAGATGCTCCCCGCGGACCGCCGCGTCGAGCCGCAGCGCGACGAGAGCTGGCGCTCGGCCGAGCACGAGCGCTGGCGCGAGTTCGTGCGCGCGACCGAGGCGCTGGATCCGCGTTAGCGGCAACCGCCCTACCTACACTGAAATCGAGATGAAAACCCTGCGTTCGCGGCCCTCACTTGGCCGCATCGCCGCCGCGACACTCGAGACCCTGGCCTGGGTCGGCCTTGCCACGGCGCTGGTTGCGCTTCTCGATTCGGTGGCTGAGCCGGCGGGTCTCGGCAGTCTCTATCTGATCGCCGTGCTCGCCGTTGCCATCCGCCGCGGCCAGGTGGCGGCGCTCGCCGCCGCCGTGCTCGGCGTGCTCATCCTCAACTACTTCTTCATCGAGCCCCTCCACCAGCTCACCATCGCGGACTCCGACAACATCGTCGCCCTCGGCGTGCTGCTGCTTGCGGCGCTCGTAGTCGGGCGGCTGGCGGGCCAACTCCGCCATCGCGAGGCCGAGGCCGAGCTGCGGGCGGCGCAGGCGACCGCACGCGAGCGGGAGGCGGCGATGCTGGCCGAGGCCGCCACCGCCTTCCTGAGCGGGGCCGACGACGCCGTGGCGGGAATCTCGCGCAGCCTGGACGTCGCCGGGCGCGGCGAGCTTCGCCTCGACGCGAGCGCCGTGCCGCGCGCCCGTCAGGGCGAGCTGTCCCTGCGGATGCCGACGGAGAGGAAGTCTGCGTTCCTCTATGCCCGCGGCTCCTCCGGGTGGATGGAGGCTGACCTGAAGCGTGTTGCGACACCGCTCGCGCGCCTGCTCGACGTTGCGGTCGAGCGCGAGCAGACGCTCGCCCGCGGAGCGGAGGCCGAGGCCGCCCGGCAGGCCGATGCCGCAAAGACGGTGATCCTCCACGCGGTCTCCCACGACCTCCGCTCGCCCCTGACGGCGATCCGCACCGCCGCCGCTGGGCTCAAGGACGACGGAACCAGCGCCGAGGAGCGAGCCTCGCTGATCGAAGCGATCGAGGAGGAGGCCGATCGCCTGACCAGGCTGATCGGCAACCTGCTGGACCTCTCCCGGATCGAGGCGGGCGCGCTGCATCCGCGCGCCGACTGGTGCGACCTGCTCGACGTGATCTCCAACGCAGCCTCCACCGCGCGGAAGCCCGGCTCGCCGCACCGTCTGCAGATCGAGTTCGACGGGGAGCTCCCGCTCGTGCGCGCGGACGCCGCGCAGCTCGAGCGTGTCTTCTCCAACCTGATCGAGAACGCCCTGCGCTTCTCGCCGCCCGAGCAACCGGTGCGGATCACCGGCGGCACCGGACGGGGGAAGGTCACCATCCGCGTCGTCGATCGCGGGCCCGGAGTCCCGATCTCTCAGCGAGAGGCGATCTTCGAGGCCTTCCACACCGGGGACTCCCGCGAGGGCGCGGGACTCGGCCTGGCGATCAGCAAGGGTTTCGTCGAGGCCAACGGCGGGGAGCTGCGCCTGCAGGCCGACGCCGCCGACGGGACCGCCTTTGCGGTCTCCTTTCCGATCGCCGAGCAGCCGGCGACCGTCGGATGAGTGCCGGTGAGGCCCGCGTGCTCGTCGTCGACGACGAGCCACAGATCGTGCGCGGGCTGAAAGTCATCCTCCAGAACGCCGGCTACCGGGTGGAGGAGGCGACGACCAAGAAGGAGGCCCTCGACTCGGTCTCGGTGCGGCCCCCCGACGCGATTGTGCTCGACCTTGTCCTGCCTGACGGCGACGGAGTCGAGGTCACAGCGGACATCAGGCGCTGGAGCAGCCTCCCGATCGTCGTCCTCTCGGCGGTCGGCGACGAGGAGCAGAAGGTCCGCGCGCTCGACGCCGGCGCCGACGACTACGTCACCAAGCCGTTCGGCTCAGAGGAGCTGCTCGCCCGGATGCGCGCGGTCTTGCGGCGGCGGAGCGAGGAAGGTGACGCGCCGGTGCGGATCGGTGATCTGGAGATCGACCTGGCCGACCGCTCCGTTCGCCGTGCGGGGGAGGATGTCCACCTGACCCCGATCGAGTTCGACCTGCTCAGCCGACTTGCCCAGCACCCCGGACGCCTCGTCACCCACCGCCAGCTTCTCCAGGAGGTCTGGGGCCCGGGCTACGAGGACGAGACCCACTATCTGCGCGTCCACTTCGCCCACGTCCGGGCGAAGATCGAGCCGGATCCCGCCAATCCTCGCTACGTGATCACCGAGCCCGGGATCGGCTATCGCCTCCAAGTCGAGGAGTAAGCCCTCAGTCGTCGGCCTCGGCGCTGCGCTCGACCGACTCGATCCCGCGCGGCCTGCCGGCGCGCACCCAGCGGTACTGCAGGAACCCGCCGATCAGCACCGTCGCGGCGATCGAGATCAGCGGATAGCCGCGCCCCAGGTTGACCACCAGCGTGAAGGCGACGACCAGCGCGGCGATCAGGTTGACCGCCAGCAGCGCCCTCTTGCCCTGGCGGCGTGAGAAGCGGGCCATCGCCAGCAGGCCGGCGAGGAAGCTCACGAACACCGCGACCGCGTAGACGAGCACCAGCTCCTGCTCCTGGCCGCTGGCGGCGAGGATGATCACCACCGAGATCAACGCGTAGACGACTACGGCGAGAACCGGCGTGTGGTGTTCGTTGACGCGCGCGAGCCGGCCGGGGAGTAGGCCGGGCGAGCCGTCGGGCCAGGTCCTGGCGAGCGCCTTGAGCAGGCCCGGCCCGGCCTGGAATGAGGAGGCCGCCGCGGCCAGCAGCAGGACGCTGCTCGAGAGCTGGAAGAAGCCGAAGAGCGCGCCTCCACCGACGGCGGTCTTGGCGAGGTTCGCGATCTGGGTGTCATCGCTGCCCGGGATCCCGACGTGGAGGTGGACCGCCAGAGCGGTCAGCCCGAGCGTGAGACCCCCGACGATCAGGATGGTCAGCCCGAGCGTGCCGCGCCCAAACCGCGACCGCCCCCGGTTGTCGAGCTGGCCGAGCTGGGCGATCGAGGTCGCGGGCGCCTCTGTGCCCGTGGCGAGGGCCATCGCGACCGGGAAGGCGAGGATCACCGCCACCAGGGCCGGGCTGGCGGAGCCGGTGATGGGGGCGCTCCCATGGGTGGAGGCGGGCGAGATCCAGCCGGCGGCCAGCACGACGACGCCGGCGACGATGAAGAGGCTGGTCATCAGCGCGAAGACCAGCCGCCCGCCGTGGCCGAACCAGGTCAGGCCGGCGACCAGCGCGACCAGCGCCATGGCGAGCGGGATCCGCTCCGGCGCCAGCGCGGGGACGTAGGCGATCAGGGCGCTCCCCGCGGCGGCGATCGAGATCGCGATGGTCAGCGCGAAATCGACGATCAGGGCGCCGATCGGCAGGAAGGACCACTCCTCGCCGAAGGCCTTGCCGGCGGCCTCTGGAGAGCCCCCGCCCTCGGGAAACGCGCGGACCAGCTGCCAGTAGTTGACCGTGACCAGGGCGATGATCCCGATCACGACCCCCATTGTCGGCAACAGCAGCTCGAGATGGCCGTTGAGTGCCCGCAGTGCTGCCTCGATCGCGTAGGCGACCGAGGAAACGGGATCGGCCATCACCGCGAAGGCGAAGGCGAAGAAGAGCATCGCCCTGCCGGGCCGCCTGACTACGCGAACAGGCCAGGCGAGCCCGTCCGCGGAGGCCGCACTCGCGCTCTTTGAGCGAGTCTCAGTGCTCGGGCTCATTCGAAGTCCGCCGAGACCCGGAGGGCGCTGCGCGCCGCCCGGACGGTGTTCGCCAGCCGCTCGGTCCCGTCCGGCGGATCCGGCCGGAAGAACAGCGGCCCGCTGCCGTCGAACGCCAGCTGGAAGGCGATCGCGACCCCCTGGATGCGCGGGTTCTCCAGGCTGGCGACCAGGGCTGCCAGCTCCCGGATCTCCGCGCAGCAGCAGCGAACCGCCTCGCGGCTGAGGGGCGCCTGCGGCGTTCCGTGGCGAACCGGGCAATTCGCGTCGTCGACCGCTCGATTCAGCGCGATGGCGATGCGACGCCTGACCCGGATCCGCCGGAGGTGATTCGCTCGGAGCTGATGGGCCGTGGAGGCCGAGGGGCGGATGCCGGCGGCGAGCTCGGCATCGAGCATCGGCGCCCGGACGAAGGCGAGAAAGCGAGGGACGACCGGGGTCCGGGCCCGATGGCCGTCGCGCCTTGCGAGTGAACCGGGGAGAGTCATGTCGAGCCTTTCGTCGAACGCCGAAACGACGCCGACCAGGCTTCCCGGCACACCTCGACCCACCGTAGATGCCGAGACCCCGGATTTGGCCCTCTGGAGCCAGATTTAGCGAAATCTCTACGCCCCGCGGTGCGTACTTAGCGGGCGCTTAGCGGGTCGCTCCCGACCATGGAATTGAGAATCCATGGCCGAGCTCAAGGAACGCGGGTTGAAGAAGTCGGTGGGGACGGCTGGGCTGTTCGCCACCGCGTACGGCAACGTCGGCTCGTCGATCTACTACGCGCTCGGGCTGGTCGCGGCCCACGCCCTCGGCCTGACGCCGGTCGTCTTTATCTTCGCCGGCGGCCTCTTCGCGCTGACGGCGAAGACCTACGCCGAGGGCGCGTCGATGTTCCCGGAGGCGGGCGGCTCGTCGTCCTTCGCCCGCCACGCATTCAACGAGGTCGTCTCCTTCTTCGCCGGCTGGGGCCTCTCGCTCGACTACATCATCACGGTCGCGATCAGCGCCTTCTTCGTCCCCCACTACCTGGGGGCGTTCTGGCCCGCGTTGGGCCATGGCCCGTGGGATGTGCTGGGCGGCGCCGCGGTAGTGGCGATCCTGGCACTACTCAACATCCGCGGGCTCGGGGAGTCGACCAAGCTCAACATCTTCCTGGCGGTCACCGACCTGCTGACCCAGGTCGCCCTGGTCGTTCTCGGTGCGATCGTGATCCTCAACCCGTCGCTGATGGTCAGCCAGGTGCACCTCGGCACGGCGCCGAGCTACTCCCAGCTGCTCTTCGCAATCTCGATCTCGATGATCGCCTACACCGGGATCGAGACGGTCTCCAACATGGCCGAGGAGGCCAAGGACCCGGGCGAGCAGGTGCCGCGCACCGTCAACTACGTGCTGATCGCTGTGATCGGGCTGTTCGCCGGGATCTCGATCATTTCCATGTCGGCTCTCCCCGTCACCCAGGATTCGGCGGGGCACTACTCCACGGCGCTCGGGACGACCTACAAGGACGACCCCGTGCTCGGGATCGTCTCGGCACTGCACCTCCACGGCACGCTGCTGACGGCGGCTCGCTACTACATCGGTGCCCTGGCCGCGACCATCCTGATCATCGCCACCAACGCGGGCCTGATCGGGATCTCCCGTCTCTCCTGGTCACTGGCCGAGCACCGGCAGCTGCCCAGCCTCTTCTCGCGCCTCCACCCGCGCTACCGCACACCCTGGTTCACCATCGCGTTCTTCTCGCTGATCGCGATCCTGCTGATCATCCCGGGGGAGACCGACTTCCTGGGCAACCTCTACGCCTTCGGCGCGATGCTCTCCTTCACGACCGCGCACATCGCGATCATCGCGCTGCGGCTCAAGGACCCGCTCCGCGATCGGCCGTACCGCGCGCCGTGGAACATCAGCTGGGGCGGCAAGCCGGTCCCAATGACCGCCGTCCTCGGCGCCATCGGCACCGGGATCGCCTTCGCCTCGGTGGTCGCCCTGCACCAGGAGGCGAGGATCGTCGGAACCGCCTGGATGGTTGCGGGTATGGCCGGCTACTTCCTCTACCGCCGCCGGCAGGGCCTCGATCCCAAGGAGCAGTACCGGATCGAGCGGCCCGAGCGCCCGGTCGGGTTCGTCGAGGTCTCCTACCACTCGGCGCTGGTCCCGATCCTAGGCACGAGCGTCGACAACGAGGCGATGGCGCGCGCCGCGAAGCTGGTCGGCCCGGACGCAGCGGTGGAGGCCGTCTACGTGCTCAAGGTCCCGGGCCAGCTGCCGCTCGATGGAGGCCTGGAAGAGGAGGAGGCCGAGGCAAGGCGAGTGCTGGAGGTGGCCCGCATGCAGGCCAAGGTCGCCGGGTGCCGGGTGCGCTGCCGCCTGGTTCGCACGCGCAACCCGGGCCGGACCATCGTCGAGGAGGCCGAGGAGCGGCGCTCGGACCTGATCTACATCTCCACCGAGCACGCGCCGAGCGAGGAGCGCCTGCTCGGCCCGACCACGAGATACGTGTTGGCGCACCGGCCATGCCGCGTCGTGGTCGAGCACGACCCGACGGGCGCCGCCGCGTCGCACGAGCCGCCCCTGCCTGCGCACACGAACGGTCGCCGCGAGATAGCCGTGCCCGTCCCTAGTGGCCGGTGAGCAGCGGCGCCTTCGCCGCCTCCGCCTCGGCCTTGATCTCCGCCTCGGCCACACCCGACGGTCGACCTCGCCTGACCCAGATCGCGTACAGGTAGCCGGCCACCAGCCCGGCGGCGCTCAACACGATCACTCCCGCCGGCCGGACCACGTTCAGCGCCAGAACGAAGGTGACGACGGCCACGCCGATCAAGTTGACAGCGAGCTCACCCCGCTTGCCGTCGCGGTGGGAGAGGCGGGCGCATCCGACCGTGGCGCCGAGAAAGCCTGCGAACACCGAGACGGCGTAGTAGCGGACGATCTCCTGATCGCGGCCTCCCGCCATCGCGATGAGGGCCGCTGAGGCGAGCAGGACGACCAGAATCCCCCAGGGCGGGACGTGGAAACGGTTGAGCAGGGCGAAGCGGGCCGGCACCAGGCCACCGTCGTGTCGGTTCGCCCCGACCAGTGCGAGCGCCTTGAGCAGGCCCGACGCGGCCAGGTAGGAGGAGGCAGCGGCGGCCAGCAGCAGCAGGGCGCTCGCCGCCTGGAAGGAGGCGAAGACCGCCCCGTCGCCGACGCTGCTCCGGGCAATCTCGGCCAGCAGCGTTGAGTCGGACGGCGGCAGGCCGACCCCTTGCGTGACGGCGAGCGTCGAAATGCCGATGGTGAGCACGCCGACTATCCCCACCGTCAGCCAGATCGTCCACTGCCCGAACCGCCGCCGCTCGGTCCGATCGAGGCCGCCGAGCTGCGCGATCGCGTCGGAGGGCGCCTCGATGCCGGTCGCGAGCGCCATCGCCAGCGGCATGGCCAGCAGCGCCGGGATCAACGATGCGTCCCCGACGAGCGGGGCATGGGCCTGCTCGTTGACCGGGGCCTGGGCGGGTCCGAAGGCACCGGCGACGATCATGATCGCTGCCAGGAGCAGGAAGAGCAGCGTCGCCACCGCGAACCCGATCCTGCCACGGTGGCCGAAGGAGATCCCGGCCGCCACCAATGACGTCAGCACGAGCGCCAGCAGAACCCGCTCGGCCTCGAGGCCGGGGACATAGGCGATGATCGCCGAGGCCCCCGCCGCGCAGCTGATCGCCACCGTGATCACGAAGTCAACCAGCAGCGCGCCGAGGGGGATGAAAGCCCAGGCTTCGCCATAGGCCGTGCCGACGCTCCTCGCGCCACCGCCGCCCTCCGGGAAGCGCCGGATCAGCTGGTGGTAAGTGGCCGCGATCACCGCGATCGTGGCGATCACGAGGCCCATGGTCAGGAGGAGGTCGCCGAGGTTGCCGTCGAGATGGCGGAGGGCCGACTCGATCGCATAGGCGATCGATGAGACCGGATCGGCCATCACGGTGAAGGCGAAGGCGATGAAGAGGACGGCGTGGC
>DASXSZ010000050.1:0-5098 GCA_036505735.1 Solirubrobacterales bacterium
AGTTGGCGCGGAACGCCGACTCGGCCGCCTCCACCACGGCGTCCTCGTCGTCGGGGGTCATCGCTTCCTCGATCAGCCGGCGTGACTCCTCGGCGTGGGCGTCGTCGGCTTCCTCGTGAACCCGGAAGTACTCGCTGCCCGTCCCCCCGTCAATCCCGTAGTGGCGGGAGAGACCCTCACGCTTGATGCGGGAGATCTCCGGCTGCCCGCTCTCGATCGCATACATGCGGGCGAGCCGGGGTAGGTAGGCCTCTCCGGCCGTCCAGACGGTGACGCACTCAGCGGTCTCCGGTGTGGGTTCGGCGCCGATCTCGCCTCCAGCTGCCTCGACGAAACCATCCCAGAGGCCCACGTGGGCCTCCTCCTCAACGGCGTGCAGCGCGATCTCGTCGCGATGCCGATCGGGCGCCGACTCCGAGGCCTGCCTGCAGAGGCGAGCGAGCGCCTCGGTCGCGTGGCGATACTGGCCTGCGTAGCGGGCGAGCTCCTCATGGCTGAGCTCGCCGGCCGACCACCGCACGTAGAAGGGGTGCTCGAGCACGTTGTGACGGGCCCGACTCTCCTCGATCCGCTCCCAAAGCGATCTGCTCACAGCGACGACTCCTTCCTCGGGGACGCCGGGAGCATACCCTCAGCTGCTTGCGACCCCCGCGGCCGGACATCGCCGTCCCTCCCCTCCCGGCTGACCTGGACTGGGTGGGCGAGCCTGTGGAGTCGATCGACCGACTGGTCGCCACCGGCCCGGCGCTGGTGCACTTCTTCGACCTGGCGCAGCTCAACTCGGTCCGAACGCTCCCGTACCTGCGTGCCTGGCACGAGCGCTACGCGGGGGACGGGCTGGCGATGATCGGGATTCACTCGCCGCGCTTCCCCTTCACGCAGAGCCCGGCTGTGGTCACCGACGGCGCTGAGCGGCTCGGGATCGAGTGGCCCATCGCGCTCGACTCCGAGTTCCGCGTCTGGCGCCTCTATGAGCCCCACGGCTGGCCCGCGCTCTTCCTCTGGGGACGGGGCGGGGCGCTGCGCTGGTACCACCTCGGCGAGGGCGACTACGACGGCACCGAGGAGGCGATCCGGGAGGTGCTCCCTGAGACGAATGGGGACCACGAGTGGCCGCCGCTCGTCGAGCCGATCCGACCGTCCGACGTCCCGGACGCGAAGGTGGTCCCCCCCACCCCCGAGGTCTTCCCCGGCGGATCCACCGAGGAGCCCTGGATCCGGACCGACGAGGAGAGATCCCTGCAACTCGACTACGAGGCCGGCGGCGCATATGCGGCGACCGACGGCGAGGGAGAGATCGCGATCACCATCGACGGAGAGCAGCGGGAGATCGTCGTTGTCGAGCACGCGGGCCTGCAGGAGCTGGCAGCCCACGAGCACAGCGAGCGGCACGCCATCGAGATCGAGCCCTCGCCCGGCATCCGCGTCTACTCCGTTCAATTCCCGCCGGGAGTCCCGGCCTAGGGCGTACGCTCAGCCTGGTGGCCGACTACTACCTGGTCGAGCGTGGCAAGGGCCCTGAGTGGGATCACTCCCGCGGGCGCCGCGAGCAGGCCGGCTGGGACGAGCACGCCGAGTTCATGGACCGGCTCACCGAGGACGGCTTCATCGTCCTCGGCGGCCCGATCGGCGAGGGCGACGGCGAGAACACCCTGCTCATCATCGACGCCGACGACGAGGCGACGCTCCGCGCCACTCTCGCCGAGGACCCGTGGCCCGAGGACCTGCTGACGATCGAGTCGATCCGGCCCTGGTCGGTCTGGTTGCGCGCCGACGGCTAGGTGGAGCCCCTCTTTACCGCTTAGAGGTGTGATTTTCCGGGCGCGGCGAGCTGGGCGAGTTCCGCGGCCTAGGGATCAGGTTCTGGGCCTTGGGTCGTCTTTCGTTCGGGTCCGGGACCGGGGGCGAGCTCCGGTAGTGTCCTGCTGAGCCCGATCGAACGTGCTGCTCTGATCGGCGCCGCGATCGGAATGACCCTGAGACGGCGGCGCCTCGCCGAGCTCGAATGGGAACACGAACGGGACCCGGCCCCGTCGAGGCGGCCTCCTCCCGGACGCCCGATGGAGAGATCGTCACCGGCGGGGCAAGGCCACATGAAGAAAGGAGACTGACTTGCGCCGCTTCGTCATCGCGACGACCCTGCTGATCTGTCTGCTGCTCGCCCCGGGCGCGCTCGCCAGGGCACCGCATTCCTTCTACGGGGTCATCTCCGCGAACGATCCCGACGCGAGCGAGATCGCCCGGATGGGCGCCGGCAAGGTCGGGACCCTCCGCGTCAACTTCGTCTGGGGCGCCGTGCAGCCCGCGCCGGGGGCTCCGCTGAACTGGAGCCACTACGACGCGATCGTCGGCCCCGCGGCGCAGAACGGGATCCGGGTCCTGCCGACCATCTACAGCTCCCCGGCGTGGGCCGCGGCGCAGACCAACTACCCGCCGGCCAGGCAGTACATGGACGACTTCGGCGCCTTCGTTCACGCGGCCGCGCTGCGCTACGGAAAGAAGGGCGGCTTCTGGGCCGAGCACCCCGAGATCCCGAGGATGCCGATCACGCACTGGCAGCTGTGGAACGAAGTTAACACGCCGAACTTCTGGTACCCGAAGCCGCGCGCGAAGCAGTATGTCAGCCTGCTGCGGGTCACCCACGACAAAATCAAGAGCGCCGACCCGAGCGCCAAGATCCTCCTTTCCGGCCTGTTCATGAAGCCGAACGGCCGCAACGGGGTCCGCCTCGTCAAGTACCTGCCGGGGATCTACCGGGCCGGCGGCAAGCGGCTCTTCGACGCGGTCAGCGTGCACCCGTACGCGGGTACGCCGCGTAAGGCGCTGCGGGATTTGCTGCTGACCCGAGAGATCATGTCCCACTTCCACGACGGGCGAAAGCAGCTCTGGATCACGGAGATTGGCTGGGCAACCGGAGGCGTCTCCATAACCGGGGGTGCCTCCACCGTGGCCGTGACCCCGTCCCGTCAGGCCACGTACCTGCGGAAGACCTACAAGCTGTTGGCGGCCAACCGCAAGCGGCTGCATCTCGCCGGGGTGGTCTGGTACTCGTGGCGCGACGGCCCGGGCGGGTTCTGGGTTGAACACACAGGCCTGTTCACAAGCGACCTCTCGCCGAAGCCTGCGTGGTACGCGTTCGTCAGCCTGACCGGCGGGACGCCCTGAGCCAGAACCGCCCCGCCACCGCGGGCAGGATCACAATCGTGCAAGCTGGGCGGCGGCCGGTGGGCGGCTAGGCGCCCGAGCCGGCGAGCTCCGCGCGGATCTCGCCGGGAAGCATGAAGCGGACGTCCTCGTCGACCGTCCGGAGCTCCGAGACGTCGGTCGCGCCGCGCTCGCGGAAGAACGTGAGTAGCCGCTCGACCAGCTCCTCCGGCGCGCTCGCTCCCGAGGTGATCCCGACCGTCTCAACGCCGTCGAGCCAGGCCTCGTCGACCTGCAGGTGGTTGTCGATCAGGTGGGAAGCCGCGCCGTGCTCGCGCGCGACCTCGACCAGCCTGTTGGAGTTCGACGAGTTGGTCGAGCCGATCACGAGGACCAGGTCGCACTCGCGCGCCAGCTCCTTGACGGCGTACTGGCGGTTGGTGGTCGCGTAACAGATGTCGTCGGTCTTGGGCCCGACCGCGTTCGGGAACTTCTCCTTCAGCCGGGCGATGATCGAGCTGGTCTCGTCGACGGAGAGGGTGGTCTGGGTGATGTAGGCGATCCGATCGGGGTCGTCGACCTCGAGGTCGTCGACGTCCGCCTCCGTCTGGACGAGGACGATGTTCTCGGGGGCCTCGCCCGTGGTCCCCTCCACCTCCTCGTGTCCCTCGTGGCCGATCAGGACGATCGTGTAGCCCTCCTGAGCGAACTTGCGGGCCTCGACGTGGACCTTGGTGACCAGCGGGCAGGTCGCGTCGATCGTGCGAAGGCGCCGCTTCTCGGCGTTCTCATGGACGCTCGGGGCGACCCCGTGCGCCGAGAAGACGACCATCTGCCCCTCGGGGACCTCGGTCTCCTGCTCGACGAAGATCGCGCCACGCTTCTCGAGCTCGTGCACGACGTGCTTGTTGTGGACGATCTCCTTGCGGACGTAGATCGGCTCGCCGTAGAGGTCGAGCGCGTGCTCCACCGTCTGCACGGCGCGATCGACGCCCGCGCAGTAGCCGCGCGGCGCCGCGAGCAGGACCCTCGAGGGGCCCAATTTGGTGTCTGCGGAGGTGGACTGCACGCCCGGGCGAAGGGTAGCGGCCGTGCCTCGCCATCGAGCGGCTAGGCTTGCCGCGGGTATGGCACAGGGACACATGGAAAGGCTGAGCTCGATCGACGCGTCGTTCCTGACGAACGAGACGTCGAATGCGCACATGCACGTCGGCGCGATCCTGATCTTCGAGGGCCCGCCGCCCGCCTACGACGACTTCCTCGGGCACGTGGAGAGCCGGTTGCACCTGGTTCCGCGCTTCCGGCAGAAGCTCGCCTTCCCGCCGGTCGAGACGGGCAGGCCGTTCTGGATCGACGACCCGAACTTCAATCTCGCCTATCACGTCAGGCACTCGGCGCTCCCCTCCCCAGGCTCCGAGGAGCAGCTGCGAAACATCGCCGGCAGGCTGTTCTCACAGGCGCTGGACCGCTCCAAGCCGCTCTGGGAGCTGTGGCTGGTCCAAGGGCTGGAACGAAATCGCTTCGCCATCGTGACCAAGACTCACCACGCCCTGGTCGACGGGGTCGCGGGCGTCGACATCGCGACGGTGCTATTCGACGTGAAGCCAGTGCCAGAGCCAATCGAGCCGGACCGCGACTGGATCCCTCGGCCTCCCCCCTCCTCCGCCGAGCTGGCGGCACGGGGGCTTGCTGAGGTGAGCGAGAGCCCCTTCAAGCTGGCGCGGCGGGCGATCCGGGCCGCCAGCAACCCCGTGCGCACTACGCGCCGCGTCGTTGAGGCCGGGGAGGCCCTCGCCGAGGTCGCCTGGAACTTCACCAACCCCGCCCCCGATGTCCCGCTCAACGCCGAGATCGGCTCCCACCGCAGGTTCGCCTGGGCGAGGGCCGAGCTCGGCGACTTCAAGCGGATCAAGGACGCCCTGGGAGGCACCGTCAACGATGTCGTCCTCGCGGT
>DASXSZ010000051.1:0-2586 GCA_036505735.1 Solirubrobacterales bacterium
TACCAGGTCTCGAACCCGAGCCGGTGGCTTACCACGACGAGGTTGCCGTAGCCGCCGGTGTTGAGGCCCGCGAAGGAGACGACGCCGCGACCTCCGGCGTGGATCGGTGTGCCCTTCGGCTCGGGGAAATCCAATCCGGTATGCCACCGCCCCGGCGGGATCCAGCCGAAGCGGTCTCCGATCGGGCCGGGCACCGGCCGGAAGAAGCGGACCGGGCCGATTGGGTTCGCCGCCACGAGCTGGCTTCCCCGGAGCGCGTTCAGGGTGCTGGGACCGGCGATGCCGTCGACGTCGAGGCGCGCGGCGGCCTGGTAGCGGCGCACGGCGTTCTCGGTGTTTGGCCCGAATCCGCCGTCGAAGCCGCCGGGCTCGAAGCCACGTTCATGCAGCAGGAACTGAAGCGCGGCGACGTCCCAACCGCGCTGGCCCTCGTGCAGCGGGCGGGCGCCCAAATTCGGCTTGCCGCGCTTCCCCAGCGCAGCGCGTGTCTGCGGGCCCGCGACGCCGTCCGCAGCGAGCCCGTGCTGAGACTGGAAGGTGCGCACCGCCTGTTGCGTCCACGGCCCGCTGATCCCGTCGATCGGATGCGAGTAGAGCCCGAGCGCGCTCATCGCCACCTGGAGAGCCGCGATGTTGGCACTACCGGCGCTCGCCGTGGCCGGCAGCGCGAGCAGCAGCCCCGCGATCACCCCGAGCAGGGCGAGGAATCTGGTACCTCCCGATGGCATGTCGACAGGCTTCACCGAATCGCGAGTCGACCTGCGAGACCGCTTGCACCCCGGGTAACGGCGGTCGACTCGGGGCTACTCCTCGATCAGCGCCCGGGCGAACTGCTCGGCGTCGAAAGGGCGCAGGTCCTCGAGCGACTCGCCGATCCCGATCAGCTTCACCGGGATGCCGAGCTCGGAGGCGATCGCCAGCGCCACTCCGCCCTTGGCGCTGCCATCGAGCTTGGTGAGGACCGCGCCCGTCACGTCGACTGACTTGGCGAACTCCTGGGCCTGGCGCACCCCGTTCTGCCCGGTCGTCGCGTCAATCACGACCAGCGTCTCGTGGGGCGCGTCGGGGAGCTGCTTGGCGATCACGCGGCGGACCTTGGCGAGCTCCTCCATCAGGTTGCCGTGCGTATGGAGCCGCCCCGCCGTGTCGCAGATCACGACGTCCGCGCCGCGTGCCTGCGCGGCGGCGACGCCATCGAACGCCACGGCTCCGGGGTCGCCGCCCTCGCTGCCGCGAACGATCTGCGTGCCTGCGCGATCCGCCCACTCGGCGAGCTGATTGACCGCGGCGGCGCGGTAGGTGTCAGCGGCCGCGACGATCACGTCCAGTCCCAGCTCCTTCTGGAGATGCCAGGCGATCTTGCCGATCGTCGTGGTCTTGCCGGTGCCGTTGACACCGACCACCATCAGGACAGACGGACGCTCGCGCAGGTGGATTCGGGTGCCGTCCTCACCGCCCGGTGACGCGGTCTCGGCGAGGACCGCAATCAGCCGGTCCCGCAGGCCCTCGCCCCCCGTCAGCTCTCCGGCCTCGACCTCATCCTCGAGCCGCCGGACCACGGCCGCGGTGGTCTTGGCTCCGACGTCCGCGAGGATCAGGGCCTCCTCGAGGCGCTCCCAGGTCGCCTCATCGATCCGCTCGGCGAAGCTCGATGACAGCTCGGCGGTGAGCGCCTGGCGGCTGCGGGAGAGCCCCTCACGGAGACGGCTAAAGACACCGGGGCGCTCCTCCTGCGGCTCGTCCGCGGGCAGCTCGCGATCGCCGAGATCGAACGCCTCTTGCCAGCTGCTCGCCACGGCGGCGCAGGGTAGCGGCGAGCCCCGTTGGCGGGAGGGCGCCGTAGCTAGGCGGCCTTCGCGGCCTCCTCCGGAACGTCGGCGAGCCCGAGCTCGTCCCTCGGCATCTTGCGCGAGACCACCTTGGTCACGCCGTCCCCGCCCATGCTGACGCCGTAGAGGATGTCGGCGGCGTCCATCGTCCGCTTCTGGTGGGTGACGATCACGAACTGGGCCCGGCCGGAGAACCGCCGCACGAGCTGGAGGAAGCGGTCGATGTTCGCATCGTCCAGTGCCGCCTCGACCTCGTCCAGGATGTAGAACGGCGAGGGGCGGGCGAGGAAGACTGCGAACACGAACGCGAGCGCGACCAGCGCCTTCTCGCCGCCCGAGAGCAGCGACAGACGGCGGGTCGCCTTGCCGGCGGGAGTCACCTCGATCTCTACACCAGTGCCTGCGGCGTCCTCGTCTTCGACTCCGGGCGCCGCAGGGTCTGGTTCGGGCTCGCCACCCTGAGCGGTCTCATCGGTGGTGTCCCCGCCGCCGAGCACCAGCCGGGGGCCGGGCTCGCCGACCAGGCGCAGGCGGCCGCGGCCGCCGGGGAAGAGGTGCTCGATCAGCTCCTCGAAGTTCCGCTCGGTCGCCTCGAAGGTCTCCTCGAAGGCGGCCCGGATCTTGCGGTCGGTGTCGCGGATCAGGCCCTGGAGCTCCGCGAGCGCCGACTCCAGATCCTGCCGCTGCTCCTCGAGCTCGCCGACGTGAGCGAGGGCATCGGAGTACTCCTGCTCGGCCAGCGGGTTCACCGGCCCCA